>DAOTVR010000081.1:0-7133 GCA_034436315.1 Anaerolineae bacterium
AGAGGATTGAGCGTGCATCTACCTGGGGAGTGGTCTGAGTATCGGGGGAGAGCGAACCCTCTCCCCCGGCGCGATAGGAGGGCCTATGAACGTCATCGTGGAGTTGGATAGCCTGTCCCGGATGGAGGTGGGGCGCAGCGAGGTCACCCTCTCGCTCCCTGCCGGGGCCACGGGGCGCGACGTGTTGCGGGCGCTCGTCAAGACATTGCCCAGGCTAGCTCAGACAACGATTGATGCCCAAAAGGGCGAGTTCTTTGATCGGGAGACCTGGCTGGCCTATGAGAACAGGGTGGGCATCCCCGATCTTTCCGTGCCCCTACAGGTGACGGATGGTGCAAGGCTTCTGATCCTCTCCAGCGTCTGCTGAAGCCGCGTAGGCGCCAAACGAGATTTGACAGCCTGAGCCAGAAAGCCTATTATAACCTTATAAACATTAGCTTATAAGGTTTGGGCATGGAGGCTGTCAAACTGGACCCCGCGTCCTTTTTCGCCGCCCTGGCCGATCCCACGCGCTTGCAACTGCTGCGGATCCTGGCGCGCCAGCCGGCGGGCTGTGCCCTATGCGTCAATGCCCTGGCCGCGCACCTGGGGATCAGCCAGCCCGCCGTCTCGCAGCATCTGCAAGTCTTGCGCGGGGTGGGGCTGGTCTATCCTGTGCGGCGGGGGATGCGCGTGCATTACTACCTGGATCGCCAGCGCCTGCTCTCCTGGCAAAAGCTCGTGCACGAGCTTTTCGCGGGGGCGGGCGACGAGTGGGCCGAGGCATGCGAGGGAACCAACGGGGCGATGCCCTGTGGCGAATCCAAACAAGGCGAGAGCTGACTCTCGCCCATTTGTTTTTCAAGGAGGTATGACCAATGTGTGGATGTAGTGAACATCATGGGCATCCGGGTTGCGGTTGCGGGGCACCCGGCCCCGAGCGGGAGCAGGGCCCATGGGGCTGGTGGGGGCAGCCGCCCTTGCCTCCTCATTCCCACGCTTGGGGCCCTTGTTGTGCGCCCCATAGAGCCCCCTGGGGGGAGCGCGCCTTCCGGCGCTTTATGAGCCGCGAGGAGCGCATCGCCTGGCTGGAGCAATACCTCAAGGATCTGCAGGCCGAGGCCAAGGCGGTGGAGGAGCGCATTGCCGAAATGAAAGCCGAGTAAGAGATGCCTGAAAGGTGAATCCATGACCATTCAGATGGCCAACGTCGATGATCTGGGCTTTGCGCCAGGTGGCGCGCGCTTGGCGCCCGTATTGGAGGCGGACAGCGTGCGCGCGTTGCTGTTGAGTTTGGAGGAGGGGCAGGCCGTTGCCCCTTGCCAGATGTCCCTCACCGTGCTGTATCTCGTTCTCGATGGCCGGGGCCGTCTGTGCGTGGGCGACGAGGGGGCCGAGTTGACGGTTGGCTCGCTGGCGATCGTGCCCAAGGACGCCGTGCGAAGTATCCAAAGCGAGATGCGGATGCGGGTGTTAGCGATCCAGGTGCCGTGAAATGATCCCCAGCCCCCATGTAGCGGGCAGTTCCAGGAGCCATATGGACGCTAAGGCAACTTTGCTGGCCCTCTTTGCTCATCCGGATGATGAGGTCTTTCGCTGTGGCGGCACTCTGGCGCTTTTATCCGAGCGCGGGGTGCGCGTTCAGGTGCTGACGGCCACCCGCGGCCAGGCGGGCTCGTGCGGCGATCCCCCCTTGTGTTCTCCACAAGAGTTGGGGGCGGTGCGAGAGGCAGAGTTGCGCTGCGCCTGTCAGGCGCTTGGCATCCTGCCCCCGCGCCTGCTGGATTATCAGGATGGCGCCCTTGCGAAAGTTAACGAGAATGAGGCCGTCGCCCAGATCGTGGCGGTACTGCGCGAGCTTCAACCTCAAGTGCTCCTCACCTGGCCACCTCACGGCCTCTCAGGGCACCCCGACCATATCGCCGTCAGCCGCTGGGCGACGAGGGCCTTTGAGCGCGCGATGGCCGAAGGGATGGTGGGGCCCGTGGCGCTTTACCACCTGGCCGTACCACAATCTCTTGCCCAGCGGTTGGGCCTCAGCCAGTTGCACGCCGCGCCCGATGAGCAGATTGCTGTGACGGTAGATGTGGGCGCGGTCTGGGCGCAAAAGATGGCCGCCATTCAGTGCCATCGCACGCAACTAGGGGAGTCGCCCATTCTGGCGGCGCCCA
The DNA here is from genome assembly GCA_034436315.1 of Anaerolineae bacterium. GTDB lineage: Bacteria > Chloroflexota > Anaerolineae > UBA1429 > UBA1429 > DAOTVR01. The sequence continues at coordinate 2,151 of DAOTVR010000081.1, forward strand.
TCGAGCGGCAGCGCTTGTTTCTGGACACAGAACACTTTCAGCGAGCGGCGGCACGATGCGGCCACGATTTTCTGCTGGGGCTTTCGAGTAGCCAGAGCTCGAACTGCAAGGCTGGTCTTTGAGCGTTTCCTCAGTGAACAGCAGGTGTTTGACCTGGCTGCTTACATTGTGGAAACCGGGGGCAGAAGTGTTTTCCAAAGAAGTAAGGGAAACTAAAGTCGTCGTTAAGGCCGAGGCCACGTTCTACGCAGCCCTTCTCGAGTGTTCCCCTGCTCTTCTCTCCACGACACGAGGGCTCACCATCGAGAAAAGGGCCCTCGGCACCTACCTTGTGCTCTCAGAAGCTATAGTGGCCCCTCAATCTCTCTTTACTCGTTACCTTAAGTATGGTCATTCGCGTCAGGTGTTCGGCACGGAACACCCTCTCTATGGGAGGGCCTGTGTGCATTATAACGACATGGGGGAGCCTCAGGCGATCAATCATTTCAACACCAGGCTCTTGCTGGCCTTCTTCGAGGTGCAGTTGGCTCTTGGGTTCGCTGGCCCAGCTTTTCACAGGCACCAGAAGGCCATCGAAGATATCCTGGCGGGGAAACAGAGCGTGCTGGAGACCAACTATTACAACCCCTTTACTCACCAGGACAATGTGGGCATCCACTACGTCTATGGCCCCGAGGAGATGGGCAGTGGATACGGACAAGCGGATTGGGGCAAGTTCCTGCGATACTCGGAATGGGCGATGAGACGCGCCTTTGCGTTATCCCCCCAGGATTTCGGAGGGACGGAAGAGGGCCTGATGCGGGCGCTCGCCCAGTACCCGGGAGGCGTCTCAGATGCTCATGCCCGTGATGGATCCATACCGATGTTCCCCATAAGGCACTGGACAAAAATCGTGAGTCACATTTTTCAGAACAAGAGTTCAGCCAACCGCGCAATCTCATTCCCCGAGATGGTGGGAGAGGCAGTGTATATTCCATTTGTCGACTGTCTCCTGGATATGCCCTATCAGAGGGATGCTGTGATCGTTTTTCAGTCGGTTTGTGGAAGCAAGTAAAGGAGGGAACGTGTACCAGGTTACAGAGCAGGTGCTTGATCTGAATACGCTTATGCGCAGCCTTCTAAAAGCGGGGGACGTGGGATCCGTGGTCATACACTGTGCAGTGGTCAGGGGAATCTCCGGGCAGATGATTACGTCATCGGCCACTTATACTGCGTTACCAGGGGCCGAGGCGGAACTCGAGCGGATCGGTAGCGAACTGAAAGCCAAATGGCGCATCGAGGACATCGCTCTTGTGAGGAGGACAGGCTGTCTGGCACCTGGGGAGATTATCTCTGTGGTTGGTGTTGCGGCTGCGCACCGCGAGGAGGCCTTCAGCGCCTGTGAGGAGGCCGTGACGCGCCTCAAAGAGATGAAATGTATCAAGAAAGAGGAGGTCTTGGAGGATAGATCATGAGAGCAACGTTGCGCCTGTTGCGTTCCATGAAGCCCTACCGCAAGCTGATCGGGCTTGACTGGTTTGCTATGGCCTGCCTGGTCGCCGCCGACCTGGCCATCCCGCGCATGTTACAGACCACCATAGACCGAGGGATCCTGCGCCGCGACGTGAGCATGATCTGGCAATCGGTGCTCGTCATGGTGGGTCTCATTGTGGTCAGCGCCGCCGCGACTGCGGGCATCACCGTGTTCTCGGTGCGCGTCTCGCAGAGCTTTGCCGCCGACCTCCGCCGCGACCTCTTTGCGCACATACTCTCGCTCTCCCCCGGCAACCTGGATCGTTGGCAGACTGGTCAGCTCATGACGCGCCTCTCTAGCGACATCGCCCAGATCGCCCAGTTCGTCTTCATGACTATGCGCATGTTCCTGCGCGCCCCGCTGATGATCGTGGGCAGCCTGGTGCTCATGGCCCTGACGAACTGGCAATTGGCCCTGATCATGCTCGTGCTCATGCCGGCGACGCTCTTGGTGTTCGTCGTTTACGCCAACAAGGCCCAGCCCCTGTTCATCCAGGTACAGCGCCAATTGGATCGCCTGAATACGGCCTTTCAGGAGAACCTGGCCGGTGTGCGGGTGGTCAAGGCCTTTGTGCGCGCCCGGCATGAGAACGAGCGCTTTGAGGCCCTCAACACCGACCTGATGGAGCGCAACATCCGTGTGGGGCATTTTCTGGCCATTTTATTGCCCATCCTGCGCTACCTGGTCAGCCTAGGCATCGTCGCCGTGATCGCCCTGGGCGGGGTCCTAGCGGTGCGCGGCTCGTTGGCCATAGGGCAGATCATCGCCTTCAACAGCTACCTCTTGTGGGTCATGATGGCCCTGACCAACCTGGGCATGATGGTGGGGTTCATCTCGGCCTCGGATGCCTCGGCGCAGCGCATCTTTGAGGTGCTGGACGAGGCTCCCAAGGTGAGCGATAGCCCTTCCGCAATGCCCCTCCCTCGCGGCGAGGGCCATCTGGCCCTGGAAAGGGTCACGTTCAGTTACGATGGAGAAGGGCGAGAGGCGGTGCTTCAGGAGATCACGCTGGCGGCCCGGCCGGGCGAGACCGTGGCCCTCTTGGGGGCCACAGGCTCCGGCAAGAGCTCGCTCATCAGCCTCCTGCCGCGCTTTTATGACGTTCAGGAAGGTCGGGTGCTCATGGACGGCCTGGACGTGCGCGAGGTGACGCTGGACTCCTTGCGCGCCCAGATCGGCCTTGTGCCCCAGGAGACGATCCTCTTCTCGGGGACGATCCGCGACAACATCCGCTACGGGCGCCCTGAGGCGAGCGATGAGGAAGTGATCGCCGCTGCCCAGGCCGCCCAGGCCCACGACTTTATCATGAGCTTCCCCGATGGCTACGACACCCTGGTCGGCCAGCGGGGGGTGAACCTTTCCGGTGGGCAGAAGCAACGTCTGGCCATCGCCCGGGCGCTCCTGATGAACCCGCGCCTGCTGATCCTGGATGATGCCACCAGCTCGGTGGATGTGGAGACGGAGGCCAAAATCCAGGCGGCCTTGGACGCATTCAAGGCCGGGCGCACGATTTTCCTGGTGGCCCAACGCATCAGCAGCGTCCTGGGGGCCGACAAGATCGTCGTCCTGGATCGGGGGCGCATCGCCGCCCTGGGCAGCCATCGCCAATTGATGGCGACCAGTCCCCTCTACTGCGAGATCTACCGCTCTCAGCTTGGCAACGCTATAGGAGGGGCGTGACATGGACGATAAGCGACTTGATGGGCGTGCCTCAAGAAGGGAAGGCCCAAGGGCAGCGGGCGCAACGCAAGCCAGCGGCGCGCAACCCACGATGGGGATGCCCGCCCCGGGGATGAGGGGGGCGCGGGCCGTTGAAAAGGCCCGTGATCCGCAAAAGGTGCTCAGGAGGCTTCTCGCCTACCTGCGCCCGGAGGCTTGGCCCATTGCCGGGGTCACGGTGTTGGTGGTGCTCACCACCGGCTTGGAGCTGGCGGGGCCTTACCTGGTTGGCGTGGCCATTGACCGTTTCATCGCTCGCAGTGACCTCGCCGGCCTGATGCGCGTTGTGCTCCTCATGGTGGGCGTCTACACCCTCGCTTGGCTCGCCCAATATCGCCAGAGTTACCAGATGGTGGCCATCACCCAGAGGGTGCTTCGCGTCCTGCGGCGCGACCTCTTCCAACATCTCCAAACCCTCTCGCTGCGCTTCTTTGACCAACGCCCCACGGGCGAGCTGATGAGCCGCCTGAGCAACGACATTGACGCCATCAACCGCGTCCTCTCTCAAAGCGTCGTGGAATTGGCCGCGAGCCTCCTGACGCTGATCGGCATGGTGGGCGTGATGCTTGCCCTGAATGTTTGGCTGGCCTTGGGGGCGTTGGTGATCTTGCCCCTCATGCTATGGTTTACCCTACACATGGGCCGGGGCACCCGGCGCGGGTTCCAGCAAGTGCAAGCCAACTTGGGCAGGCTGAACGCGCTGATGGAGGAGAACATCGGCGGGATACGGGTGGTGCAGGCTTTTAGGCGTCAGGGTGCTACCCTGGCCGCGTTCGATCGCGCCAACACCGCCACGCGCGATGCAAGCATTCGCGCCCAATTGCTACTGACCTTGCTGCGCCCCATGTTGATGGTATTCAGCAATCTGGATATCGTCGTCATCGCCGGGTTGGGCGGATGGCTTGCCTTACGGGGGATGGTCAGCGTGGGGGTTATCGCCACCTTCGTCCTCTATGCGCGCCGCTTCTTCGAGCCGCTTTTGACCCTGGCGGACCTGTACAACTCGATCCAGTCTGCCCTGGCGGGCGCGGAGCGCGTCTTTGAAATCCTGGATCAGGTCCCGGAGGTGCGAGATCGCCCCGGCGCCACCGAGCTCACCGACCTGCGCGGCCATGTGGCCTTTGAGGGGGTCTATTTCAGCTACGTCAAGGGCGTGCCGGTGCTCCAGGACGTGAGCTTTGTCGCCGAGCCGGGGCAGGTCGTCGCCCTGGTGGGCCCGACCGGCGCGGGCAAAACCACTCTCGTGAACTTGCTTGCACGCTTCTACGACGTGGATCAGGGGGCTATCCTCGTGGACGGGCACGATATCCGCGAGATCAAGCAGGACTCCCTACGCCGCCAGTTGGGGATCGTCCTCCAGGATACGTTCCTCTTCTCCGACACGGTGATGGAGAACATCCGCTACGGGCGGTTGGAGGCGAGTGACGAGGAGGTGATCGCTGCGGCGCGCTTGGCCAACGCGGACCAGTTCATTCAGCGCCTGCCCGAAGGTTACCAGACACAGCTCTCGGAACGGGCCGGCACGCTCAGCCAGGGGCAGCGGCAGCTCCTGGCCATCGCCCGAGCCATCCTCTCCGATCCGCGCATCTTGATCTTGGATGAGGCGACCTCAAGCGTAGATACGCGCACAGAAGTGCAGATCCAGCAAGCGCTCCTGAACCTGATGAAGGGCCGCACCAGCTTGGTCATCGCTCACCGCTTGAGCACCATCCGCAACGCCGACCAGGTGTTGGTCATGGATGGGGGACGCA
>DAOTVR010000082.1:0-27986 GCA_034436315.1 Anaerolineae bacterium
AGCTAGCGCCATTCCAGCTCCAAGTCGCCGATGATCACCGTATCCCCCAGCTCCACGCCGGCCTCCACCAACTTGGCCGAGATGCCTCGCGCCTGGAGGATGCGTTCAAAGCGTTCAATGCTCTCTATGTTCGTCCAATCGGTCATCCGCGCCAGGCGTTCGATCTCCTCCCCCTCCAGGCGATAGACGCCGGGGCGCTCGCGGGTGACCGTGAAGAGGGGGCTCTCCTTCTCGTGGGGCCGAAAGACGAACACGCTCGGCTGAGGCTCCTCGCGAGGCAACTGCGCCAGGCGGGCCGAGATGGCCCGTAACAGCTCAGGCACCCCTTGCCTGGTCAGGGCCGAGATCGCCAGGAGCTGCTCCACCTCCCCCTGTAGCGCTTGCCGCAGGGCCTCGTAGCGCGCCGGGACCTCGGGCAGGTCCATCTTGTTCAGGACCACGATCTGCGGCTTGGAGGCCAGCTTCTCGCTATAGAGGGCCAGCTCGCGGTTGATCGCCCGATAATCGGCCAGGGGATCCGCGCTGGCCCCATCCAGCAGGTGCACCAGGAGGCGGGTGCGCTCCACGTGGCGCAAGAAGGTCAGCCCCAGGCCGGCCCCCTGGTGAGCACCCTCAATTAAGCCGGGGATATCGGCCATAACAAAGCTTTGCCCATCCACCTCAACCACCCCCAGGTTGGGGCTGAGGGTGGTGAAGGGGTAATCGGCGATCTTGGGCCTGGCCGCCGAGACGCTGGCCAATAGGGTGGATTTGCCCGCGTTGGGCTTGCCCACCAGGCCGACGTCGGCGATGAGCCGTAGCTCCAACACCAGGGTGCGTTCCTGGCCCGGCTCTCCCTTCTCCGCAAAGCGTGGGGCCTGGCGGGTCGGCGACTTGAAGGCCTCGTTGCCGCGCCCCCCGCGCCCCCCACGGGCCACCAGGAGCACCTGGCCATGGATCGTGAGATCCCCCAGGACCTCTTGGGTGGCCTTGTCGCGCACCACCGTACCCAAGGGGACCTCAATGTAGAGGTCCTCACCGTCGCGTCCGCGCATCCCCTTGCTCAGGCCGGGGCCGCCGTCCTCGGCGCGAAAGTGCCGCCGCCGGCTGAAGGCGATCAGGGTATTCAGGCCCTTGTTCGCGCGCAGATAGACGTTGCCACCCCTGCCGCCATCGCCGCCATCGGGCCCGCCGAGGGGGATGAACTTTTCGCGGCGAAAGCTCACGCAGCCGTTGCCGCCATCGCCGGCGCGCACGGTGATCGTCGCCTGATCAAAGAATAACCCGGCTCTCTCGCTGCCCATCCTTCACGACCCAAACGATGCAACGCACCCTATCCAAGCGAACCGCACCCTTGTATCCCTTGAGCCCCCATTATACCACAGGCCACCCGCGGTCAAACAAAAAGGGCGCAGAGCGCCACGATAGAGCGCAGGGTCCGGCCAAACGAGCGGTGCACCGGCTTTAGGAGAGGGCTACCCGGCCTGATAGAGCGGCCAGCTCTCTCGCCAGATACGGGCGATAAAGGGGTCGCCCGTCCGCAGGCGATGGGCGATTTGCCCTTCGCTCAAGACCAACATGTCCACGCCGATGGGTAGATCAAAGTAGGGCTGAAAGACACGTAGCAGCTCCCAGGGGTCTTGCTGTGTGGTGAAGCACAGCGCGTCTCCTTGCGCGCCGCCGCGCAGCACGATGAGCACGTCCACATCGCTTGTCCCCACCTGATCGCCGCGCGCGAGTGAGCCGAACACGCGCACCGCGCGCACTTCCGGGTGCTCTGTACAGAGGCGCGCGGCGATGGCCTTGAGCCGGGCGAGCAGCTCATCCCGGTCTATGGAGATGATCTTTACAGAAGCGGACGATTGCATCCGCAGCACGCACAGCCTCCTGGGCTTTTCGTTCGTTATAGTAGTCTGCCGGCTTGCCCTCCGTAAAGCCATTGGGATAGCGGGCCAGGATATAGTGTGCGTCCAGCAATTGGGCCCCTTCTATGAGCGCCGCGGGAACGGCCAGCTCTTCCAGGCGACGCAGCATGGGCGTAATGGCGTGGCCCCACACCGTGTATCCTCGGTTCATCAGGAGCGCTTTGACGGCTTTCTCGGCGGCTTGTTGGGCTGTGAAGCAGGCCCACTCCCAATAGGCGTATTGGATATCCAAAAGGGCGCGACGCAAGTCCCGCTCAGCTTGATCCAACCCATCCTGGGAGCGATTCATATCTGGTGCTCCTCACCGCCCGCTTGATGAGCCCTCCTATGATAGCACGGGTCGGCGGCCAAGGCAATGAAAGGGCGCCAAGAAAGGGGGCGAAGGGTGCCTTCGCCCCCTAGACTCACTCAAGCGGGGATGATCGGCAGCAGGATATGCGACGGATGCCGGGCGTCGTGATAGATCGTCTGCGTGGCCGGCACCATATCCTCCTCGCTCGTGGCCGCGCGGCCGGTATTAGGGTTGCGATCGTAATGGGGGAAGTTGCTTGAAGAGATCTCCAGGCGAATGCGATGCCCCGCGAGGAACACGTTGCTCGTGGGTCCCAGCTCAATCACGTACTCCTCAACCGCTCCCGGCTTCAGGAGCTCGGCTTGAGAGGTACCGTGGCGGAAGCGTGCGCGCACGATGCCATCGGCCAGGTTGCGCGCATACCCGCAGGGATGGACATCCACGAGTTTAGCCGTCCAATCCGTATCCACCGCGCTGGAGGCGGCCCAGAGCACGACCTTGAGCGGTCCGGTGACCTCCAAATCCTGCTCCAACATGGCCGAGGTATAAACCAAGACGTCGGGGCGCTCCTCAACCGGCCGCTGATCAAAGGCCCCGCCGGGGAGGGCTGCCTGCCAGCAACACAGCCCGCCTCCCCGCGTGGGCACGGGATCGCGCGGGTCGTAGACATAGTGATCCTGTGGCTCGTCGGCCGGCGGCTGCGGGGAAAGGACCCCGTCGCCGTTCAGGGTGTTGGCCTTGCCGGCGCTATGCAGGTAGTAGGGCGTATAGACGGTTCGGGCCAGAGGCCATTCGTGCTCCTCTCGCCAGCGATTCCTCCCCATGACAAAGATACGCACGGGCGGCTCATCCATGATGCCGTTATCAATGCCCTTGAGCCAGTAATCAAACCAGCGCCACATGATCTCATTGGAGAGCACGGCCATGTCCGAGGCCCTTGTGCCGTAGTCAAAATCGCCCACCAGCCCACTCAGGGGGCCGTGAAGCCAAGGCCCCATGATCAGCTTTTGGCCGCGCCGAGCCGTCTCCGTAGCTGCCGAGCGGGTCATCGCCACGTAATCCTCGGTAGTGGCCTTGGCGAAGATGTCGTACCAGCCGCCCAGATGATAGGCCGGCACGGCGATCTTGTGGCGGTGGACCGAAGCGTCAAACTGCGTCCAGAAATCGTCCCGCTCCGAGTGGGCGACGAAATCCAGGAAGGGCTTGGCCAGGTCCTCGCGGCCCAGCAGGGGGATCGCCGATAGGGGGAGCGTGCGAAAGGTCTTGCCGCTGGTCATGCCGTCCAGGGCGTCGTATAACTGCTCCTGAAGGGCGGCCTTCTCCTCGGCGGAGGCATTCATGCGCAGGATGGCCATGCTCACCCCCGCTCCAAGGAACCAACTGACGGCCACGCCCAAAGCCAAGGCCCCGTTGGGTTGTAGGACTTGGCCGTAGGTATCCGTAAAGGTCACCGCGGGGAAGATGGCCACCAGCGAAGGGGGACACATGGCCGCCGCCGCCCATTGGGTAAAACCCACGTACGAACCACCCCACATGCCCACCTTGCCGTTAGCCCAAGGTTGCGCGGCAGCCCATTCTACCGTATCATAGCCATCGTTGAACTCGTCGCGGAAGGGGTAATGTTGGCCGTCGGAAGCCCAGCGCCCGCGCGTATCCTGTACGACGACGGCATAGCCCCGCGCCGCAGAGAGCATGCAGAAATCCACATTGCTGACATCCTTGCCGTAGGGAGTGCGCTGTAAGAGCACGGGCAGCCGCTCCGAAACGTCAGGCCGATAGACGTTGGCGCGCAGGATGGTGCCGTCGCGCATCACGGTCTCCACATCGCGTTCAATGATCAATCTCGTTTGGGCCATGGTCTTTCTTCCTTTACCTTGTATTTGCGAGCGTGAAGGGACGCTCAACCGACCTCCTAGGCCGGAGTGCTCCCATCATAAGCAGAAGGGCGTCCCCTGTCAATGCCTTGGGCCTTTTTGCCCATCCTGAGGATGTGGTATATGATAAGGGTTTGCGCCTCAGCGATCTCTCACCGAGAGGAAGGAGGAGGTAGCTTATCTCGCCGACAAATCCCTGACACGGGCGACCTTACGACATCGTGGGGAAGCCCGACGGCAAAGGCTCCTGAAGCCCAAACATGACCGAGAAGATGACCGACGATAACTCATCCTTGAAAACGGATATCAGCGCCTCTATTCACACTTTACTCATCCCCCAAGTCTACGAGGCCCTTCAAACACGCCCAGAGGGCTTGACCCAACTAGAGGCCGAGGAGCGCCTCAGACGCTTTGGGCGCAACGTCCTCCGCGAGATCAAGGGGAAACCGCTCATCCTCAAGTTCGCCGCCAACTTTACCCACCTCATGGCCATCCTGCTTTGGGTGGGCGGCATCGTTGCCTTCATCGCCCAGATGCCCCAACTGGCCATCGCCATTTGGATGGTCAACGTGATCAACGGGATCTTTAGCTTCTGGCAGGAGTTCAAGGCCGAGAAAGCCACCGAGGCCCTGCGCAAGCTGCTTCCCACCTATGCCCGGGTGTTGCGAGAAGGCGAGGAGCAACGCATCCCCGCCGAAGAGCTGGTGCCCGGCGATGTCATGCTCTTGAGCGAGGGAGATCGCATCTCGGCCGACGCTCGGCTGGTGCAAGAGGCCGAGCTACGCGTGGACCAATCCACGTTCACCGGCGAATCGCACCCGGTGCGCAAGATCAGCGAGGCCGTCCTGCGCACCGGCCTGGCCCGCGCCGAGATCCCCAACCTGGTCTTCGCCGGCACAACCGTGGCCTCGGGCACGGCCAAGGCGATCGTCTTTGCTACGGGCATGGAGACCGAGTTCGGCAAGATCGCCAACTTGACCCAACGACTGGAAGCAGACCTTTCGCCCCTTCAGAAGGAGATGGTGCGCCTGACGAAGGTGGTGACGATCATCGCCGTGAGCATCGGGCTCGTCTTCTTCGTGTTGGCCGTCGCCTTGGCCGGCGTGGATTTGGCGGAAAGCTTTATCTTCGCCATGGGCATGATCGTGGCCTTTGTGCCCGAGGGGCTGCTGCCCACCGTCACGTTGGCGCTGGCCATGGGGGTCCAACGCATGGCCCGGCGACACGCCCTCATCAAGAAGCTATCGGCCGTGGAGACGCTCGGCTGTACCACGGTCATTTGCACCGATAAGACGGGCACCCTTACGCAGAACGAGATGACCGTGCGCGACATATGGGTGGGGGGCCGATGGCTGGCCGTCACGGGGGTCGGCTATGCCCCTGAGGGGCAGATCCTGAACGAAGGGAGGGCAGTGCCCGTGCCCGCAGACGGTGACTTGCGCCAATTGCTCGTCGCCGCCGGGCTATGTAACAACGCCCGCCTGCTGCCCCCGAACGGCGCGAACCCCCGCTGGAGCATTTTGGGCGATCCCACCGAGGCGGCCCTGCGCGTGGCCGCGGGCAAGGCGGGGCTGGACCTAGAAGCCGAGGCCCAAGCGATGCCGCGCCTTCGCGAGCTGCCCTTTGAATCCCGCCGCAAACGCATGAGCACCATCCACCAAACGCCCGAGGGACGGGTGGCTTTCGTCAAAGGGGCTCCTAAGGAGGTCTTGGCCCTGTGCAAGCAAGTTCAATGGGATGGAGAACTGCGCCCGCTCGACCCAGAACTGTATGCGCTCATCTCCTCCATCAACGACGATTACGCTCGCGGAGGATTGCGGGTTCTGGCCGTCGCCATGCGCCGCCTTCCCCCCGACTTGAGGGAATACACCCCCGAAGCGGTAGAAAAGGAGCTGACTTTCCTGGGCCTGATGGCCATGATGGACCCCCCTCGGCCCGAAATCGTTGAAGCCGTGGACAAGTGTCGCCGGGCCGGCATTCGCGTCATCATGATCACCGGCGACTATGGCCTGACGGCCGAGAGCATCGCCCGACGCGTGGGCATCCTCCGCAGCACCGAGGCGCGCATCATCACGGGCGCCGAGCTCGATGCGATGGACGACGCGGCCTTGCGCGCCGAGCTGCAAAAGGAGGTGCTGTTTGCCCGCGTCTCCCCGGAACACAAGCTGCGCATCGTCCGCTGTTTACAAGAGCTAGGACACGTGGTGGCCGTGACCGGCGACGGGGTCAACGATGCGCCGGCGCTCAAGAAGGCCGATATCGGGGTCGCCATGGGCCTCTCCGGGACGGACGTGGCCAAAGAGGCGGCAGCGATGATCCTCACCGACGACAACTTTGCCTCCATCGTCAACGCCGTAGAAGAGGGACGGGCCGTCTACGCGAATATCAAAAAGTTCACCTCGTACATCTTCACCAGCAACACGCCGGAGGCGGTGCCCTTCATCCTCTTCGCCCTCACTCGGGCGCGTATTCCTTTGGCCCTCAACGTGATGCACGTCCTCTCCATTGACCTGGGCACAGATATCGTGCCCGCCCTGGCCTTGGGTTCTGAGCCTCCTGAGGCCGGCGTGATGGATAGGCCGCCGCGCGATCTCAAGGAACACGTCATCACGCCCGCGCTGCTGCGACGAGCGTACCTCTGGCTGGGCCCCCTTCAGAGCCTGGCGGCCATGGCGGCCTTTTATTTCCAATATTGGACCCACGGCTACTGGGGACAATGGTTAGATCTGCCCTCAAGCGGCCCCCTGTACAACTCGGCGACCGCGATGGCCCTTGCCGCCGTGGTGAGCACTCAGATCGGCAACCTCTTTGCCCACCGCACCGAGAGCGCCTCCTTCTTCCGCTACAACCTCTTCAAGAACCCCTTGGTATGGGTGGGCATCGCCACCGAGTTGATCTTGGTGAACCTGTTGATCTATGTCCCCTTCTTGAATAAAGTAGTGGGCACAGCCCCCTTTGATCCCAAGAACTGGCTGTTCCTATTAGCGTGGACGCCATCCCTGCTTTTGGTTGACGAGGTGCGCAAAGCGCTTTTGCGCCGACGCGAGCGAGGCATAAAGACGACGGCTCAAGAGCCCACAAGGAGGTGAGACGTGCGGGTGATCATCATCGGTTGCGGTCGCATGGGCAGTGGATTGGCCCAAACCCTGACTTTACGGGGCCACGCGGTGACGGTGGTGGATAAGGACCCCGCAGCCCTTGAACGCCTGGGGCCCTCGTTCAAGGGACGCACTGTAGTCGGAATAGGCTTTGATCGCGACGTCTTGGTGCAAGCCGGGATAGAGCGCGCCGACGGGCTGGCCGCCGTAACGTCCAGCGATGAGGCCAACGTGGTGGCCGCGCGCATGGCCAGCCAGGTTTTCCGGGTACCCAAAGTCGTCGCCCGCCTCTATGACCCTCGCAAAGCCGAAATCTATAACCGTCTGGGCTTGCAGACCATCAATACCACCTCGTGGGGGATCAACCGCATTGCCGACCTGCTGTGTTACTCCCAATTTGAGCCCATCCTAAGCCTGGGCGGGCAAGTGGACCTCATAGAGGTACAGATCCCGATGCTCCTCGCCGGGCGAACGGTCAATGAGCTGACCGTCCCCGGCGAGCTGATGGTGGTAGCTATCAGCCGAGGAGGCCAGACGTTCCTCTGCACTCTGGGCACGGTATTCCAAGAGGGGGATATCGCTTACCTCGCCGTGCTGCCCACCGCCGGCGAGCGTCTGAAAGCCCTTTTGGCCATGGCATAAGGAGGCATAACGATGGCAATGAACGTGATCATCGTCGGCGGAGGCAAGGTAGGGGCCTATCTGACCTCTTTGCTGTTGAACGAAGGCTACCGTGTGAAGGTGCTTGAATCGCGCCGTGAGGAGCTCCCCCGCCTGCAGCGAGACCTGCCGGCTGAGGCGGTGATCTGGGGCAGCGGCACCGATCCCAACGTGTTAGAAGCCGCTGGAATTCGCCAGGCGAACGTCGTCGCTGCCGTGACCGGCGACGACGAGACCAACTTGGTGGTCACCAGCCTGGCGCGCTTTGAGTTCGGCGTGCCGCGCGTCATCGCGCGCGTGAACAACCCGAAGAACGCCTGGCTGTTCACGCCGGCCATGGGTGTAGACGTGGCCCTCAATCAAGCAGACCTCATGGCCCGCCTGATCGCCGAGGAGATGTCTCTGGGCGATATGATGACCCTGCTCAAGTTGCGCAAGGGCCGGTTCTCCCTGGTGGAGGAGAAGGTGCATCCTACGGCGGTAGCCGCGGGCAAGGCCCTGCGCGATCTAGACCTACCCAAAGAGTGCATCATCGTGGCCATCATCCGCAAGGAGCAGCTCATCATGCCCCATGGCGACACCGTCCTTCAGCCCGCCGACGAGGTGCTGGCCGTCGTCCACGCCTCCAAGGCGGCCCAACTCGCGGCCATCCTGGGCCGCACAACCTAGACAGGCCGGTAACTGCCCCTCTCTAGGGGAAAAAGACTGCCCACGAGCCCTAAAGGGCCTGAAGCTGACCGGCATTGCTTTCCATTATCTGGAGGGCACTTGTTTCCCGATGCCCCAGCGTGCCAACTCGTACTTCACAAGGACGGAATTTATGTTAAAATTCGCATCTAAGGCGTTCAGATGAAGAACTTGTCTCAGATGGTCCCCAAAGGAGTGGATTCCATACCAGGCCAGGGGATGTGACCAATAGCTAGCAATGATCGCCCCCCGCCTTAAAAGGGCGCCGACAACCGAACGGGTGCGCATACAATCAAGGATGACTTGCTTTATTCTTGATCTGATGTTCTCTTGTGTCCGGGGAGAATGCGACGAATGAACCCCGGCCAAACCGACAGCCTTAAAAACCCTTCCAACGTACTTGCTATAGAGCCTTTGACCAAACCGCAATGAACAGGGCACGTGGGACCATAGGTCCACAAACTCAGCATCCCAAAAAGGGATTCGCCACTCGAATCCCCAAAATTCGTAAGCGCGCACTGCATTGATGATAAATTTTGCTTGACGTTCTTGCCACTCCCACATCTCCATGAGAGACGTTGCCTGATCCAAATCCACTATAGGGCCCTTTATCCCAGTAGCCTCAATACGGCGCTCGAGCGCAGATAGCAGTAAAGGATCATGCAAGCCCCGCAGATTGTAATGACGTGCCAGCAAGGCCTGTACAACGCGCCCACAGCTAAGGGAAGAGCAACTCTCCAGCGATAGCGGCAAGTGACTCCCCGAAATTACATCCGCGGTATGGCCAGGCACGAATACCGCATTCTCCTCCAGCCTACGAAGTCTTTTGAGCTCCCATACCGCTGGAAAATCTTGAAGATGAGCGAGTGTGCAACCTTGCCCTCCGTAATCAAGATAGTCTTCCCACCACCGAGAGGATACCCATTCGCGCCACCGTTTTAGGGAGTAAGGCACAAACTCCCAGGTAAACCCAAGCTTTTGAGCCACGGTTTGGCTGATAATGGACTCCAGATTGCCAGAGCGGCCATAGGAGAACGTCAATACATTGGTAGCACCCAAGCGTTTCAGCATAGAAACGATGAGGCGCGAGTCCCACCCACCACTCAACGGAACGACGATCTGACAGCCCTTAGTAGACTCAAGGAGGCGACTGAAAACGCTGAGAAGCACATGATCAAGCTGCTCACACCATTCATCCTCCGTCAGCCGGTAAAGGTCTGAATGTATGAACCGGTAGTACCGGCGCAAGCTCATCTGGACGCCCTCAGGCGAATCCTCAAAGAGAACACATTCTCCTGCTTGAAGCTGTTTGACGTTGGGAAAGAGCGTATCGCAACCGGTAACGTAGCCGGTAAGCATGAACTCCTGCACGCTCAAAGGATCGGGCATTGTATCGCCCACCTGTTCCTTGATCCAGAAAGCGTCATCGCCCACATACAGCTGCTCATCGCGTCGGCCATAAAAAAGAGGGATACTACGCACCCGATCCACGGCGGCACAGAGCAACCTGTCCGTCTGCAAAACGAGGGCAAAGTGGCCGTTCAACTCGCGTAACAAGGCCTCCAGGCGCTGAGCTCTTTCCTCCTCAGGAGCAGCCTTTACCGTTTGGGCGAAGAGCCTCCCTAGTCCCTCTGCACGAAGCAACGTGCCATTGTGAAACGCGAATCCTTTGGCCCAGGTTGTCAGTCCAGGTTCTGAAAAGGCGTGCCAGGAAATGCCCCGATTTTTGCTCAAGCAAACGTGTGCCCACGAAGGGCAATCCGTGTCCATGACCAACGCCTCTTTCCCAAACGCTTCTCCATAGCTGCCCTACTTCCGCAAAGGAATCGCCCGTAAGACAAGAGCCCTCAGGTCACCATCGCGGGCGAACTGGCGTGCATAGTACAACACGCCGACGGAAACGCTCACCGCAAGGACGACGAAGGAAGAAGCCCTCCATACCCACTTTGTGAGCACGACGGGAAGGATGAAAACTAGAGCGCCGGACAGATGGCCAACGATAACCCTCGCCGTGCTCCGGCGACTCAATCCACAAACAGAAACCAGATAGAGGCAGAACCAAGCCCATAGCGCAGCTCCGGATAGCGCAAACAAGCCGAGGGCGACACGGCTATCCCCCAACAGGCCGCCGCCAACCAGCGAAGCGGCTCGGGTGATAATCAGAGCGATGTTGAAAAGCATCCCTATTCTCTGCCTCTCAAGCACGCAATATAACGTGGAGATGGGAGAGCCGAGAAACACGAAAAACAACCATGGCGCCAGAATACGCACGTAGAAGCCGGCCTCAAGCCATCGCTGACCAAAGACAAAGGCAAATGCATCCGGGCCAATGACGGCAAGCAGCATAAATGGAAAGGCTGCCAAAGCCATGAGCCTTCTCAGAGTGCTCTCCACAACCTGAGTCAACGTCCCATCCGCTTTAGCCACCGAAGCGCGTTGGAAAAAGACCTGCCCTATGGCGCTGCCCACCAAGCTCATCGGCAAGGAGAGGATGCGGTAACCAAGGGCGTAGAACCCCACGACGGTCTGGGAGAAAAACGCAGAGAGCAATAGCGTCGGCAGTTGAGTGGATACCGTATTCAACAGCCCCGACCACATATCGTACAGGGGAAAGTTGCGATATCTCTTCATGCCCTCAGTCATCTCGTGCCAACGCACCGCGCCACGAAACAGCCCTTTATCATCCCGCCAGATGCGCCGCCCCAGCTCTAACGCGGAAAGGGCCGAGCCCAGCACCGCCGCCCCGATGAGCGTGCCCCCCGTGGCATGGCCGGCATAGCCCACCCCCAGATTGACGGTATAGGTGCTGAACGCACTGAGTACCCGCACCACCGAGAGCCGCCCAAAGTGCTTGGTGCGCGAGTTCCAGTAGTTCAGCGCGCCGAACGCGCCCGCAAAAAAGACCATCAGCGGCACCAGCCAGAGGTACGGCCCCAGCGCCGGGGCCCTGAGCAACCCCAACAATAGCGGGCGGCCCAAGGAGACGATCAGCAGGGAGAGGGCGGCGATCGCCACCACGCTGAGCAGACTCACCGCCAGCAGATTGGCGGCCTCCTCGTCGCGCTCGGGCAGCATGATGGCCAACTCGTAACGCAGGCAGGCCACCACGCTGATGATCCCCGTGATGGAGGTAAATAGGGCCAAGACCCCAAAGGACTCGGGACTATAGAGCCGGGTGAGGAGGGGCGAAAGGAGCACGCCCAAAGCTTGGGCAAAGGTCGTCCCCGAGACCAGCTTGAGCACATCGCCGGCGAAGCTGCCCTTGGGCCGCGCCCGCGCCTCGGCGATGGCCGTCTGTGGTTCGGCGATCACATCCTCGGTTGGGATCTCCTCGTTCATCATCCCCCATAAAGAAGACCGATTACACCTCTACGATCTCCGCCTCGCCGCGCTCGGTATCGTAGATGGCCAAACTGCGCACCCCAAAGCGCCCCATCACCTCGCCGGGATTCAGCAGGAGGGTCTTCCCCATCCAGGTGGCGTCGCGCTTGTGGTTATGGGCATAACAGACCAGGTCGTAGAGGCCACTTGAGGCCAGGGCCTTGCCGATGTGAGGATAGTGGGTCAGGGCGATCGCGCGCCCTCCCAGGTTCAGCTCGGCGAAATCGCCGTGCAGGGTGATGTTCCCCGCCTTATCCGCTGCGCGGACGATGAGCAGCCTATCCCCATCGTTATTCCCCCAGATGGCGTGCACGGCCCCCTTGAAGCCCTCGCCGATAGCGGCATACGTGAAGGGTGAGCAAACGTCCCCCAGACAGAGCAAAGCCTCACAGCCCTCTAACTTGCCTAAAACATCCTCCAAGGCCCAGATGTTATCGTGGATATCGGCGATGATCCCAATGCGCATGATACGATCCTCCTCTATCCTTACGAATCCGCCCACGGAGCCTGGCAATAGGGACAAACCATCCCGGCGTCCGCGGGCGCAGGGCGTCCACAGGCAGAGCAAATGCGCGCTTCAGTCAAGTTCCCCTCGCCAAGCTCCCGCCTGATACGCAAGATCTCGCCTCGTAAGGCGGCGATCACCTTGCTGTTGCCCCTCTCTTCGCCCATGCGGGCCTGTTGATGCTTTTTGAAAGCCAACTCGGTGCTCGCTTTAACCAATCGGCGCCATAGCCGGGCCTGATGCAAGCCCGATATCCCCAACAACTGCCACTCACGGCGCAATCTACCTCGGCGGGAGCTGACGGTCTCAAATTGTAAAGGGGTCAATACCCCCGCTGCGACCTCTCCGGGAAGCTCGGCGGCCATCCAGGCGCTCTCCCGGCGCCAGGCCAGCAGGATAATGATAAACACCACCAACACCCCCGTCCAGTCAAGGAGGAAGCTCAACACGCAAAATCCCCCTACGGCGAGCCAAACGTTGTGCGCGAAATGGGCGGTGATCGCCGCCATCAGGCCGAGGAGGATCAAGAGCGCTTTCCTGCCACGCAGGCGCTCGTACCGCGCCAAGCCAAAGCCGACCCCCGTGAACGAGGTGAACATGGCGTGATTGAAGCCAAAGGCTAACGCCCGCCCTAAAACCGTGATCGTCCAGGAGGAGAAACCGCCATAGAGCCAGGCCCTGAGGAAGTAGAGGATGTTCTCGCTCATGGCAAAACCAAAACCCACGATAGAGCCATACACGATACCGTCTAGCACGTCGTCGAAATCGTGCCGGGCCAGCCAGAACAGCCCCAACAAGGCCACCCCTTTGACGCTCTCCTCCACCACAGGGGCGACAACGCTGGTGCTCACGAGCTGGCTATAGGCCTGAGAGAGTTGCTTCACCGGCCCTTGCGAGAGCGTCTCCAATATGAAAGACAAGATGCCGGCGGGGATAGCTCCCCAGAGCAACGCGCAGGTTAAGAGCTGGATCGGCTCCTTCTCGTAGCGATCAACCCACCAGACGATGAGCACATAAAGGACCGTGGGCACTACGCCGGCGATGACGGAAAGAAATAAAGCGACTAAAAAGGAGATAGCCGACATATGCCTCCCTTTTGGCGACGCATCCACCGTAGCGGCGCGTTGCTAGGCGGAGCCACCGCGCCCCCTTTTCACCTAAATAGAGAGAAGGCCAAAGGAGGGACCCGGCCCCTATCGCGTGCCGCTCGCCTCTTGACTTACCTGGGAGAGGAGCTGGCCAACAAACTTTTCGCCAGCCTGGCATAGGTGCTGCCCACATGAACGAAGGGGGAGGAAACGCGCCCGCGCACGCGGGCCTGTTTCAGGCTCGCCAAAAAGCTCCGGGCATCGCTAAAAGCGGGCAGCTCCACATAGGCCCTGCCGATCTCAAAGCCCTGATGTGCGTCACTTCCGGCTCCACCCAACAGGCCATAACGTCGGGCCAAGTCCTCGGCGTTGCGATTATCCAAGGGAAAGGTCACCCGCGCGTTGAACACCTCGATCAAGTCCACATCGGCGATGATCTCCATCAGCGCCCCGATATCTAACACCGAGCGCCGCATGCGATCAAACGGATGGGGCACATAGACCAATCCCCCCTGTTGATGGATGCGATGCACCGTCTCGCGCGGAGATAGGTTCGCCGGCACTTCCTCTTTGAGAAATAGGCCGATGATCTCCCCGCAAGACGTCCGGATTTCCTCCCCCACGATGATGGGCAAAGGGGATAACTTGGCCAGGGCCACCGCGCCGGCGATCGTGTTATGGTCGGTGATGGCCACCGCGTCTAGACCCCGGCGCCTGGCCCAACGCAACACGTCAGAACACGTCGTAAGACAGTCGTCCGAATAGGCGGTGTGAACGTGTAGGTCGACCTTGGGCAACTCTTACCGCTCCTCCCGTTCGGCGCGCTTTTTAGCCTCCTCCACGATCTTGTCCACAAGGTGCGAGGGCACGATGTCATAGTGGGAGAACTTCATGGTGTAAAAGCCCCTCCCTTGGGTCATGGAACGCAGATCCGTAGCGTAACGTTGGATCTCGGCCAAAGGCACCTGAGCCGTGACGATCCCATTGCCGCGCTTTTGCTCCATGCCCAAGACCCGTGCCCTACGGGTGTTCAGGTCGCTGAGGATATCCCCCATAAAGTTCTCGGGGACGGTGATCACCACTTCCATGATCGGCTCCAAGAGCACCGGCCCGGCCTGAGGAATCGCGTTCAGAAACGCCAGGCGGGCGGCCAGCTTAAAGGCCAGCTCTGACGAATCCACAGGGTGGTAAGAGCCATCGTAGATGACGGCCCGGAAGTCAACCGTGGGATAACCGGCGATCACGCCGTTAACCATCGTCTCGCGGATGCCCTTCTCCACGGCAGGGATGTATTGCTTGGGCACAGCCCCCCCAAAGATCTCGCTGGCGAACTCAAAACCGGCGCCCCGCTCAAGGGGCTCAAAGCGGATATAGACATCACCGAACTGTCCACGCCCGCCGGTCTGCTTCTTGTGCCGTCCTTGCGCCGAGGCGGTCTTGGTGATCGTCTCCCTGTAGGGGATCTTGGGGATATCGGTAACGATCTCCACGCCGAACTTTTGGGCCAGCCGGCGCGCCGCGATCTGAATGTGCGATTCCCCCATCCCCGATAGGATGGTCTCGTTCGTCTCCACATTGCGCTCCACGCGCCAGGTGGGGTCCTCCTCAACCAGGCGGGCAAGGCCCGCGCCCAACTTATCCAGGTCCGCTTTGGACTTGGGAAAGACGGCTGCGGAAAACAGCGGTTCCGGGAAAACGATCGGCGGCATCACCAAGGGCACGCCGCGATCGCCGAGGGTGTCGCCGGTGCTTGTTACCACCAACTTGGACACAGCCCCGATATCTCCCGCCCTCCCGGCATCCACCGGGATCTGTTCCTTGCCCCGCACCATGAAGAGCTGCCCCAGGCGCTCCTCCACGCCCTTGTTCACGTTATAGACGCGCGAATCAGAGAGGATGGACCCGCTGTACACCCGGAAGTAGGTCAGCTTGCCCACGAAAGGATCCGCCAGGGTCTTGAACACTTGCGCTACCAACGGGCCGGCAGGATCGGGAGTGAGCGTCTGTTCCTCTTTCGTCGCCTCGTTAAGCGCCTTGCGTTCCACGCCGGATGGATCGGGCAAAAGGTCCACGATGGCGTTCAGGAGCTGCTTGACGCCTATATTCTTGGTGGCGGAGCCCACCATGACGGGGACGAACTGTCCACTTCGGACGCCGGCGGCGAGGCCGGCATGGATCTCTTCGGCCGTCAACTCTTCGCCATCCAGATACTTCATCGTCAACTCATCCTTGGCCTCGGCCGCATGCTCCACCAGTTGCAAACGAGCCTCCTCGGCCGCGCTGCGAAGCTCCGCCGGGATCTCGGCCTCTTTACCTTCTGGCCCCATGAAAGCCTTCATGCTCACAAGGTCCACGATACCCGCAAACGTCTCGCTGGAGCCTATGGGCAGCTGGACGGGCACGAAGGTTTTATCGAACTTGGTGCGCAACTGTTCCAAGGCGCGCGTGAAGTTGGCGTTGTCGCGATCCATCTTGTTGATAAAGACCAGGCGCGGCAAGGCGGCCTCGTCTAGGAAACCCCATTGTATCTCTGCCCCCACCTCCACGCCGGAAGCGGCGCAGATCACCAAGACCGCACTATCCACCGCACGGATGGCCGCCTTCACCTCGCCCACAAAATCCATGTACCCCGGGACATCCAACAAATTCAGCTTACAATCGCGCCACTCGCAGGGCAGGATGGAACAGTTGACCGAGAAGTGTCGGCTGCGCTCCTCCTCATCGTAATCGGAGACGGTGTTCCCCTCCTCCACCCTTCCCAAGCGCGAGATGGTCCCAGTATCGTAAAGCATGGCCTCGCTCAAGGACGTTTTCCCACTGGAACCATGCCCTACGAGCACCACGTTGCGTAGTTTCTCCGCCTTGTATTCCCTCATGCATCCTCCTCAACTCAACGATCGGCAGTCTGGCGCATTATACCACCAGCCGGTGCGAATCACCAAAAGCCATTGACAAAGGCCCTCATTTATGTTATGATAATGGTACGAGCCTATACTGAGCCTCCGAAGATGAGCTTTGCGAAAAGGAGGTAGCTCTATGAGAGAGCTTAATGTGTGGCTCATCGTTTTCGGCCTTGTGGTGGCGCTGGGGCTGATCTGTGGCAGCGCGAAGGGGCTGATCCAAATTCCCCTGCCCCTGGCCGTCATCATCGGCCTCGGCGTGAACGCCGTCCTCGTGCTCTTGCAGCATAGAGACAAAATGGGCGAAATCCTAGGGCACCGTTCGTAGCGGCTTAACGCTGCCATCGCCGGCCCCTGACGAGTTTGCGGATGAGCAAGCCTCAAGGGGAAGGTAGGAGTATGCCCGAACACAAACCAACGTGATACCCGCCGAGTCGGGTGCATCGCATTAAAACGCTCTGGGCGTAAACGAATACAGCGGCCATATCGGGCCGTTGTATTGTTTTGTGGCTCAATTTGTGCTCCCCTTTAGCTTCAGCACGGCGCTTCGGGAAGATCCGCAAGCGAAAAGCGCACCGCGTAAGGCTCAAAGAGGGTGTGGAAGGGAGACATCTCCACCACGCCCTCGCCGAACCGCGTGATCTCCAGAGGCGCGACGATGATCCAATTGTGATCCGAAGAGGACATCAGCGCCCTGAGTTGGAAGAAACAGGGCTTCATATCCTCGCGCAAAGCGGAGCCGGGAACGGCCATCACGAACGTCTGCACCCGCTCGGGGATGTCGTCGGGAGGGTCCATCAGCAAGCGCAGGCGCTGATCGGCCAGATACTGCGTGCTACCGTTCGCGCGTCGGGGGATACGCGCCGCAAGGGCCGGCGCGGCCTCTTCCATCTTGCGCGCCAACGAGGTGACCAGGGCCTCCCGCGAGGACCAGTCCAATCCCCAGAGGGCATGGACCCCCATCTGCGCCGACGGTACCCGTTTCGCCAGTTCGCGAGCTAGAGCGCCCACCAAACGCGAGGCGTGGGCTTCATCATCCGTGTAACATAAAAAGCGTTGCTGGCCGGGATACTCCACAGGAAGGTAGAGCAAATCCACCAACTGCTCAAGAGACTCGGCCACTCTCTCCCCTCGGCTCATGCTATCCCCCTCTCTATGAAAAACCCCCTCAACATCCTAAACGCCCTTACCATTCCAGGCGTCTCATCAACTCCCTCAGATAAGCGGCGTCATCGGCGGCGAATACGTCCGGGTCGCCCGTCCCGCAATACTCCACGGCCAAAGGCCCCCGATAACCCGCCTCCTTAAGCGCCTTCAACAGGAGGTAATAATTGATATCCCCCCAGCGCACAGGCAGGTTCCAATCATACCCTCCGGGCAAGAGCTTGAGGTTCTTGATGTGCACGTAGCCGATCCGCGAGCCAAAGGCGCGGATGGCCTCCGTCAAAACCTCCTCGCGCCGGGCGATGAGCATGTTGGCGAAATCCAGAGAGGCCGTAAGGTAATCCGAGTCGTGCGCCGAGACGATAGCGAGCTGCGAGGCGGCCGTATCGTGGATGGTGCCCATATGCGTTTCAATGGCGATGCGCACGCGATGTGCTTCGGCCACAGGGAGGATCCGCTCCAAGGTGCGCCGAACCGCAACATAATCCTCTTCCCGCGCGGCCGCCGCCGTGACCTCGCCACCGTCAGGCC
This sequence comes from Anaerolineae bacterium, assembly GCA_034436315.1. GTDB lineage: Bacteria > Chloroflexota > Anaerolineae > UBA1429 > UBA1429 > DAOTVR01. The sequence continues at coordinate 18,085 of DAOTVR010000082.1, forward strand.
CGCGCAAGCTCAGATGAGTATGCAGGATCGGGACCTGATACTCTGCCAGCACACCTAGCACCTGCGCGAAAGCCCGCTCCTCGTCGGCCCTCTCGTGGGCGCGCGATACGGGAAGCGGAGCATAAAACAGGCTATAAATGGCTAAAGAGAACGCCTCGGCCATCTCCTTAGCCCTGGTCAGCGCCGCAGCCACACCCGCAGGGCCGGTGAGGTCGATATCCCCAAAGTTGCGTAGCTCTATGCCGTCATACCCCCATGCCTTGGCTCGCTCCAAGGCATAGCGCATCGCGTATCCCCGATACGTATAGCCCACAAGACACAATTGAGCCAAGCTCACCCTCCCCCTAAATCATCGGTGAGTCCAGCTGAATTCCCTATGCAAAGCCTCTGCAAAGGCGTCCAGTTGCTGCACACTGCCAAACATGGGCAAAGTGGCCAAGGCGCGCTTCAGGGTGAGCAGATCACGTTCGGCCAAGTACTCCACGATGAGCTGGCGCTGGATGGCCAGCAGGCGCGTGTAACCCATCAGCCACTCGGGCACCGCCCCTATAGGCAAGGGCTGCACCAGCTTGCCTTGTACGAGCGTGGGCACCTCCACAATCGCCTCCGAAGGGAAGTTGGCGATCGCCCCGCGGTTGGGCACTTGCAATGGGATCACGTTGGCCCATCCGGTCGCCACGCTTTGCATGAGCTTGCCCACCGTGATCCCCGTATAGGGATAGTTGAGCTTGGAGCGCTCCGGATGGATGCCCGGCGGATCGCAGATGGGCTCGCCGGTGCGCAAGGCCTCCTCTAGAGCTTGGGTGTAGAGTTCCCGTTTGCCCTGCCACCTCGCCCACAGCGCTTGGTGCGTGGCGTCCTCGGCCACTTCCAGGGGCCAATTGTGATAAGCCGAGCTGCGCAAATGCCCGGTCAACCGCAAGATCGGCCAAAGGCCCTTGTTGCCGGGATGATAATCCGGATCGCCGACGATCTCGGTCCAGCGCTCCCTCCAGAGCTCATAGCCATCCTGGCCGGCGACCTCCAACCCCAGCACCCAGCCATCGTGATTCACCCCGGCGTGTCTGAGCACGATGGCCTCATAGGGCACGCGGAAATAGTACGCCAAAGCGCCCCGCAAGCCATCCACTTCCACGCATAGCCCGGCAGCGCGCACGGCGCCGATCCTGCCGAGCGCCCCGGCAATCACGTCCGTGGGGTTCATCAGGGTGATCAAGAGCGCGCCGGGACAACAGGCCCTCATCTCCGCCGCAACTCCCAGGCTCCACGGCGCACAAGCAACCGCCCAAGCGGCCACGCCGGGACCCTCTTCCGGCAACCTGAAGCCCAGCCTCCTCTCAAAGGCGTCTAGGCGCTCATGCTCTTCCTGCAACCAAACGGAAAGCAGGACAACATCCGCCCCCTTTAACGCTTCCCCACGGCTGCCGGCAACATCAGCCCGGAGGGGCACGCCCCAAGCCTTGCGCACGACCTCCGCATAGGCACACATGGGCGCGGCCCGTTCCGGCTTGATGTCGTAGAGAGCCAGCTCCACCTCAAAGGGCACCTTGCTCTCCTGCATCACGCGAGCTATCCCGTTGATGATGGAGGGCACGAATAAACTGCCCCCACCCACAAAGGCCAATTTGGCCCTCATCGGCTCACCGCTCCTGGCTCCAGGGATATTTCCAGCCGTGGACGAAGGCGTGCGCGCGAAGGGCCTCGAGCTCCTCACCGGAAAGCAACTTGCCATCGGAGACGGCACAATTCGCCTCCACATGGCCGACCTTGCTCATGCCGGGTATGACCGTGGACACGGCGGGATGGCTCAAGACGAACTTGAGCGCCAGGGCCGCGAGGGTGGGCCGATCCGGGCCGAGGAAGGCCTTCAGCGCCTCTATGCGCGGGGCCACTTCCCTCAGCCGCTCCGGCGTGAGCCAGTCTCTCCGCCAATCATCCTCGCTGAATCGGTGGTTCGGCCCGATTTGGCCCGTGAGCAGCCCCTCCTCAAAGGGCACGCGCACGATGATGCCCACGTGGTGCTCCAGCGCGGCGGGAAGGAGTTGCTCGGCCGGCCGTTGCTCAAAGATGTTATAGATCACCTGCACGGTATCCACCAGGCCGGAGCGAACCAGCCCCACAGGGCCATAGGGATCCCAATCGTTGGCCGAAACGCCGAAAGCGCGAATCTTGCCCTGCTCCTTCAGGCGCATCAACCCCTCGTACCAGTCCAATTGCTCGGTGTACGCCGGCGTCCAGGCATGCAACTGCTGGACATCAATATAGTCGCTGCCCAAGTGCTTCAGGCTCTTCTCCGTACAGGAAATGACCCAATCGGCCGGAAACGTCTCCGAGACCGGCTCATGTGGCAAGACGGGCCAACGATGGGTCTTGGGAGGTATTTTCGTGGCGATGAACACCCGTTCGCGCATCCCCTTGACCGCTTGGCCGATCAATTGCTCGCTCCGCCCGTTGCCATAGCCCAGAGCGGTGTCAAAAAAGTTCACCCCCAAGTCCAGGGCCCTCCGTAAAGCGCGCATCGCCTCCTCACCATCCCGAGGGCCCCACCCCCCGCCGATGCCCCAACCACCATAGCCGATCTCGCTCACGCGAAAGCCCGTCCTACCCAATAGCCGATAGCGCATAGTCCCTCCCTACGCTAGCAACACGTTGCCCGAACACCTCGCGGGGACCGCCCTCACGCCGGATACCGCCCATACTGCTCCACAAGCTCCACAACCCGCGCGACGCGAGAACGCAACCCATTGGGGGGCACCTGATCGGCCACGCCGAGCACCATGCGCTTATCGGCTACCATCACCTCCAAGACCTCGCGCACGTGGCGCTCGAACTCCGCCTCACTCACCAGAGAGGTAAAATAAACGCCGGGCAAACCGCCCCAAAGGATGGCCTGCGGGCCGGCCAAAGCGCGTAGCTCCCCCATGGGCACATCCCCGACCGGCGCAGGGGTCACCGCCTCAATGACATCATAGCCCACCCGGCCCACTTCCCCTAATAACCCCCGCAAGGTGCCGTCCATATGGATAAAAGAGTATTTGCCCGCCGCGCGGATGCGCGCCACCCACTTCTCCTCCCAAGGCCGCACATACCGCTCATAAAAGCGCCGCCCGACCACCTCGGAAGAGAGGTTCTCCGGGATCATCAGGCAATCCGCCGGGACGGTCACGGCCACCTCTGCGGCCCTATCCGCGCTGCGCTCCATCACCTGCAGCGTCTCCTCAAACTCGTCGGGCACCTGTGACCACAGCTCCACGACGTTGGCGATCCCGGCGAGCTCTACGGTGAGCTGCATGAAGGGGCTACGCGGCAAATAACAGAGCACCACGCCCAGATCATCCACCCACGGCCTGCGCCGGAGGGCCTCTTCCTCATCGGGGAGGTATTCCAGATGTTCCCACCAATAGCGCAAGGCGGGGAGGTCATCCGGCGAGTTGATCAGATGACGATAGGGCGCCCAGGCATAGGCCTCCGGGAGATAACGCCATTCTTCCTCTAGAGTGCCCACAGGGGTGCGGATACGACGCCAGCGAGCATGCGCCTCTTGGCGCTCCTCAATGGCCACATCTCCGCAGACGACCGTCCGAAAAGCCCAATAGCCCTGCAAATAGAACCCCACCCCCAGCTCGCGATGGAAACGATAATAGTCCTCGGTGCGTTGCCAATCCTTGGGCACCTCGCCACGAGCCTCCATCGCCCCCGCCCAATAGGTTAGGTCCCCGAACCAGGGCACGCGGTCGGGCACGCCGCCCGATAACAAGGTGAGAAGACGTTGGCGATCGTTCATGGTAGCCTCAGTGAGTTAGGAGGAAACGTAGAGGATAAAGAAAAGGGACGCGCGCCCAGACGATAAGCCGCGCGTCCAACCCGTCACAGGTCTTGCATACTAAACCTACGCTGAGCAATCTCGTGATCCCCTACATAGCTCATCAGGCGGCCCGGGAGCTCTCTTTGGCCGCGAATTTGTCAGCGTTCAGCTCTTCCGGCCCCAACTGCCACACCTCCGTGACGGAGAGATAGGGGATCCTGTGCTCATGGAACATCCTGATGAGCGCTTCACGGCTGGGTGCCGATAAAACAAACCAGCCCTCGCCATCGTTCGGCGTTCCGATGTAGCTATAGCACGAAAAGCCCTGGCTCTTCCAGGCCTCGTTGGCCGCACGGATCATATTCAACACCTCGTCGCGGCCCATCGTCCCACCTGCCCATGGATGGTAAGTCAAAAAGAGAGGCATCCCACACCTCCGTGACACGGCCACTAACACGTCCCCAGTCAACCTATCTACAACCCTATTATACTATCAAATAGACTCAAAGTCAATAAAAAAAGCAAATTCTGGGTGCGTTGATGCCCCCTTTTCGGGGAAAGCCCTCTCTCAATCTTCCAGAGATTACCGAGAGGTCCCCTTGCCTCCGTATAGCTCCTGATTGCGCAGGTGTTCCTCATAGGTGGCGGCAAAAGCATGCGAGCCATCGCCTTTAGAGAAGAAAAAGAGATAATCGCTGGCCGTCGGCGCCAACACGGCCCGGATGGAGGCGAGGCCGGGGTTACAAATGGGGCCGGGGGGCAAGCCGGGGTTAATAAACGTGTTATAGGGAGAGATCACCGCCAGGGCCTCCTCCTGTAACATGGGGTTCCACCAGCGCTTTGTGGCCGGATCGTAACCCTTGGCGTACTGAACGGTCGGGTCCGCCTGCAAGTACATGCCGTTTCTCAGGCGATTCAAATAAACGCCGGCGATGAGGGGGCGCTCCTCCGGAACCACGGCCTCACGTTCCACGATCGAGGCCAGGGTGACCGCCTCGTAAAGGGTCAAGCCCTGCTCCGCGGCCCGCTCGCGCAGCTCCGGTGGGACTCGGCGGTCCCAATTCTCCAACATGATGTCCAACACCCGAGCGGGGGTCGTGTGCTGGGGAAATTGATAGGTATCGGGGAAGAGAAAGCCCTCCAGGCTCGTAGGAGCTCCTGGAGGCCGATCCACTAAAAACGGGTAATCGCTGCGGCCCTCCCTCACCGCCGCCATGAATTCCTCCGCTGAGACGACCTCAAGCGTCTCCAGCAAAGCGGCGATCTCTTCGGCCCGCCAACCTTCGGGGATGGTCACCTTGACCGCCGGGATGCGCCCATGTTGCAGTTGGCGCATGATCTCCTCCATGGTCATATTGGGCCGCAGAGCATAGACCCCCGCCTGGATATCGCCGTCGGCGCCCCAGTAACGCACCAGCCAGCCGAAGAGCGCGGCGTCCTTGATCAGCCCCATCCGCTTGAGATTCTGAGCCACGGTGCTCACCGTCTCCCCCGACCTGACCACAAAGGTCACCTCCCGCGGGTCATCGGGGTTGGCCGGCCGCGAGACATCCTCGCCGCGATAGCGCAGGTAAAGCCCCAGCCCGGCCCGCTCCAGCTTTTTCACCGTGAGGGTGTAGCTCACCTGCGGCGCCCGCCCACGGGCATCCTGCCACACATACCAGAGCCCCCCCACCAGGACAAAGACCACGATGGAAATCCCCATCACGAGGGTGATGAGGCGCAAGAGCAAACGCAACGCCGTCCTCAGCAAAACCGACCTCCCGATTTGGCATCCAAGTACTCTTGGAGGATCACCGCCGCCGCCACCATATCGGACACTGCTCTCCGCCGCCGCCTTTTGCTCCCCCCCTCCAACAGGAACTGATCCGCCTGGCGGGTGCTGCCGCGCTCATCCCAGAAGACGATGGGCACATTCACATAAGCGGCAAGGCCGGCGACATAAGCGCGGGTGGAGAGGACTTGCTTTCCCTCCGAGCCATCGGGCAGGAGCGGCAACCCCACGACGATGAGCTCTATGTCGTTTTCAGCGACGATCTGGGCGATGCGCAGGAAGCTGGCCGGCCCCGGACGCCGCGGGATCACCTCCAAAGGGCGCGCCAACCAGCCCTTTACATCGCTGATCGCCACGCCGATGCGCTTATCCCCTACATCCAAAGCGAGGCAACGCATCACACCCCAACTAAGAACGATGTTCGGCCGAGATGATCACGTTGATGTGCCCCGGCAGCCAAGGCATCCACTCCCACTGCTGGGGGAAAACCTCTATCTCCGGCTCCGCCCTCAAGTCCAGGTGCTCGCTCAGCCAGCTCGCCGCCTGCGCCACTTTGCGCCCCCGCAAGGAGGCCTTGAGGCCCTCTACGTCCACCATCGGGGCGACGACCCCTCGGGCCATCACGTGAAAGCGCGCCACCTTCTGCTCCATGCGCACGTCGTCCGCGCGCTGCACCTCCAGCGTCCCCTCAATGAGGCTCAGGCCCTTTTCGCGGCTCTCCAGGAAATGCTTGGCCAACGCCTCCAGAGATTTGCCGTCCACGGCCGTCCCCCGAACGACCACCTTCATCTCCATAGAGAGCACATCGCTTTGTTGCTCAAGCACCTGATCGAAATGCTCCGCCATGACCTGGGCGTCCACAGACTCGGGGGGGATGAACTCGCCCGCCTGGAGCTCGCCCACCAACTGCGCATAGGCTTCCTGCTGTAAACGGCCGATCAACTCGGCGCGCAACTTGTCCACATCCTCAGAGGCCACCGTAGCCACCCGCTTCATGGACCCACCACGCGTGGGCTGGTCGTTCAAAACGTTCACCAGATGGGCCACCGGCCCCTCCACGACGTTGATGGTCAGCGGCTGGACGTTGCCCACTGGCCCCGGCTCAAAAGCGATCACCCCCACCCTCGCGCTGGCATACAGAGCCGGCGGAAGCTCCACATCGGCCACGGTGTAGAAGCGCACGTTCACCCCCGAACCGGTGCGCACCACGGTTCCCTTGGGCACGATGACGGCTTCAGTGGTCTTGTTGACCAACACCACCTCCCCCGTCGCATGGCCATCCGGGACATCTATGCGCCCGGTGGCGGGCGTCTCGCCACGACCGCTGATGATGACCTGTACCACCCGCGCCGGAACGATCGCCTGACCGTAGTCGATATCCCGATACTCGGGGTGAGCGGTCACTTCCAAGCTGCCGGAGACGGTCCGAGCGACGGGCTCCAAGCGCACCGTCGCACTAGGGATCAGAATGGCGGCGATCCCCAGCAAAGCAACGCCCAGGAAAGCGATCACCACGAGAGATAACAGCACCCCGCCGAAGCTGAGGTTGCGCGGCCGTCGCCGCCAACGCCAGCCGAGTTTCCCCTCAAACGCCACCACACGCCCGGCCAGCCCCGGAGCGCTCTGGCTGCGCGGCCGACGATAGCGGCGCAATCTCCAAGGGAGAGAGCGATACACCGGTATCCCCGCCTCGCGGGCGAGGGTGCGCGTCAGCAGGTCATGGGAAACGAGCCGCAAGTCCAAGGCCGCAGCATCGGCCATGCGCCGCAGCAACTTGAGATACACGAGGTTGCGCGTCAGCGCCATACGCCAGGGCGCAACCAGCCAAACCTGAGCGCCCGGCGGTGCGTCCTGTAGCAACTCACCCACCGTATCCACACTATCAGAGCGCAGCAGACGAATGACTTCTATGGATGCCAAAAGACCTCCAAGACCCTAACGCGCCCTCTTGAGAGAGGACACATGGCGCCCCCGAACGATCTCCATCAACGCCCGATCGAGCTCGTTGTGAGGCGCGCAGAGCTGAGCCACGTAATGGGCCAGGGCGCGCAAAGATAAAAAGGCCGGCCCATTGGCCTGGCCCGTGCAATCCAGCACGTCGCGCACCGTGTTGACCCCGAATTCAATCACCTCCGGACAGCGCTCAAAGGGCAAACTCTGCTCCCAAAAAGGCGTCTCCAGAGATGGGTGCGCCTCCGAGATGCGTCGCGTCATATCCGCAAAGTAAATACGGCTGGGGGCAAACGCGCCGTCCGCACCTTTCTTCATCTCTGCCGCGAGCGCCGTCATCCAACGGCGCAACTCGCTCCAAAAGGCCCGGGCCACCTGTAATTCCACGTCCTCGCGCAACTGCCCGGCCCGATAGGCACGCATCAAGGCATCTGCTTGCCGCCCACGTAAGCCCAGCGTCTCCGCCGTCGTGCCGGTGATCTCCCGCTCTCCGATCTCCACGAGAGCAGACCACTTTAATCGCCCATGGCGTATCACGTTGAGCGAGGTATGATGTTCGTCAAGCAAGATCAGCTGCGCCTCAGGATCAGCGAGCGGCGAGGCATAGGTCACGTTTTGAGGGACGATGGCCGCCAACGCGAGCTCTAGCCGTTCGGCCACTATCTCCAGGGCGCGAATCCACTCTAACGGCGCCAGGGCAAAACTCATCCGCACCTCAATCTGCTCGCCGCGCAACCCCAGGGGATGGTTGGCCATCTGCCCATCCAAGGCCACCTCTGTCAGGGAGCCGTGAACGATGTCCTCATTCGCTTGCCTGGCGCGAAGGCCCACTTCGTCCTGAGCTTGCCGATAGCCCCTCTGCAAAAGGGCTCGCAATTCCTCCAAGCTGCAACCGATATCCGCGTCACGCCGGCGCTTGGAGACGACCACCGGCAAGCTATGTGTGACCTCGGTGGGTATGCTCATGATCACGTCATCGGGCACCACCTTGCGCCCCGATATGCTGGCGGTCATATCCTCCGCCTGGGTCAGGGCCTGTTCGCAACCCGCAACCCAGCGATCCAGGTCCGGGTGACTGGTGCGGCTGATCCCGTGGACCGGCGCGGCGGCCACGCCCATCAGCTCGGCCACCCCCTCGCTCAGCTCGACGACCGCGGCCCGCACGTGGCCCTTCTCCCAGGTCACGATGCTACAGTGCGTCAAGGGAGGGCCCGCCTTCCCACCCGTTCTGCCTTGTGCTCCGCCCATTATGCCCATCCGTCAACCCGGGTCGCCTGACACACAAAGATCACGCCTTCAACGCCTCGGCCACCAACCGAGGCACCATAGCCAGAGCCTCTCCAAGACGAGCGACCTCTTTGCCGCCGGCCTGGGCCATCGTCGCTTTGCCACCTCCGCCACCTCCCATGTATCCTGCCGTCGCCCCCGCCAGTTTGCCGGCGTGCAAGCCCCGGCGAACCAAGTCCTCGGTGATGGCCACCACCACCAGCGGGCGACTATCGATGACCGCGCCGAGGGCCACAACGGCGCTGCCCAGCTTGTCACGGAAGCGATCGCCCATCTCCCGCAGGCCATCCACGTCGGCGACCTTGACCTGGGCCGCCAGCACCTTGACCCCTTTGACCTCCACAACCCGATCCAGCAAGGACTCTACGCTTTGGGCGGCGAGCTGCCGCTGCAACTCCTGCACCGCGTGACGCAACTCGCGAAGCTGGGCCATCAGCGCGTTAGCCCGCTGCACTTCCTCGCCGGGCTTGGCCGAGAGGATCTCGCCCAACTCCCTCAGCGTCTCCAGGCGCTCGCGTACATAGGCCTCGGCCCCTCGCCCGGTGACGGCCTCAATGCGCCGCAACCCCGAGCCCACGCTGGATTCGCCGAGGATGAGGAACAAGCCTATCTCTCCGGTGGCCTTCAGGTGTGTGCCCCCGCAAAGCTCGGCGCTAAAGCCCTCCACGCTGACCACACGCACCAGGTCGCCGTACTTCTCGCCGAAAAGGGCCACCGCGCCGCCCTTGATGGCCTCCTCAAAGGGGACGATGCGCGTCTTGACCGGCAGGTTGGCCCTGATCTGAGCGTTCACGATCGCCTCTACTTGGCGCAACTCCTCGGCCGTCAACGGCGCCAGATGGGCAAAGTCAAAGCGCAACCTATCCGGAGCCACCAGAGAGCCGGCCTGGGCTGCATGTTCACCCAAAACCTGCCGCAGCGCGCGATGCAAGAGGTGCGTGGCGGTGTGGTTGCGGGCTATATCCAAGCGTCGCTCCCGGTCTACGACCGCCTCCACGAGCTCGCCGACGGCCAAACGGCCCTCCACGACCTTGCCGTGATGGACGATCGTATCGGGGATGGGCCTGGTGGTGTCGTTCACCAGGA
>DAOTVR010000083.1:0-33233 GCA_034436315.1 Anaerolineae bacterium
TATTGGAAGTGGTGGCCTTTCATCTACGCCTGATCCTTGATGTCTTCAAGGAGTTAGGGGTTGGGATTAGCGCCTTGCGGCTGATCGGTGGCGGGGCGCGCTCGGCCGTTTGGCGGCAGATCATCGCCGACATATGCGCTGTGCCCTTGCTTCGTCCCGAGCTTTCGGTAGAGGCTACCTCGCTTGGTGCGGCCATTGCCGGTGGGTTAGGGGTGGGGCTCTACCCAGATTACCGCGTCGCAGATCAACTGGTGCAATTGGCATCGGCCGAGGAGCCACGCCCCGCTGTAGCGGCACAATACGATGATCTTTATGGTATCTTTCAGCGTAGCTATGTGGCACTGGCTCCTATATACGAGTTATTGCTTTAGTTATTTCGCATAGTAAAAGTGTCTCCCCAGACCATCCAACAGCTTGGCTATGCTGTTAAAAGGAGAATTATACACTATGCGAATTAACGGATAGGTGGTTGTTTGAGGTATGATGAGGAGGCCACTATGTGGCAGGCGTTGCGCCGCTCAACGGGACTGGACCCCGGCCTTGCTTCTCTGACCAACGAACTGCTACAATCCACGCATCGCACCCTTATATACGCCATAGCTGGAGCTTACGTGCTATGTATTGTCGCCACCGCGGGATGGCCCGATGTCCTGGGCACCCCCGTATGGCTTCTAGCCCCCATTGTCGCCATAGTTTGTGTGGGCACGCTCCGGCTAGTAGAGAGAAGCATCGTCCTAGCCCAGATCATCTGGCAGACAGGCTTGGCTGCCGCCGTGACCCTAGCCATATACCTTTTTCGGGTGCGCGAACTCGCCTTGCTCTATGCCTTGCTGCCCTTTATGGCCGTCATCACCGCAGGGACAACCGCCGGTTTCGCATCTATGGGCATGATAACCGGTTTAGTTCTGTGGTTATCTCGCGCGATCATGCCCGAGACGTTATCGTTAGGCTACGCGGTTGGGGTCATTGCCGTCGGAGCTTTCTCAGGCTTGGTAGGGTGGACCTCCACCCTCGCTCTGCTTACGACTACGGAATGGTCCTTATCCAGCTTCAAACAAGCTCAAAAGAACCTTGATGAGGCCAGACAACGCCGTGCCGAGCTGGCTAACCTGGTGAAGGAGCTGGATCGAGCATACTACTCTTTGGAGCGGGCCAATCACATGCTCGTGTTGGCACGCGCCGAAGCCGAAGAAGCGCGAGACGCGCGCAATCGCCTGGCCCTGGCCATCAGCCATGAATTGCGGACGCCGCTCAACTTTATCATCGGCTTTAGCGAGCTGATGGTCAACTCGCCGGACACCTATGCGGATCTCGAACGCTGGCCGCCAGGGCTCTACGAGGATATCCAGGAAATCCATCGCAGCAGCACCCATCTCTTGCGCCTGGTCAACGATATCCTGGATTTGGGGCAGCTTGAGAGCCTCCAATTCATGCTTCTCAAAGATTGGAGCGACCCTTTACAGATCGTCCGAGAAGTAGAGCAAATGGTCCGTCCTGCGTTCGCGAACAAGGGACTGACGCTCGCCGTCGAAGCCTCTGAGAGCTTACCCAAGGTGTTCGTGGATACCGCCCGCATTCGGCAAGTTTTGCTCAACTTGCTGAACAACAGTCTGCGTTTCACAGAGAAAGGCGGGGTCACCATTCGCGTCACACGCGAGAACGAACACGTGCTGGTCTGCGTCCGGGATACCGGCCCTGGCATCCCCACGGAGGATCTCGCGCGAATCTTTGAGCCCTTCCAACAGATAAGGCGTGGACAGTGGCGTCGTCACGAGGGCGCGGGCCTGGGCCTTTCCATTAGCCGGCGCTTTATAGAGCTTCACGGCGGCCGCATCTGGGCAGAAAGCAAACTTGGGGAGGGCTCGTGTTTCTATTTCACCCTGCCCAGCTCCGAAACCATGCTACCCCGTCTCACCAAAGGACGCACCGAAGACCGCTATTGGCAGCTCCTGGAGAAGCGCGCCCAAGGCGAGCGCGTGCTTTTGGCCCTCTCGCCGCAACCGGACGCCGGCGAGATCATCGCCCAATACGCCGAGGGCTTTCGCGTCATGGCCACGGATGACCCCGACCAGGTGCCTGAACAGGTCAGTCGGTTACTACCCACTGCTTTGCTTGTCGACCAACGCGAAGGGGCGATCACCGAGGAACGAATGAGACGGATGCTTGCCGAGCTGCCATACAACCTACCCGTTATTTGCTTTCCCTTCCCAGGAGGGCTCACACATCCCACCCATCTGCCAACGGGCGCGGTCGCCTATCTCGTCAAGCCCATTCAGCGCCAAGAGCTCATAGAGGTCCTGGGCAGACTTGGCCCCGAGATACGAAAAGTGCTCATCGTCGACGACGACCCCGCCATGATCCGTTTCGTGACCCGAGTCCTAGAGAGCGAGGCCGGCAAGGGCATAACCTCCGGCTGTTATGAATTGGCCACAGCAGGTTCTGGAGAGGAAGCATTAGCGGCGCTACAGAGCACACGGCCCGATGCCGTGTTCCTGGATGTGGTGTTACCCGATTTAAGCGGCTGGCAGCTACTGGAAACGTTGCGGAGAGAACATATCCCGGCAATCTTGATGACGGCCTACGACTACCCCCAAGGGCCTCGCGAGGGGTATCAGGACATAATGCGCATCACGATGCATCGGCCCCTATCCCGGCAGGAGCTAGGGGAGATCCTCCGCCATCTTCTGGACACGATCCGACCGAGCTATCCAGCAACCCCAGGCGAGCCAGCACTTTCAAGAGGTCCTGCCGGTCGATCGGCTTCTTAACAAAGCCCGCAGCCCCATAAGTGGAAGCCAGCTCGGGCACATCCCACACGGAACAGATGACCACAGGGATATGGCTCGTTCCCGGATCGGCCCGTAGCGCTTGTAGGACCTCCCAACCGTCTTGGGTGGGCATCATCACATCCAAGATGATGGCCCGCGGCTGCAGACGATGCGCTTCCGAGAGAGCTTGCTGGGGATCGCGAAGGCCCATGACCCGCAGAGGCAAGTGCCGCAAATAACGCTCGAACAAACGTATCGCCGCTTCCTGATCGTCTATCACGAGGATGATCGGCTGCCCCCTGTGGGGCCAGGAGAGGACGAGTTGCTCCAGCCCCGAAGGGAGGTGCACGGACTGTACCTGGAGCGTAGCACCGAGGCGCTGCGCCCAGTAACGCGCCACTTCCAGCGCCGTCTCCTTCTTGGCTTCAGCGGGTTGTGTGATCGGTTGTCCTCTCGTTCGATAGCGCGCCCATAAAGCGAGTTGGGCCGGCGTCGCCTCAAGACCAATGACCAATGCGCCCTCCGTACGCATGCGCAACGCATAGTTCAACAGACTGAGCAGGATCTGACGTAGGATGATGCGGTCGGTCCGGAGCGTGGGCAGCCCGTTCTTGGGCAACGAGAGGATCAGCTCCGCGCCTACGCTCTCCGCACGGGGCCGGAAAATGTCCACCGTGGCGCGCAGGACCTGAGCGAGATCAACGGTTTCCGGAACGACTTCAAAACCCCCCAGTTCGTCGGCCAGAGCATCGGCATCGGCAGCCTCGGCAGTGGCTTGAGGGGCTCTAGATTGAGGGAAGGCTTGATCCCACAAAATGCTGGCCAGGGCGGCAATGGCCCGGCCATGCTCGCGCGAGAGATGCCGGGTGCTCAGGGCGAGGCGTTTTTCCAAGGCCTGTAAATCCAAGCCTTCTACATAACGCCCGTGCAAGATCCGGTAAGGGCGCCAGGGGATGGCATCGTGAGGATCATCCCCCTTTGGGGGACGCAAGCTTTCTATAGCCTTGAGGAGCGCGGCACGCAGATGCTCGGCGCGGCTCACCTTGGCCTCAGCCGGCTTGGGCAAGAAGTCGGCCAGGGGATGGGTCTCCAAAGCCGCGTTATCGTATAGATTCGCTAGGGCATCCCTGACCAGGCGGGCAAATTCCATGCGTTCCATCAGCGATCGCCGCTCCCGGGCCGTTCTCTAGCCGGCCCTATGGCCGATTCGTGGCGTAAAGAGGGCCGAAAAGCCATTGTATTCACCCAAGACGCCTGCTATGCTGATAATGTAGCACGAGCGCTTTCACTGTAACTCCAAAGCTCATTCTAACACATCATCGGCCATTGTCCAAGAAGCAAGTCTTCGGGTTCAGTGAGTTCTGGTAGCGCTGCGGAGACAGGATCATGTTGGAGAAGACTCTCCAACCCAAACAATCGCCCAAGGAGGCAAGGCAGATGGAAAAGCGAATGACTCGTCGGCAAGCTCTCGGCGCGGTAGGGGGGCTACTGGCAAGCGCCGTCTTGGTGGCTTGCGCTCCGGGCCCCACTCCCACGCCCCAGGTGATCGTCAAGGAGGTAACCAAGGTCGTAGAAGTAGAGAAAGAGAAAGTGGTTGAGAAGCCAGTGGAGAAGGTGGTGACCCAAGTCGTTGAGAAGGTGGTCAAAGAGACCGTCGCGCCACCCCAGCGCACCAAGATCACCTACCTGCATTTCCACTCGGATGTCGTGCGTGTCGGCGCCCAAGACCTACTGGTGGGAAACTACAATCGCGACTCGCTCAAGTACGTCGTAGAGCCGGTCTTCGTGCCCTTCGGCGAGCTCACACAGAAGTGGGAGGCGGCCCTGGCCTCGGGGGAGCCCTTTGACATCCTCCTCTCCAGCGGCATGGACGCTGGGAGGATGGGCATGGAGAAGAAAGCCCTGAACCTAGATGCCTATTGGGACGCTAGCAAGAAACTCCCCCCGGCCACGCCCGAGAACTGGGTGCCCTACACGATCCTAGAGCTCAGCGGCGTCGTTTACCAAGGCAAAAAGTACGGCGTGCCCTTTCAGCCTGACACGCGCTTCTTGTTCTTGGATGTCAAAGCTTTCAAAGAAGTTGGCCTGGACCCAGAAAAGCCGCCCGTAACCTGGGATGATCTGTGGACCTACGCTGACAAGTTGGATAAGGGCAAAAAGGGCGCCTGGCAACGAATTGGCTTCTGCCCGGTTTGGGGGCAGAGTTGGTTCTGGATGTGGCTCTGGAGCATGGGCTGGTGTGAATGGGACCAACAGAACGAGTTCAAAGCGTCGGTCATGGACCGGCCGGAGGTGCGCGAGTGCATTCAATGGCATATTGCCTGGCGTGACCGTTACGGTAGAGACGACTTGAACGCCCTGGCCGCCGGCTTTACCGGCTTAGTGGACGCCTTTATCACCGGCATGAACCCGATATTGGTCCATGGCTCCTGGATGCCCGCCCGCTATAAGGTCGTGAAACCGGCCTTTGAGATCGCCTACGCTATGTTCCCTCGTCATCCGGGGAAGAATGGGCGGCACAGCTCCTGGGGTGCAGGTCACTGTATGGTGATTGCGCCGAACAGCAAACACCCGGACGGAGCATGGGACTTTATCGAGTGGTTCCTGTCAGCGGAGAACATGAAACTATGGTGCACTAAAACCGGCACCTTCGTGGGGCGGGCTGACGTAATGAACGACCCGGACGTGCAAAAGGCTCATCCACATTACAAGATCGCCTTTGAGCAGCTCAAACTCACCAATCCTTGTCCGACGCCCGTCCCCTATCCCGGGGCCGATTATCGTGGCGCGATGCTTCTTGTCTGGGATGGCAAAGCGACCATAGACGAGGCACTTAAGCAAAAGCAGGAAGAGGCCAACCAGGCTGTCCAGGACTGGATCAAGACCCACCCAGGTCAGTAGAATAGCTGGGCTGGCCCACAGAGCCGAACGAAGTATCCCTGTGAGCTAGAGATCTCTCTAGCTCACAGGGTTAACTAAAAGACAAGGATACTATAGAATGGTCGTAGAGTCTGATCTACGTCACATTGGGGCTAGACGGGCGGCGACGAGCACCAAGCGTTTTCTGGGCAAAGGCCCCAAGTTCTGGCGTGACGCCCTAACAGGTTGGGCAATGGCCTTACCCTGGCTGATAGGGTTCCTGGTCTTCACGGCCGGGCCCATGGGGCTCTCGTTCTATTACTCCTTCACCTTTTTCAATATTCCCCAACCGCCACGCTGGATGGGACTCTACAACTACCAGTTCTTGCCAACCTGGGTTCTCTTCCGCAAGGCGGTCTATAACACGCTCTATTATGTGGCTCTCTCGCAGCCTTTGGCTATCGTCGGCTCACTCTTCTTGGCCGTTTTGATGAACCAAAACATCCCGGGCCGGGCGGCCTTTCGCACGATCTATTATCTGCCCTCGGTGCTCTCAGGCGTGGCAACCGCTATGCTTTGGCTCTGGCTACTCAACCCGCGCTCAGGCATCGTGAACGTAGCCTTGCGCAGCATCGGCCTGCCGGCGCCGAACTGGCTCTTTGATGAGCATTGGGCCAAGCCGGCATTGGTGCTGATGCGCATGTGGGGGCTAGGGGCCGGCGCTGTGATCTTCC
Source organism: Anaerolineae bacterium (assembly GCA_034436315.1). Classification (GTDB taxonomy): domain Bacteria; phylum Chloroflexota; class Anaerolineae; order UBA1429; family UBA1429; genus DAOTVR01. The sequence continues at coordinate 6,362 of DAOTVR010000083.1, forward strand.
TGGCGGGGTTGCAAGGCATCCCCGAGCACTTGCACGAGGCGGCGCAGATCGATGGCGCCGGCAGGTGGCGCCGCTTTTGGAGTATAACACTGCCCATGCTCTCCCCGACCGTGTTTTTCCAGTTAGTGACCGGCTTCATCGGCGCCTTTCAGATGTTCGCCCCCGTCTATGTCTGGACACAGGTTGAGGCAGGCTCAACCGGAACGGTGGGGGCAGGGCCTCAGAACTCGCTTTTGATGTATGCGCTGCTCCTTTACCAGGTCGCTTTCGGCTCGGGAGCGAACATGGGACGGGCTTCGGCCATGGCCTGGATGCTCTTCGTTTTTATCCTCGCCCTCACCATCATCCAGTTCCGACTGGCCAAGTTCTGGGTGTATTACGAGGCAGGGCCAGAGGGAGGGGTCTGAGATGCTGGTTAGAACCGCAATGAGGCGCCGCGTGCCCTGGTGGAGGAGCAACAAGTTCTGGGATCGCGTTACACGCACCGCCGTCTTTCTGGCACTGCTTGCCGGAAGCATCACTTACCTCATCCCGCTGGCTTGGATGCTCTCCACGGCGCTCAAGAGCGATGCCCAAGTGTACCAGGTGCCCTCGGGCTGGATCCCCAAGCCGATCGTGTGGCAAAATTTTGAGATGGTGTTCACCCGTTTCCCCTTCTGGCTTTTCCTCCGCAATTCGTTGATCACCTCGGTCATTCCCGTCATCGGCGTGCTGCTCAGCTCGACCGTAGTAGCCTACGCTTTCGCGCGCCTAGATTGGCCGGGGCGTAATCTTTTGTTCATGATCCTGCTAGGGACCATGATGCTGCCAGAGCAGGTCACTTTCATCCCGGTGTATATCCTTTGGTCTCGGCTCAAGGCCATCAATACCTTCTGGCCACTGGTCGTGCCCTCCTTCTTCGGCGGGGCCTGGAACATCTTTTTCATCCGCCAGTTCTTTCGCACCATCCCTCAGGAGCTGAGCGATGCGGCCATCATGGACGGCTGTTCACACATGGGGATCCTTTGGCGTATCATGGTGCCCCTCTCCAAGCCTGCTCTGGCTACGATTGCCGTTTTCACATTCATGGGGCATTGGAATGACCTGTGGGGGCCGGTGATCTATTTGAACGACAAAAAAATGTACACCTTGCAGATCGGCCTAGCATTCTTTCGGAGCGAGTACAAGGTGGACTGGCAACCTTTGATGGCCTGCTCGCTCTTGGTGCTCCTGCCCTCTATCGTCATCTTCTTCATCGGACAGAAGTACTTTGTACAAGGTATCCAGCTCACGGGCATCAGTGGGCGCTAGAAACACTTTTTTACGTCGTCGCTTCAAGGAGATCGTGCAATGAGTGACCCCCATCCGACATCGCAAAGGGATACAAGCCTTGCTCCCGTCTACGCAGCCACTTATGATCACCTGGGGATCATCCTTTGGGGGCCGGTCAAGTTGGCGCAGGTCTTGGATCAGGAATTGGACTGGTTGGAGAGATATCCCCAGTTTCGCATCGGTTGGGACCACGAGGCCTATACGTACGATTACCTGGCCGAGCATGACCCGAAGTTGCTGCAGCGCATGCGCGAGGCCCTGGAAAAGTACCGTGGACGGCTGGGAGTGGGCTCCAGCACTTATGGCCAACCCCTTTCGGCGTTCATCGATGGCGAGTCTAATATCCGCCAACTAACCTATGCGATGGAGACCTGCGAGAAGCGCCTGGGTTATTCGCTCTCGGTCTATATCATGAGCGAACACCCTTTTCACGCTCAACTACCTCAACTGCTAGTTGGTGCCGGCTTCAAAGGCGCCGTCCTGCGTACTCATTTCATGATGTACGGCCACAGTCCCGAGTGCGAGGCTCCCGTGGTCTGGTGGGAAGGCGTGGATGGCAGCCGGCTTCTAGCTTTGCCGACTTACCCCGGTCAAGCGGCGACGCCTCCCCTGAAGCAAGATCTCATTTGGGGTTGGACCTCTACGCTCGACAACCGCATCCTCACCGATGCTATTTCAGAGCGTTGCTCTTTTAACCTATCCGAGTTTCGCCGTCAGTTCGGTGATCACATTCGCCCCCTTATTGCTACTCGCGCTGACGATCCACGTGCCCAAGAGTCACTGCTCCTAGCTCACGAGGGAGATCCTGATTATCAATGGATCCTGGTTGAGGATATCTTGCGTCTTCTTCCACAGCCGCGCGTGACTTTTCGCACCACAGCCAATGACTTTCGCGTGCGTATGCCCTGGGGCTACTGCGGCAACTGGATGTGGAACCGCTGCCGAGAGGCCGAGGTCAAGGTAGAGACGACCGAGCGCCTTGTCGCAATCAACCATGCTTTGGGCGGTCCGGCCGATGAAAACGATTTGGAGCAAGCCTGGAAAAATCTGCTTGTGGCCCAGCACCACGATATCCAGATTTGTGGTCTTGAACAGGACGCACGCCAGTTCCTGGATGCCAGCATAAGTGCCTCAGAGCGCATCACGAAGCGGATCATGGCAACAATTGCCCCCCGCATTGGGGTCTCGGGGCAGGGTGAACGCATCGTCGTGTTTAACCCCTTAGCTTGGGAGCGGACGGAGTGGGTGCCTACTGATAAAGACAGAGGCCGTCTGGTGACAGCGCCCGGCCTTGGATTCTGCGCTGTATCAAGCGACGATCGTAACTCACAGGGTGAAAGCGTCTTCTCTTGGCAGCCTGAAGCCCAAGACAAGGCATTGCTTTACCAAGTGGAGGAGAAAACCGATTCAGGATACCGATTGGTCTGGCGTCACGAGCCCGTCGGCCGCCTGGAGACCCCTTACTATGACGTGTTCATGGCGCCAACGGGTGGCTTTCGCCTCCTTCGCGACCGGCAAACGGGTATGCACCTGTTGGCACCGCCCAAGAACAGCGGCACACTGGCGGGGATCATTAACGGACGCGATTGTGAGTCCATGGGGCGAATCAGCGATGTGCGCATTGAGCCGGATTCGGCCGTGGTGATTGAGGAAGGTGAGATCGGGGGCATCTCTTATCGTTCCGAGTGGCGCTTCTACCGCCATAGCCGCCAGATCGATTGGCAAGGAGAGCTTGATTTCAATGGTCAATGGATCGGCAGGCCCAAAGTGCCTATGCCCACCGACCAAAGTGAGTCAGAGAGTGAGCGTCAGGTTCGTGAAGCCACAGTGACGGCCTGGAACGACCACGAATACAAGCTGCGTCTACGCTTCTATCCCTATCAAGGCCCATTTACGGTCAGAATCCGCGACATACCCTTCCATAGCTCTGAGACGAGCGAAAGATACGTGGAGGGCATCTACTGGACGGCGATCTCAGATGGGCGTGTGGGGCTAGCCCTTTTCAATCGCGGGCTGATGGGCTGTGTGCACGAGCACGACGGGGCTTTTTCTGCGGTGTTAGCCTTCGCTTTGCCCTATATCTGGGGTACACGTATGCTCCGGGGCAAATACCGTTACGAGCTCGGCATCCTCCCGTTCATCGGCGACTGGAGGCGCGCCGACCTACCACGAAGAGCCCTTGAATACAACTTTCCCTTGGTGATGTGCCGGGTATCGACCCTAGAGAACCCCGTAGGGGAGGTATGGACGCCCTATCAAGAGTTGGGCGACGGTAAGGCGATCCTCTCGGCGCTCTATGTCAAGAACGGCAAGACCTATGCGCGCTTCTACGAATGCTATGGAGAGAGCGCCGAGGTAGGCTTCATGTGGATGGGCAAGCTGGCGAAGTTGATTTCCGTGGACCTGCGAGAACGCGAGCAGGGTGAATTGGGAGGACGTGCACGACTCGGCCCCTGGCAAGTGCAGACGCTGGCCATCAAAGACGGATGAAGTACGACTCAGGATTCGGAAACGCCTCGGCCACTGCCAGCTCGCGCGATCAGGGCCAAGATCACCAGGATCACCATCCCCATGAGCAACAGGATGGCGAACTTGAGCAGCCGCGAGGAGACGAATAGGGCGACGGCGCCCAGTAGGGCGGTGATGCCATAGTACATCAAGACGATGCGCCTCTGGGGCCAGCCCATATCCAGAAGGCGAAAGTGTAGATGGCCACGGTCTCCTTGGGTGATGGGATGGCGGCTTCGCCAGCGAGAGTATATCTGCCAGAGAACATCCACCATGGGCAACCAGACGACCAATAGGGCCGTGGCCACTTTGGCCCCCGCGACAATGGATAGCGCCCCCAGGGCATAGCCCAGTAGGTAGGCCCCACCACCCAGGAAAACGCGCGCCGGCGCAAAGTTATAGGGCAGAAACCCAAGGCAGCAGCCCAGCAAAGCCAAAGGCAAAAGGGATACGGTGTATTGGCCCAAACGGAGCATGTGTACCAGAAGGATGACGGAGGATATCGCCGTTACCCCCGTCGCCAGCCCGTCCAGGCCGTCCAGCATGTTCAGCGTCCCGGATATCCCCGCAAGCCAGACGACCGTCAACGGAAGCATCAAGTACCAATCTACCTTAACCTGGCCGTCCACGAACGGGTTGTTGAAAAGCTCGATAAACACCTTGAACGCCGCAGCCGCGAACGCTGCCAACACCAGGCCCAGCCCCTGCGCCCACGGAGGGAGCTCAAAGCGGTCATCAAGGAAGCCGACGATCCACACGATCCCCATCCCCACGAGGACGCCTGTAAGCCTGGTTAGCTCCAAGGGGTCCTCGCGAGGCACCCCTAGGGTGACAAGCGCCGCCGCGAGGAACGCCGGATAAAGCCCCAAACCGCCAGTACGCGCGACTGTGCCTTGATGCTTCCGACGGCCACCCGGCACATCAACGATGCCCCATCGCCTCCCCAGGTGGATTGCCAGAGGAGTTAAGGCCGCCGTCAGGCCAACAGAAAGCGCAAAGACGAGGACGAACATAAACCACGGCATCTCAAACGACTCCGTGCCAGGGGGCAGCCCGAGCCCTATCACCTAGCCGGTCCCAAACTGGCGATCCCCGGCATCTCCTAGGCCGGGCACAATATAGCCCTCCGGGGGATCACTGGGCAAAGTGGGCGGAGGGGTGAGATGATCGTCTATGGCTGCGAGATGGACATCTACATCGGGATGCGCTGTCGTGAGCGCACGAAGGCCCTCAGGGGCGGCAATGACGCCCACGAACTTGATGCGGCGCGCGCCCCAGTCCTTCAGGATATTTACCGTCGCTACGGCTGATCCACCGGTGGCCAGCATCGGATCCAACACGAGACACACTTGAACGGTGGGGGACGCAGGCAGTTTATTATAGTATTGAATCGGCTGCAACGTCTTGTGATCGCGGTAAAGGCCAATGTGCCAAACCTCAGCATGGGGCATTAGCTGCCAGATCCCCTCAACCATCCCTAGGCCGGCCCGTAAGATGGGCACAAGGCCGACTCTCTCCGCCAGCTCGTAGCCCTTCGCTTCGGCCAAAGGGGTAACCACATGAGTCTCTCGCAAGGTCAGGTCTCGCGTCGCCTCATAGCCCAGCAACATGGAAACCTCATGTAATAGCTCGCGGAATTTCTTGGACTCCGTATCAGCGCTGCGAAGGAGGGTCAGCTTGTGCAAAACGAGAGGATGATTGGATACAAACACGCGATCACCAGCCATAGGTCCCCCGCTCCCGATCTTGAAGAAAGAGGGTAGCCCTTTTTAGAGCTACCCTCTGCGGCCTAGATGTTTTGGCCTACGATGTTGCCTCTTCACGCAACAGTTGCTCCCACTCCTGATCCACCTTGGCCTGAATCTCCTCCAGCAATTTCGCATTAGCCGGGCGGAACAGGTGGCTGAAACGCCCTTGAGTTTTGAGCCACTCGGTCACGGGCAACTTCTCTTTGGGCTTGTAGTTCACGATCGTCTTGCCGTGATCCACCTCATATAGAGGCCAGTAGCACGTATCGGCTGCCAGCTTGGTGATGGCCAGGGTAAGCTCGCTGGAGTAACGCCATCCACGCGGACAAGGAGCCAACACGTTGATCACCGCCGGCCCATCGGCGGCCGCGGCCTTTTTGATCTTGGACATCAGGTCACGATAATTGTGAACCGCAGCCTGAGCGACATAGGGAATCGCATGGGCGGCCATGATACGTGTAAAGGGTTTGCGCCACTGCGTTTTGCCCGGGATCACCTCGCCGGCGGGAGAGGTCGTCGTATGTGCCCCTTGGGGCGTGGCTCCCGAACGCTGAATGCCCGTATTCATATAAGCCTCGTTATTGAGGCAGATATAGATGAACTTGTGCCCGCGCTCCAGAGCTCCGGATATCCACTGCAGCCCGATATCGTAGCTTGCTCCATCGCCGCCGATGGCGAGAAAGGTGATGTTCTTTTCAGGAGGTATCCTGCCCGCCCGCTTGAGCGCCCTGTAAGCCGCCTCAACCCCTGAGATCGTTGTGGCGACATTCTCAAACGCGCTGTGGATCCAAGGTACTCGCCAGGATGTGTAAGGATAGTTCGTCGTGGAGACCTCCAAACAGCCAGTAGCCGTACCGACCACAACCGGCCCGTCAATGGCATGGAGTATCTGGCGAATGATGATGGGCTCAGCGCAGCCAGCACATAGACGATGCCCTGGCGCGAGCCTTTCCTCTTTGGTGACGATATCCCGCAAGTTGATGCGTATTGTTTCAGGCATGGTGTCCTCTCTTCTAGCTCACATGTGTTTCTGGGGAGGGTCGCCAGGAGCTCTTATTCGCGGAGACCCAAATAACGTACCAGCGGGCCTCGTTCCCCCGTGGCCCCGATCATCTGCAAATCCTTGAAGACAGAGTCAATCATCGCCGGTACCGTATCTCGGCCGCCGAGGCCGAAGATGTAATCAACGATCGGGAGTCCTGATTTGCCCTCGTTGTAGAGGGCTGCGGTAATATCTGTGAAAAGCGGCCCTTGGCCCTGGGGGGCCCCAAACGAGATAGCCCGGTCGAGCACAGCCACGGCCTTGCAGTGAGAAATAGCCTCGACGATCTGCTTGGCCGGAAAAGGCCGATACACCCTGGGCTTCAACACGCCAACCTTATGACCTTTTGCCCGCCATTCACGAGCAACAGCTCGGCTCGTGCCCGCAGTAGAGCTTAACACCACGATAGCATACTCCGCATCGTCCATGCCATACATATCCAGGATCGGTTGGGGCCGCCCCGAAAGCGCAGCGTACTCAGCGCCGACAGCCTCAATGATCGGCAGAGCGTTGTTAAGAGCCTCACTCTGCTGGCGTTTATGCTCGAAATAGTAATCCGTAAAATCCCAGGCACCCATGGTGACCGGGTGGTCCGTATCCAGCAAGGAGTACTTGGGTTTGTAAATGCCTACAAAGTCGCGCACAGCCTCGTCGGGCAAGATGCCTACCCGCTCGACCCCATGTCCCGTAATGAACCCATCTTGGCAGCTCATCACGGGGACGAGCAGGTCGGGGGACTCGGCAATACGCACAGCCTGGATCGTGTTATCATACGCTTCCTGGCCCGTCTCAGCATAGAGCTGGATCCATCCGGAGTCACGAGCTCCCATGCTATCTGAATGATCACAATGGATGTTCAGTGGCGAGGACAACGCGCGGTTGACGACGGTCATCACAATGGGCAAACGCATTCCCGCAGCGATATAAAGCATCTCCCACATAAGGGCCAGGCCGTTCGCTGCTGTAGCGGTCATCGCGCGAGCCCCTGCGGCCGCGGCCCCAATACAGGCGCTCATGGCTGCATGTTCGCTCTCCACGGGCACGAACTCGGTATGGACAAGGCCATCGGCCACATACTGGGAAAAGTTCTGTACCACAGCCGTTTGCGGGGTTATAGGATAGGCTGCGACGACGTCGGGGTCGATCTGGCGCATCGCCTGCGAGACTGCGTTAGCGCCATCCAGGGGCAAATACTTACTTTGAATCATCTTATCCTATCTCCTGGAAGGGCATGAATCTACTGCCCAAACTCTGTCTCCGGAACCATTTGGATCACTTTGCCGATCTTGCCCGTATGGGCATGGGGCTTCTTGACGGTGACAGGGCATTGCTCGGCACAAATGCCACATCCCTTGCAATGATCGTAATCAAAGCCCACCACCTTGCCGTTATTCACTGTAATGGAGGCATCGGGGCAGACGATCCAACAGAGCAGGCATTGCGTGCACTGCTCCAGGTCGCGCACGGGTCGCATGCTGCGCCAAGTACCAGTGATATAAGTGACCGAGTTGCCTGACTCGAGGACAATGCCTCCTGGGTTCACCTCCGTCCAGGGGCGATCTAGGCGCGGGCTTTCATAACCTGCCATGATTGCGTAACCTCCATAAAGTAAGCTAGCAGCTAGACGCAAAATGGGTTAACCTTCCACACACTCATCGTGAGCGCGTTGCAATGCACGAACGTTTGCCTCGACAACCTCGGGGCGTAACTTGCCCCCTAACTTCTCTCGGGTTAAATGGATCAGTACATCCAGGGGGACGACTCCCGTTGCCCTCGCAATGACGCCCAGCATCATGGTGCTGGGGATATCCCGCTTGAATTCTTCCATAGCGATCTTGGAGGCATCAACACACCAGACCCGCCCTCCGTCTAGCTTGAGCTTTTTGCGGATTTCGGCTGGTGGCTGGGGTGTGTTGACGATAAGGGTTCCCTCGGGTTTAAGACCCTCCGTGAGGTCCACGATCCCTATGAGATTCGGATTGACGACGACCACTACGTCAGGCTCAAGGATCGGGCAGTGGAGCTCAATGGGCTCATCGCTGATACGGGTGTAGGCCTTGATGGGTGCGCCCATGCGTTCCGCTCCATATTCGGGGAAAGCCTGGAAGAATTTGCCAACTTCCATCACGGCTTCACCCAAGAGCTCTCCGGCTGTTACTACGCCTTGACCAGCACGGCCATGCCAGCGTATCTCAATCATGCGGCTCATTCTGGGGCTAACCTCCCGGATCGTTTTTGATGGTCACTGTACAAGATTCAGTCATATAAAAGCCCCCTCATCAAGGGGGCTCTATATCTTCCTGCTCCCTACGACATCTACATGGCGTGCCTAGAACTCGTCATCGTTCTGCGCGTCCTCAAACAGCTCCTCATCTTCGTAGAATAGATCGTCAGACTCTTCCTCCTGATCCGAGATGAGAATTCGACGTCGGCGGATGCCCTCCTCTAGTTTGGCGGCACAACGCACACAGAATGTCGTCTCCGGCATGATCTTGAGTCGTTCCGGAGGGATGGGTTCGTTGCACATCTCACAAATACCGTAAGTGCCCTTAGAAGCTAGGGCAATGGCCCGATCCAGAGAGTGTAGTTTAGCCTCAAGACTTTGAATAAGCGAGATGATCTTACCACGCTCGTAAATGTCCGCTGCAACGTCCGCCGAGTCATCATCTGTGGCCGAAGCAGGTTCGATCTCCGCCTGGAGTTCTGCTTTCAGGCGCTCAATGTCCAGGAGAGTGTGTTCACGAGCTTGCTTCAGTTCCTCTAACGTCTTACTCTGCTTTGGCATACTCGGCCTCCTAAGCCACACTAGAACCCAATCAACGAGAAAACTTCATACCCTTTCAGTTTCTCAGCCCCTCGCAAGAACTTTAACTCGATCAAGAAAGCCAAACCGACAACAACTCCACCTAATCGTTCGACCAGTTCAATCGCGGCCTTGGCCGATCCTCCCGTCGCCAAGAGGTCATCGACAATGAGCACCCGCTGGCCAGGCGTTATGGCGTCTACGTGCATTTGCAGGGTATTTGTACCGTACTCTAGACTATATTCAACGCTGATCGTCTTGGCTGGCAACTTTCCGGGTTTGCGCACGGGCACAAATCCGGCTCCCAGGATATATGCCAAAGGAGCTCCCAGAGCAAAACCCCGGGACTCGATGGCTACCACCTGGTCAATGCCTCTCCCGATCCATCTGGCCGCTAAGCCATCCACAGCTTCCCTGAATGCCTGTGGATCTCGCAAAAGGGTCGTGATATCCTTGAATAGGATGCCTTTAACGGGGAAGTCCGGGACGTCGCGGATGAGCTTGGCCAAGTCCATAGTCTTAAGCGAGCCCCCTCTTGAACGAAATAACGATGTATGATATATAAAAACAACAAACAAAAGATGCTCCTACGGGAGCATCATCTCTATCACCATCCCTCAAAATATATTTTAGCATTTGTTGTGGCCCATGTCAAGTTTTCCTGAAATCAAGGGTGTGCTATAATTGTTATTTAAGACATTTATCTATCATGCATCACCTATCGCTCGCCTAGACACACTGAGGACAGGATGCCGGCCAAGACAAGGGGTGTGACCATTGCCTCATCTCACATCGGGGCTATCATGGCTGTCAGTGCTACCTTGTTGGCCATGTGCTTAGCGAGTGGCTGCTCCGTTTTGCCTCGCCCCACGGCCGCTTCCCCTTCCTCCAGCCCAACACCCAAGTCCATCCCCACCCCTTTCGCAACTTGGCTGGCGCCGACGGCAACGCTTGTATCGCAAAGCGTTCCACCGACCCTGACCCTATGGCTCCCGCCGGAGATGCTTCCTGACGCGCAGCATACCGGCCAGCTCATTAGAGAGCTGAACCAAGCCTTTGTGGCTGCAAACCCCCAGACTCGGATTGAGATCGTACCTAAGGCTCCCTATGGGCTTGGGGGGATAGCCAATATGTTGCTCACGACCCATGCGGTCGTGCCGGGGCGTTTACCCGATATCGTGGCCATTGATACGTCTGAGCTCCATAAAGTGGCAGAAAGCGACATCTTGGTCCCTCTCGACAAGTTCTTCAATGAAGCCGAATGGGACGACTTGTTCCCCTGGGCATTAGAAACGGTCACCGTCAACGGCAAGCGACTGGCCATGCCCTTTCAAACGGATATCATCTTCTTAGTCTATGATGCCTCTGTTGTCCAAACCCCACCCCGGGCCTGGTACGATCTTGCCAGTACCAAAGGTAAATACATCTTCCCCGCGGGGCGTGGAGACGGTTCGTCAGCCGATGCGTTCCTACTCCATTATCTTGCTTTAGGGGGAACCCTAGGGGATAACAATGCCCGCCCTGCGCTCGACACGGCGCTAGCAGCCAGGGTCTTGCGAGACTATCGCTCCGCCATGGAATTGGGGATCGTGCCCGATACGGTGCGCACGATGAGAACCCTTGATGACTGCTGGATGAGTTACGTTGCCGGAGAGGCAAGCCTAACTCACGCAAGCTCTCGGCAATTTGCCCGCGATCGCAGCGCCCTTCAGAATGCTCGCTATGCCCCCATTCCGACTATCAACGGCAAAACAATCACGTTAGCTCGTTCCTGGGCCTGGGCGATCGTTGCGTCGGATCCCGCACGCCAGGAGCTGGCCGCACGATATATAGCTCTGGCACTGAGGCCCGAGCACCTTTCAACCTGGAGTAAGCTCAGCTTCCACCTGCCCGTACATCGTTCGGTTCTGGCTCTCGCCATTGAGGATACAGACTATCGTGAGTTCCTGATCCAGCAACTCCAGCATGCCAGGCCTTATCCTAATGGGCGTCACTTTGCCGAGATTCAAGACGTGATCTCTATAGCCATTGAGGATGTGCTTGATGGCGCTACGACCCCTGAGCGGGCAGCTATCACAGCGGCGGCAGCGCTTGCTCGCTTAAGATAATAGAGAACAGGGAGGGTCTAAAATGGGCAAGGGCATTCTTATGTATGAGACCACCCTAAGTCCAGATACCAAGAACCGGCTCAAAGAGATTGGCCGGGCTGACGTCGTTGTAGGCATTCCCAGTCATCGGAACGGGCGTACGATCCCTGAAGTCATGCGCGCGATTGCTAAAGGGTTAACTCACTATCTCTTGGGCCAACGCGTTGTTCTGATGAACGCCGACGGTGGATCCTCGGATAACACGACCCGTCATGTGGCGGAAGCGCCCGTACCGCCTAACGTGTCCAAGCTGGTCACGACATATGAGGGCGTCATGGGAAAAGGGACGGCTATACGATCCATCTTTGAGGCCTCGGCCGAGCTACAGGCCAAGGCTTGCGTTATCATTGAGGCTCGAGCCCCCGGGATTGAACCCAGATGGCTCCAAGCGCTTATTGATCCCGTCTTGGAAGGCTATGACATGGCGCTTGGTTACTATCAGCGCAGCGCCTATGCTGCCTCCCTTACGGATAACCTTGCTTATCCTTTTGCGCGCACCTTTTTCAACATCCATTTACGCGAGCCTCTGGCCAACGAGTTCTGCGTCTCGGGTGAGTTGGCTGAGGACTTGGCGGGCAAGGATGTTTGGGAGACAGATGTTGCGCGGTTTGGCCTCAATGTCTGGGTGTCGTTCCAGACGTTGCTAGAGGGGCGCAACGTGGTCCAAGTTGATCTAGGGTATCGCGGAGATCCCAGTGGAGAGCCCGGGGCGTTGAGTGACCCGCGCATCATGCACACGGTCGGCACCATGTTTCGCTTCCTCACCATCCATGAGAAAGTGTGGCAGAGGAACCCACGAGCTATCCAAGTTCCCTTTTACGGAGAGCGCACTACAGACAGACTCATCGAGACTGGCGATTGCGTCGGTGCCTTGGTCGCTGCTATGGGATATGGGAAGCGACACTATAAAACAGAGTGGAAGCGGATCCTCGAGCCGAATACGTTGCGTACAGTCCTTGCTCTCCCAGACCAGCCTCCAGAGGCGCTGGAGATAGGCCCGGAGCTTTGGGCAACCATAGTGTCAGAGTTCGCGGTCAGTTACAATAAGGGAGAGGGCGATCCGGATAAAGTCGTCGAATCTTTCTTGCCACTTTTCTATGGCCGGGCCGCGACTTATGTACGACACACCCATCATTTGACTCCGATGCAACGCGAAGCTGCTGTGGAAGAGGTCGTCCAAACCTTCATGAATATCAAACCCCTCTTTCTAGATCTGTGGAACCGTTATCAGCCTTGGATGGATATCTCAGAACGGCGGCCTAGATAGATGATGCGTAAGGGCAAGGCGTGTTCAGCTCTCGTCGGTGTGTTCTTGGTTTGTCTTCAGCTTTTTGGGCCTCTGACGTCATGGGCCAAGACGGAATGGGAGCAGCCCAAAGGGGGCGTCTCAGACGGTGCGAGAGTTATCGTGACTTTGCAAGACGCCCCTTTGGCACGAGCCCTAAGTAGACAAGGAACAAAGCGAACCCTTGATTGGCAAAGCACAGAGGCGGCTGATTACCTTGCTGCTCTGACGAGAGTTCAGGAAGCGCTTGCCTCCGAGATCGAGCGGGAATTCTCGGGCGCCTTCGTCGAGGGTCGTTATCAGGTCGCGCTAAATGGTTTGGCCGTGCGTCTTCCTCGGCTTGATGCGCCTACCCTAGAGCGACTCAGGGCTTTGCCGGGTGTGAAGGCCATATACGAAGAGGTGGCTTTTGCCCCCACCCTTTACGCCAGCCTGCCGGCCATCAAAGCTCAGGAGCTTTGGGCGAAAGTGGGTGGAGCGACTCGCGCTGGTCAGGGAGTCAAGATCGCCATATTGGATAGCGGCATTGACATCACTCACCCTATGTTCGACGGGACAGGTTTCGCCTATCCTTCAGGGTTTCCTAAGGGCGACGCTCGCTACACAAATCCCAAGGTTATCGTTGCGCGCGTTTATCTGCGTCCCGCTGACCCTCCGATCGCTGGCGAAGGCACCCCGCAGCCAGGTCTCTACGGTTCCGGTCACGGCACGCATGTAGCTGGGATCGCGGCCGGCAACAGGGTGGTGGCCGAGATACGTGGCCTGAGCCAGGAGATATCCGGTGTAGCACCCAAGGCCTGGCTCATGAACTATCGCATCTTTTACCCCACCGATACGAGCGGTTTGGAAAGGGCCTACACGGTTGAAATCGTTCAGGCCATTGAAGATGCCATCAAAGACGGAGCCGACGTCATCTGCACTAGCTGGAGTTCGCTCTCGCCCAGGTTGCCCTTTGCCTCAGCAGAGGCTGAGGCTTTGGATGCGGCTATGGAGGCGGGTTGTGTTGTTGTTGCACCAGCGGGCAATGATGGGGCAGCATATGGCTCGGCCAGCCGTCTCCCAGGAGGCATAGAGCGCGTCATCACTGTCGGAGCTGTCAGTAAAGATCGTGTGGTGGCTTTTGATCTGCTCGATGTGACCGAACCGGAACCCGTCGATCCGCGGCTGCGCAACGTACCCTTTGCCCGCGCCCTCTTTGGGGGAACCCTCAATAGGCTGCTTGGCCCTTGGCCATATGTGGATGTGAACGACGCTGATCCGCGTGACAGCTCCTTAGCCTGCAATCCCTTGGTACCCGGGTCGCTTGTGGGCAAGGTAGCCCTTATCTCGCGAGGCGAGTGCACGTTTGCCGACAAAGCCTTTAACGTTCAGAAGGAGGGGGCTAGACTCGCCTTGATATACAACACCACAGACGAGTTGTTTGAACCTGGCTGCGGTGGTGAGCATTGTGATCCGGGGGAGATCCTAATTCCGGCGGCACTGATCACTCGGTCTGCAGGAGAGGCTTTACTGAGTTGGTTGCGCGCCCACCCTGCAGCAAAGCTGCAGCTCGACCCTAACGGAAGGATCGTCTCGGCCGAAGGAAACGTTGTCCAGCAGAGCAGTGGTCGCGGACCATCCTATGCGCGGTACCTCAAGCCCGATGTCGTCGCGCCGGGTGTGGATGTGCTTTCGGCCTACCATGAACGGGGCACCGGCCAAGCCTCCTATGCACAACTCAGCGGTAGTAGCATGGCTTGTGCTCATGTAGCCGGAGCGGCTGCTTTGCTGATTCAGGCACATCCTTCGTGGCGTCACGATCAAGTTAAGGCCGCATTGATGGCTACCGCAAATGCGAAGGATATTAGGGTCGGCTCGCCCGCTGTTCGAGCAGGCGTCTTGGATCGCGGTGCGGGCTTGATCGACCTCTCTTCGGCCTCCAACCCGGAGCTGTTTTTCTCTCCACCGAGCCTCGCCCTTCCGCACCTTACCCCAGGCCAGCAGGTCAGGCAACAGATTGAAGTCACGGACACCCGAGCCCAAGGGGGGGTGCGCACCTGGACGATCTCCGTTGAGGCCAGCCCCAATATCTCGGTTACTGCTCCTACGCAATTATCCCTCGGCGCAGGTCGCAAAGCTACCTTTGAAATCTCGGTTACCGCCCTCTCCACGGCTGGCGACGGCTGGGCCGATCTGCATGTGCGGAGCGGTCTGAGTGACTTGCACATTCCCATATGGGTGCATATTGAACCGAGCACCAAGGCCGGTGATGTCTTGGTGATCGACAACGATTTCTCTCAGTTTGAGAGCTATGCCGACTATGCAGGATACGTCGCCAGAGCTTTGGAATCCCTGGGGCTATCCTATCAAGTTTGGGATGCTGATATACGCTTCGGTAACCCCCAGACGATTCCAGATCTGGATTACCTCCAGCGCTTTTCCCTTGTCATTTGGGTGACAGGAGATAATGTACATCCCGACGGTTACTATGCTATCTCTACACCCCTGACATCCCGGGACTTGCAGGTCCTGGCCAGCTACCTCGATGCTGGCGGCAGACTGATCGCCTGGGGACAGAACCTAGCCGAGGCCAGCGATGTGAACGCCGATCCCGATCCTACTTGGGGGCGAGCCGGCTTCTATCATAGCTACCTTGGCGCTCACTGGCTTCAGGGAAGCGTGTACGGCCCTCAAAACGCACGTCCGCAACCTCCTACACTGCGAACAGGGGCAGTGGGCCTGCCCGGGACCTTTTTGAGCGGCGTGACGTTAGACATCGGGCCTGTGGGAGACGGCGCCCACAACCAGATTTCCGTAGACGAAATCGCTCCAGGCGGGTTCCGCGATGGATCCGACGCTGATTTGGTGCAACCTGTGCTAATGGCTGTTGAAGCGCTCCCGATCGGTCCTGGGTACATTGGGGTAATCAAGGCCGATGAGCCCACCCTAGAGCGCGAACAAACGACGATCCCTTACCGCACAGCCTATTACGCCTTTGGCTTTGAAGGGATCAACAATAATCCGGGGCGAACAGGCCGCGTCGCGTTACTGAAACGCACGATAGACTGGCTCAGGGATGAGGTAACAGTTGCCCTTGAGGATAAAGTGGCATCCGCCAACGATCCGGTTCAGCTTTCCTGCCAGGTGAGTTCGTCAGTTGGCGCGTCGGTCACCTCTTGTCGGTGGCGTATAGGCCAAGGAGAGGAAGCGAGGACCGTGGTCAGCGATCAGCCCACCATCGCGTATCTCTTCCCTTCTCGAGGCCGGTTCCCTATAAGCGTTGAGGTGACCGACTCGCTAGGACACAAGGCTGTAGCTCATGCCACGGTGCTCATCGCCGACGGGGGAAGCTCTACATTGACTTGTGACGTGTCGGAGGCCAATCCGGGAGAAACGATCTCTTATCAAGTATTAGCATCTAACACCGGACCTGGCCCGCTCTCTATGAGCTTCACCCTTCCCTTGCCGCCGGGAACGGAATATGTCTCGCACACAGGGGGCAGCTTTAGTGCCGGGGCTTTAAGGTGGTCGGGTAGTTTAGCCCCTGGGGCCTCCTTTGGAGCCTCTCTCCGGGTGCGCGTTCGCTATGACAGCCCGTCGGGTGTGTATCTAGTGGCTACGGCCGAGTTTCGCGCCGGCCAGGATACATTCACGAAACAGGTGCGCACTTGGATCAACTCACGCCTTTACTTGCCCCTGCTTCGAAGGCCGTGAGCGCGCAGTCAACGATAGACACCCTCACGACGCGCGACCTCGAACATGGTCAGGATGTTGGCCACAGGGATACCATCATGAAGGGAATGATCTGAGGCCAACACGTAACCTCCTCCGGGCATGCCGATCCGCAGCGCCTCGCGCACCTCAGCAGCGACCTCTTCCGGTGAGCCGTAGGGCAGGGTGCGTGAGGAGTCGATATTGCCGATGATACAAATGCGTTCGCCATAGTGCCTTTTCACGGTGGCCAGATCCATACCGGCAGTGCGTTGCAAAGGATGGATCGCGTTCAGGCCCAGGTCAACGAGGTCGTCCAAATAATTGGTGATGTGGCCACAACTGTGCAGGATGACGGGTAGTTTGAAGCTTTGAATGTGCGCGACGATCTCCGCGATATAAGGTAGATAAATCTCCCGGAAGTGCTCCAGACGCAGGAATTCGCGCGTGCTATCCCCAAGGTCCTCGCTGATGATGATCCCGTCCACGCCGGCCTTGGCCAAAGCCTCCACAGCAGGGAGGGCAAATTGGTTGTTAAGCGCCGCCAGTTCCTTAAGAAAACTGGGATCATCGTAGACATTAAGGGCTATGCCCTCGTAGCCGATCAGCATCCACGATTGCGTAAAAGGTCCCCCAACGCCGCCCAAGATAGCGACCGCTTTGTCTCCCGCCTGAGCGTTGATCGCCAGCGCTTTTTGCACCTCGTCTAGCCGCCCTGGAAGCCGAGGATCGGGAGGTTTGTACCCTTCCAGGTCTTGCCGCGAGCGCAGCGGATAGGCGATTGGAGCATCAATGGGCCAGGCGGACTCGTTAGACTGAAAAGTTGTCCCCCACTCATCCTTGTACACGTTCGCGGCCAGCCGTGGGGGCTGCCATCCGGCAAAAGCCCCGAAGGGGATCCACACCGCATCCAGACCGAGGGCATAGGTACAAGCTAGGGCATCGGCCGCGTTATAGCTCTCCGGAGCGCGGCCGATGAGCGCCTGATACAGCGGCTTTTGAAAGAGGAAATCGAACAAAGGCACCCGATCCGTGGGTTGAAGGCGCAAAGCGCGCAGGAAACGCTCCTTGGGTAACATCACTCCTCCTTTCCCCGTCCTGAGGATAAGCTTTCGCAACAAGTCTAGTTCAAATCGTTAGATGAGACAAAGGCCTAGGATAGCGCAGGGGACGAGTTGCACGGATGTGGAGATTATGCTATATTATGCGCGTTGGGGATGACAGGCTTCGACAGGGAGGGCTGATCAGCGGATTGCAAGCCGAGGTGCCTCAACCTCGTAAATCAGGGGCAACCGATAAGTGCCAACAACACTTACGCTCCGGCTTATGCGATGGCCGCGTAATCGCGGTCAATAGCTAAGCCCTTGACCGACTCGGTTCGGTCACGTCCATCCTCGGCTTCGCCCGAGAGTCGGGGAATGGGCGTCAGGTAATTCGGGATGCGGCTCCCGGGACGCCGATAGCGGGGGCCAAAGATAAATCGGCTGGTGAGCTGTGGCTCCTGTTGGCCCGGCCTAGGCTCACGAGAAACAAATGGACCAACTAAGCTTGTAGTAGATCCCTGATCGAACTTTCTGGACGCGGGTTCGATTCCCGCCATCTCCACCTTTACACAAGGAATGGCCAAAATGGCACGGGGCCCAGCTAAATGTAGGCTGGGCCTTTGTATTTGTTCTTAGCTATCTTTCGTTCCCTTCCTCGATTCGCTGGATGCTCATCAGCAGCGCCCTTGGCACATGAAAGAACCCCTTATAATTCCCGCCTTTGCACGTCTTGGTCAAGTTGCCTTGCCGGTCGCAGTAGCCGAACCATTCGCCGTACTCTTGATCCACGAAATGGCTGTAGGAGTAGCTATCCACCCTCTCCAGCCATTTGAGCCAGCGCTCTTCGCGGGTGAGCGTATAGGCCAACACCAAAGCGTAAATCGCCTCCGTGTGCGGCCACCAGAGCTTCATGGGGGCCTCCAGTTGCAGCGTTGGCTTGCCCTCCAAGTCAACATAATAGAATATACCCCCGTACTCTTGATCCCAGCCCAGCTCTAAGGAGCCCTCTATGACATCTAGGGCGATCCTTTGTTGTCGTGGATCGGGCAAGAGCTCTAACATGTGCAGCCAAAACCAGGCTACCTCTATGGAGTGTCCGGGGATAAAGACGCGTCCTTCCGGCCATTCGCTCAGGTCCTCGCCCTCCAAAGCCACATTTTCGCGGAGGATGCATCGCTGGGGATCATAGTGGCGCATCACGCCCTCCAGAGCCTCTTGCAAAACCTGGCGATAGCGAGGATCGTCTCTCACCTGTAGTAGCTCAATGGCCATGGAGGCCATGACCATCACATTAGCCAGGTTGCTGATCTTGGGCTGGCCGGGCAACACCGGCCTTCCGAGGAGCGCAGGATCAGCGATCCATTCGCGGATGCGCCAGAATAGCTCCTCTGCCTCGTTGAAGCATGACGCGTCACCGGTGGCTTTGGAATACTCCAATAATCCCAGCATGTAGAAAACCGCGGCATAGGGTTTGCGCTGATAGAAGAAAGGCCGGCCGTCGCGCGTCAGGCTAAAGTAAACCCGGCCCTGGGGATCCCGGGCGTATTTGCGCATAAAGCCCACGCCCAAAGTGGCTGCGTCTAGGTATTCCTGTTTGCGCTCAAACTCATTGTAAAGCCGCGAGAACATCCAGATCTCACGTCCTTGCAACCAAATATATTTCTTGGTGTCATAAACCGTACCGTCTCGATCCAAACAGGAGAAATAACCCCCATACTCGCGGTCCAGGGAATACCTCAACCAGAAGGGGATGACCGCTTCCGTCAGGTCTTGTCGGTAGCGTTGCGCATAGGATGCAAGCATCATCTTTCCTTTCTCCCAAGATTTTTTCCACTATGCCACACCTCGCGCCTGCCCGCAAGCCCGGCGATGGATGCGCAGCGTTTGCCAGGATGGTTGGGCCTGGCTATAATCGCCCCAAAGCTAAGCGAGGAGGGTATCAGCATGGCAACAGCGAACGTAGGGGTCATTGGGGGAAGTGGGCTATACGAGATCGAGGGGATGAGCGAGCTAGAGGAAGTGTCATTGGAAACCCCCTTCGGGAGGCCTAGCGATACCATCATGGTGGGCACGCTATCTGGCGTGAGGGTGGCCTTCTTGCCGCGCCACGGCCGGGGACATCGTATTAGCCCTAGCGAACTCCCCGCGCGGGCCAATGTCTGGGCTATGAAGGCCCTCGGCGTGACACACTTGATTTCTATTAGCGCCGTCGGCAGCTTGAGAGAGGGGTTTGCCCCCAGAGATATAGTCATTCCTAACCAGATCATCGACCGCACCCGAGGCACCCGCCCGGCAACCTTTTTCGGCGAGGGGATCGTGGCCCATATCTCCTTCGCCGAGCCTTACTGCCCTGAGCTGCGCCATGTCGTCTATCAGGCGGCCTTGGAAGTGGGGGCCAGGGCCCATAACGGCGGCACCATGGTGGTGATGGAGGGCCCGGCGTTTTCCACCAAGGCCGAGTCACGCTTCCATCGCCTGATCGGAGGCGACCTGATCGGCATGACGGGCCTTCCCGAAGCCAAGCTGGCCCGCGAGGCCGAGATCTGCTACTGTACGGTGGCTTGCGTGACGGATTACGACTGCTGGCACGAATCCGAGGAATCGGTGACGGTGGAGATGATCGTGGCCAATCTGCAGGCCAACGTCAGCACGGCCAAGGGGATCATCAAAGTCGCTTTGCCGCGCATCGCTGCTCTCCCACGGCATTGTGAGTGTTCCCATGCCCTGGCCAATGCCATTATCACGCGCCCTGAGATGATCCCTCCCGCGCGAAGAGAGCAACTTGCCCTGCTGATCGGCAAGTATCTGAAATAGAGATTACCCGCGTCTCTCCTTCAATGCCCGCCGTAGCTCCCTTTCTGCGTCACGCTGGGCAATAGCTTCGCGTTTATCGTAAGTGCGCTTACCTCGCGCCAAGCCGATCTCTACTTTGGCGCGATTGTTCTTTAGATAGACTTTGAGGGGCACAATGGTGTATCCTCGTTGCTCCACCTTGTTACGCCAACGCCTGATCTCTTGGCGATGCAGGAGCAGCTTGCGATCGCGCCGAGGGTCGTGATCTTGATAGCTTGCTTGGCTGTAGCCGGCGATGTGAGCGCCCACGAGCCATGCCTCTCCGTCGCGAATGGTCACGTAGCTATCTTGGAGCTGCACCCGTCCTGCGCGCACCGATTTGATCTCCGAGCCGACGAGGGCAATGCCGGCTTCCAAGGTCTCTTCAATGAAATAATCGTGATAAGCCCGGCGATTTGTAGCGATCAGGCGATCACCGCCCCGTCTAGATTCAGAAGGCCCACCTTGCTTAGCCATGTAATCCTCAACTTCCGTGCAACAGGTAGGCGACAGCGCGGTCTAGCTGAGGGTCCTTGTCAGCGGCCAGATCCTCTTGGGTCATGGGAACCGTGATGGTTGGCTCAAGCCCACTGCCGTCAAGGTTTTGGCCGCTAGGGAGATCCCATCTGGCGATCGTTACGCGTAAACTCGCCCCACCTCGAAGTTCATGTGTGTTCTGGACGGAGCCTTTACCGTAGGTCTTTTCGCCGATGAGCACTCCGCGGCCATGATCGCGAACCGCGCCCGCGACGATCTCTGCAGCGCTGGCGCTGAGGCCGTTGACCAGCACGACCAAAGGGATCTCCTGGGCCAGGCCGGCACGCTCAACCCGATATTCCTTGATCGGCTTGTCGCGTTGGCGCTCGCGGAGCACCAGAGTACCAGACGGGAGGAACTCGCTGGCTACGTCTATGGCTTTCTGTAGATACCCGCCGGGGTTGCCCCGTAAGTCAAGGATCAATCCCATAGGCTTTTGGGCCAGCAACTCTTTCAGAGCCTCGTGAACCCTCTCATCAGATATCGCATTGAACTCTGCCAGTCGTAAGTAGGCTATGTTGCCCTCAAGCATACGCGTCTCAATGATAGGCAACTCCACCTTATCTCTAGTGATAGGCACGACGAAGGGTTCCTCAACGCCCTCTCGCTGTATCTTCAGGCGCACAACCGTCCCTCGTGGGCCGCGAATCAACGCAATGGCTTCCGTGATCGTCTTGCCTTCTAACGGCTGGTCATCTACGGCCAAGATCACATCGCCTGCCTTGAGTCCGGCTTGCAAAGCAGGACTCTTGGGCAGAACTCGAAGGATAACCAGCCGCCCCTCTACCAAATCCACCGTTGCCCCGATTCCTTCGAAAGAGCCCCGCAAGTTCTCTTCTAAGAGCGAGGCTTGGGCGGGCTCTATGAACGCCGTATGAGGATCACCTAGGGAAGCAACAAAGCCTGCAGCTGCCCCGTAAATCATCTTCTGTTCGTCGATCTTCTCCGGGTTAAGGTATTCTCTCTTTAAGATGTCTTCTATCTCCCAGAGAAGTTGAGCCCGCTCCTCGCGGGAGGGCTGGCGCTCCGTGGCCGTAGCAATCTGAGGGATCGCGGCGTCGATCACTTGACGCACGCGATCGCCCCACACAAACATAACCCCCATCCCTGCGCTGAAGCTCGTGACGATCAGAACGAGGCATAGTACGGTGAACAGGGCCGCCTTCCAGCGTTGTAGCCCCCGGCTGTATACTCTTGCCCTTTGATCTTGATGCATCATAGCCAATATACCCTATCTGCCGGCACCAATATGAGGTGCGAACTGAGTTCAAACCAAGCGCTTACAATTCACATTATAGCATAAGAGGTATGCCGACCAAAGGGATCTGATTTTGTGCTCAGAACCCATGCTTATTCGTGGCCACACTGCCAGCCCCGAGACTCACTGGGGTAGAAGGCCGGTCTTCTGAGCGATGGTGCGCACTCGGGACACCAGGTCGGGTGCCAAGTCATAAACGGCCTGGCCGCGCATATCGGCCTCAACAGCTCGCTCGTCGTAGGGCAACCACCCGGCCAAACGCAACTCGCCGAGTTGCTCCCGCAAGTATTGCAGATCTTGCTCGCTACGCACCTTGTTGGCCACAATCCAAAGGTTAGGGATGCCCAGGCCGCTCGCTAAGCGGACGATATCCTGAGCCACATCTAGACTGCGCTTCCCCGGCTCTACGATGATATACATTGCATCTACCGCGCTGGCCGTTCCACGCCCCAGGTGCTCTAATCCGGCGACCATATCCATGATGACGGTTTCCTTCTCTCGCAAAAGCAAGTGGGTGACCAGCGCTTTGAGCATGGTATTCTCCGGACAAGCACAGCCCATGCCGGCGCCGCGGATGGTGCCCATTTGCATGAGGTGAATGCCCCGGTACTCCACGGAAAACCGGGCCGGGATGTCATCTACGCGGGGATTCAGCTTGAAGTAGGCCCCATACTCGCCGGGGCGCGCGCCTGTGCGCTCTTCAATCAAGTCGGCCATGGCGACGATGGGGACGACTTTGGCGGCGAGATCAGGAGGGAATCCCAGCGCCTGAGCCAACGTCGGATTGGGATCGGCATCAATGGCATAGACGACCTGCCCGGCTTCGGCCAAGATATAAGCCAGGATGCTGGCAAACAGGGTTTTACCGACACCTCCCTTACCAGAAACGGCGATCTTTGACATGGGCAAGTATCCTTTCGATTCAGCGTGTATAAATCAGCGTGTGTGAACGGAAGAAGAAAAATCGGTGTTTTCAAACCAACTTCCGATAGCTAGCGGAGCACAAGGGGCCAATACTGCCGGAAGTCCGATTGTGGCGGAAGCACTCCTGTTCTTTGCATGTTTCCATGGAAAGTCGGCCAGAGAGTTCCCTCATGAGCTATGCCCTCCATGTCCCAGAAGTAAACATAATTTTCAACCCCTAGTCCCAGTTCCAGCTTTCCATCTCCGTCTAGATCCACAAGGGTTCCAGACGTTCGCCGATCCCAACAAGGATAGGGGGTCTCTCTTCTGGGGATACGCCGTGGCCAGCCTTCTAGTGGCGAACCGTCGTGGTTGAGGATATGGATCTCGCGGTAGGTATCGCCGCTTACGACGATGACCTCCGGCCATCCATCGGCGTCGACATCCCCGACGATGGGGGAGGAAAGCGAGACGGGCAGATCATTCCCTTCCCAGCCGGCTAGGACTTTTCCCCTATAGTCCCAGACACGAATCCCCCCATCTTTACCCGTAGCGATGATTTCTAGTTTGCCATCCCTATCTAGGTCGGCCAGAGCTGGTGAGGAGCCGCTACTTCCATATGCACCTGCGGGTGGCCAGCCGGCTAAAAGTTTGCCCGAAGCCCTCCAGACATATGCTGCGTGATCTGATAGGGCTACGACTTCCAAGGACCCATCGTGGTCCAAGTCGCCCGCTACAGGGGCAGCAAAAAAACTACCCTGTATTTCCACGGGCCAGCCCGGATAGGGAAGACCGTTCCCTCGCCAAACTGACACTCGGCCTGAAGCACTGGCCACGATGACTTCGGCTTTGCGGTCGCCGTCCAAATCAGCAAGGAGCGGTGCATCGGAGGCACCTCCTGCATCTTGTGGCCAACCCGAGACGAGGGACCCGTTGCCATGCCAAGCATAGACTCGCCCTTCTGCATTACAAGCCACTACCTCAAGGTGACCATCGCCATCCAGGTCGGCGCAGGCGGGTGTGCCGTATATCGCGCCGCCGGTTTTTCTGGGCCAGCCAGGCAACTCCCTCCCATCGTAGCGATAGACATAGACCGAGCCATCAATGGAGCCTACGATGATCTCCAAATGGCCATCTTCATCTAGATCGGCCAGGGCCGGTGAAGTCAAGCGATTATCCGAGCCGGGCATGCGCGGCCAGCCTGGGAGTAGCTCTCCCTGCGCATCCCAGACGTAAAGCAACATGCCGTAGGCTCCGCAACGACCGCCCTCACTAGGCTCATCCGTGGTGGCTAAGGCCCCACCGCAGTTGCGCATGCCTTCAGCTGCAACGACCTCCATCTTCCCGTCGCCATTGAGGTCTCCTATAGCCAGTGACTCGTTGGATAGACGGTTAGCTATGGTCCGCGGCCAGCCGGCGTGGTAAAGAGGGTCAAGGATGACCGCGACGCGATCTTCCCCTCCATAGTCTTGCCCCTCGACGATAAGACGCAAGGTATAGACTCCTCCTTGAGTGAGCTCGCTCGTATCCCACAGAGCCAAAGTGTCCGAAATCACGCCGACGGTTGAGCTAAAGATCGGCGTCCATTCTTGTGGTGCGACCCCGAGACCAAAATCCAGAGAATATCTGACAAGGTCTTCCCGATAGGCAGTGCCACTTAAGGGAATCAAGCCCCCTGCACGCAAATAGCCACCTCCTTGAGGGCTACTGATGATCGCGTGATCGACGTGCACGACACAGTCCTCATTGCTCTCCAGCCTCATGCCATCACTGGCCCGCAAACGCAACGTGTAGGCTCCGTCTGCTAATCTCCCTACATCCCAAGAGCCTAGAAAGCCGTTTGTAATGGGCTGGGTCATCGTGAGACTTATGGTGATCCACTCACGAGGTCGGCTGCCAAAGCCATAATAGAGCTGGTAACCGCTAAAGCGAGCGCCCGGTGCGGCGCCAGCGTGTGCGCTTCCCCGGATTTGAGCCGGGCCGGCCAGAAGCTCGCGCGGATTTGGGACAGAGATAAAGGCGACAGGATGAGCATAAGCAGTTACCACTGGCGTGTAAGGATCGCCTAGAAGGATCAGCTCTAGGAAGACCCAGCGCTCCGGTCCGACTGCCCCTACCCGATCTAAGGCGTCTTCTTTGGCCCACTGCAAGGCCCGTCCGAGGTTCCTGATCCCCGCTTGGTACAAGGCTCTGAAAAAGCCAAGGTCAAAGATCTGCGAGGCCCCGTTCGTCGAGCCAGGAAGATACCAGCCGTAACTGGTGTTGCCGATGAAGGCAAACGCGCCGTGGCGGACAGTGAGAAAGCTCTCAGCGATGGCCTCGCCCCCTGGCGTGGAGATCGCTGCAGATAGACAGCCCTGAGAATGCACTAAGAATGGCCACTCGTTGGTCAGCCGAGCCACGTCCGACGCCGACATGCGCAATACGTAAGAGGAACTGGCATGTCCAAGGTGGTTGACAATATGTACCCCCGAGTTGAGAAGTGCCACCAATTCGTTTGCAGACCAGGGCCTGATCCCGTCGTATAAGCGCTCTACGTCGAGCGCTGGCGAGACCTCCCTGACACGGTCTTTGGAATGGTCTCCGTAGGTCCACTCATCAAGCCGCTCCCCAAGCCATACGCCGCGGTTTAGATAGGTTGCCTCTGGATTCCCCTCGTATTGCAGTACCTTGGCCACCCAATTGCGCGCCTCTTGATCGCTCTGCTCCGAAGCGAGCTCGTTAACGGGAACACGCCCGACAAAGATCTCAGCGTAGAGATCGGCCTCCTCACCAGCCTCGCCGGTACCGCCCAAGTTGGCAGCTCCTTCCCCGTAAAACCCGTCGCGATCGGCGTCCCAATTACCATCCAGCCCCGCATAGTAAGCGTCGCTGATCAACGGTCGCGCCTCATCGGTCTCATAGATCCCGGCACGCACGTACATTGCTCGCGTAGGGATGATCTCCGTATCGCCTCCGAGAAGCACATAGCGCAGAGGATGTGGGCTGCTGAGCCAAGCTGTGTAGGCATCTATGAGAAAGTTGCGCAGCTTTGTGGCGTCGTCGCTTCCCCCTGAGGGGCGTGAACCGTCATAAGTAGCAAGTATCTCCTCGATCTCAAAGATGCCCACAGTTAGCCCTTGCTCTCGCCGCCAAGCGGCCAGGGGCTCAAAGGCTTCGCGCAATGCGCGGCTAGTGACGATGATATAATCACATGGTTGCCCTGGCTCTACCAGGCTACGGTCTGGCAGAAACTCCCCTCTTTTTTGGGGGGGCCCAAGGCGGCCGAAGCGACCAAGATCATGTGGGTTATCTACAAGGTTGGCCAGTCGGGCCACCGTATCGGGAGGTCCCCCTTGTGTTCCCCCTTTGCTGTGGCCTTCGCTCACGTGCACGATAACGCGCATTGTCGGCGCGTAACGCACCATCCTGCGATAAGGGTAGTAACGCAGAGGGAAAAGGCGCATGAGCAGAAGACGATAGCCGTCAAAGTACTGTTCTGATAGGATCTGGTAAGCCTCAGAGGGCCAGCAAACTGAAGCTCCATAAATTTGAGCATCAAGAAGATCTGAAGGGCCTTTAGGGCCTTCTGAGATCGGAAACTGTGGCCGGGCAGGTTCGGGTATCAGAGGTCCAGGTAGCCAATGCTCATTTTCCAGGATGACCTCTACTCCTTTCACCGTTCCTTCGGCGGGCAAAAGCAATTGTACAAAGCGATAGGGCAGCGCTGGTCTGCCCGCCTCGGTAAGTTGGGGCAAATCTCCCAGAGTCAGGCGGGTAAAGCCC
>DAOTVR010000084.1:0-5554 GCA_034436315.1 Anaerolineae bacterium
GACATGGAGGCTTATCTCGCGAGCGGCCGTGCCCCTGATATGCAAAAGCCCGGCGCAGCGATCCGCTATATCGGATAACTCGCCGAAGGTGCCAGATCCTCGCGCCTTGGTCTTAAAGGGCTTGTCTTACTCCAGCGCCTTGGCCACAGCGTTGGCAAAGTGCTCGGCGACGGCCGAATCCTGTAAGGTGATGATCTTCTCATCCACTTCAAAGGGCTGGCCGGTGAAGACGCCGCCCTGGCGGATCACCAGATCAGCGAATTCGGGAGGGCAGGTGACCCTCTTGCCGTTCAGGGCCTCGGCCAGGGCTAGGATGACCGCGGCATTGCCGGTGGCTCCTAGGGGTTTGTACTTGACGTCCTTGACCAACTGCCGCACACGGTCGTCGTCGTAGTAGAACCTGGCTCCCTCACCGCCGACGAATATGAAGGCGTCGTACTCATAGGTCTTGATCTCGTGGATGCGCACATCCACGGGCGCAGATTCGCCGTCATCCTCAGGACTGACCGCACCCGCGACGATGGACGACACCGCCACTTTGTGCCCGCGACTTTCCAGAGCGCGACGAATCGTCTGATAGGCGCGGCCATCGAAATTCCGTGGGGGAAGCACCATCATGATCTTTTTGGCCATAAGAAGCACCTCCGTACCATGATCGTGATAGTCGTCACTGATCGTCGTGTAACCGCAACCCTAAATCATACACAAAACGGCTTATGGGGCAAAAATTTGGCAGGCACCTCGGGCAGCCGATGGCTCTGGCGAGGGCCGTTGCTCGGCGGTCCGTTGACGCCCTTTACCCTTGGGCCTATACTCCCCGCGTTGGTCGTTGCATTGCGATGGAAGAGGCAAAGAGGCCGAAGAGGACATCGTTTGCCGAGAGGGCCCCGGCTTCCTTGCCCCTATAGCTTTGGGTCATCAGGGTAGGGCATGACGCTCCTTCCTTTCTTCGCC
This sequence comes from Anaerolineae bacterium, assembly GCA_034436315.1. GTDB lineage: Bacteria > Chloroflexota > Anaerolineae > UBA1429 > UBA1429 > DAOTVR01. The sequence goes on from DAOTVR010000084.1 coordinate 955, forward strand.
TTGACGCTCAAGCGCCTCAGACACAACCCAAGCCTCAGCGTGCTCCTCACCTTGAGTGTGGCCCTGATGGTAGGGTTGATGATTTGCGTGCCCCTGTTCACCAACGCCGTTTGCCTACGGGTCATCCAGGAGGAGTTCAGCAAGGCGCGGGGCGTTGAGGTGCGCTATACCTTTCCTATCTCACTGGGCGCACGTCCCTCCAATGAGCGCCCGATGACCTTGGCCGATGCCTTGCGCTACCGCGAGATGATCGGCCGCGCCCTGGCGGGGCATATCGGCCTGGAGCCGAGGTTGGCGCGCGTGCAGGTTGAGAGCCCCCTTTACCTCATGCAGCCGCCACAGGAGGATGCGAGCTATACCGGCGCTAACCTGGGAACCATCCGCGTGGTCACCTTGCCGGGGCTTGAAGCGCACGTCAAGACGGTCGTCGGCGAGCCTTTCGGCGAGGGAGGCCGACAGGATGCTGGCTCGCCGGCGGTCATCCCTGTCTGGGTGGAGCGGGCCTTCGCCGACCGCACGGGCTGGCAGCCCGGCGAAATCTATGACCTGGACGATGCCCAGAGCGCCACCTTGGGGCTATTGCGGGTCAAGATCGTCGGTATCGTGGAGGCCGAGGATCCCGCCGAGGATTATTGGGGCACCGATCCCGCGCGGCTCCTGGGAGATCGGCTCCTGACCACCGCCGAAGAGTACGAGGCGAGCATCGGCCCACGCGTGCCCCAGGGGGCCGAGCAGATCGGCTGGTGGTACGTGCTGGATGAGCGGCGCATGAACCTGAGCCGCGTTGGACGCTACTTGCAGGCGTTAGAAAAGGTGCGCGCGCAGGCCGCCGAAGCCCTGCCCGGGGCCTCCTTCAGCGCCCCTTTTGAGGCGCTCAGGCGCGTCGGGCAGCTCAAGTTCTCGTTGACGCTCATCCTCTTCGGCTTTGCCTCGCCCCTCCTGAGCATCTTGCTCTACTTCAACGCCTCCCTATCCGCCCTGCTCGCCCGCTCTCAGGAGCGCGAGGCGGCCATGCTCGCCAGCCGGGGCATGAGCCGCCGGCAGCTCCTCGCTTTGGCCGGGCTGGAGGCGGGCTTGATCCTCCTGCTCGCCTTGCCCTTGGGGATCCTGATCGGGCTGGGGCTGGCGCGGCTGTTGAGCACGGCCTACGGCTTCCTGGAGTTCGATTTTCAGATGCGCCTGCCCGTTCGCCTGGGGGATATGGATCTACGCCTGGTGGCCGTCGCGCTAGGGGTGGGCGCTTTGGCGCGTCTGATCCCGGCTTGGCGGGAAATGCCTCACAGCCTGGTGCTACAGGAGCGGGCGCTCGCCCGTTGGCGGGCGGCTTTGGGGCCCTTGGCCAGGCTGCTGATCGTTTTGCTCCTGGCGACCACTTATTACGCCTACCGCAAGTTGGCCCAAGTGGGCAGTTTGCCTCTACTCAGTGTGCGCCTCAAGGAGCTGGCCGCGGATCCCCTGCCTTCGCTCGCCCCGCTCCTTTTCCTCTTTGCTGCCCCCCTTGTGGCCAGCGTCCTGTTCACCCACCTTGTGGGAACGCTCGCCCTCCTCGGTAAGCTGTCCCCCTGGCCGGCGGTCTATCTGGGGCTGGTGAACTTGGGCCGCGAGGGCTGGCGCTACCGGGCCTCGGTCTTTATGCTGGCCCTCACCTTGGGCGCGGGGGTTTTCTATGCCTCGCTGGCCCGAAGCTCGGACGCCTGGCTGGTCGAACAGCGGCGTTACGAGGTGGGCGCCGACTTGCGCTTTGACTTTAGCGAACGGGATAGCCTGCGCCCAGGGATGACTCTGGACGAATACGATCAGATTCCGGGGGTGATCCGCACGATGGCCGTCGGCGAGTGGAGCGCCGTGCCCCGCGTGGGGAAGGAGCTTGCCTCGCCCGTGCGCCTGCTGGGGATTGACCGCCTCCGCTTCCCCCAGGTGGCCTATTTCCGTGACGATTATGCGCCTCAATCCCTGGGTGCGCTGATGAACCGTCTGGGAGCCATGCCCAACGGTCTGCTCATCCCCCAGGAGCTCGCTGAACGCCATCATCTCACCGAGGGCGATCATCTCATCCTGACGCTCGCGGGAGGCGAGGCGGACTATGAGCTGGATTTCGTCATCGTGGGCTTGTTGTACTATTTCCCGACGATGTATCCTAAGGCTCCTTTGGTCGTGGCCAACTTGGAGTACATACAGGCCCAAGTCGGTGGCTCCCCGACGATCGCCTACTGGATGCGCCTGCGGCCCGATGCGGATACGCCCCGCATCTTGCACGACGCCGGCCAACCGCAGTGGCTGGCCAAGCAAGCTCATGACCTGCGTTTCTTGATCAACCGGGATCGCAATCGCTTAGAGCGGGTGGGGATCATGGGCATGCTTTCGCTCTGCTTCGCTGTGGGGGCCATCCTCGCTGGGCTGGGTTTCCTGCTCCAGAGCGCGGCCTCGTTGGTCGCCCGTGCCGCGCGCCTGGCCGTGCTCCAGGCTATGGGCCTGGAGAGGAAGGAGATGCTCCTCATGGTGGGCATAGAACACCTGTTGGTCCTACTCTACGGCGTCTTCGCCGGGACGGGCCTAGGGCTGGTGGCCTCGCGGCTTTATGTACCCTTCTTCCGCCTAGCCGAAAGCCGAGAGGCCGCCATCCCGCCCTTCATCCCCTATGTCAACGGGGAGATGGCCATGCGGCTGGCCCTGATGATGGCCCTGACGCTGGCCATGAGCCTAGTCCTGGTGCTTATGGAGAGATTGCGCGCCCGCCCAGCGGGAGTTTTGCGTTCTGCCGGCCAAGAATGATCATAGGATGAAGAAGGGTGAGCACATCTATCAGGAGGGATGATGAGCCTAGCGGTACCACACACCGAACCGGCCCTGGTGAGGGCCAATGGCATTGAGATCTGTTACGATACCTTCGGTGATCCTAGCTCTCCCGCGCTGCTTTTGATTGATGGCTGGGGTTGCCAGATGATCGAGTGGGATGATGAATTTTGCGCCCAACTCGCTGCACGAGGTTACTGGGTTATCCGGCACGATAACCGCGATGTGGGCCTTTCCACCAAATTCCATGAAGCCGGCGTCCCCGACCTGGAGGCTTTGGAACAGGCCCGCCGGCGGGGGGAGGCGGTTCAGGTGCCTTACACCCTCAAGGATATGGCCGAGGACGCCATCGGCCTGATGGACGCCCTGGGTATCCGGCGCGCGCACGCCGTGGGCATCTCCATGGGCGGGATGATCGTCCAGATGATGGCCATTTACCATCCTGAGCGACTGTGTTCCATGATCCCCATCATGTCCACGACCCATGAGCCGGGGTTGCCCCCGCGCACGCCGGAGGCCCAGGCCGCGGCCAAGTGGCCCCAGCCCAAGACGCGCGAGGAATATATAGAGCATTACGTCCGTTGGGGCTCCCTGGTGAGTGGAGAACGTTACCGCGACGATCCGACTCGCTTGCGGGCATTAGCCGCGCGGCTCTGGGATCGTGGCCTGAGCGCTGCCGGGCACGCCCGTCAGGGGGCGGCCATCATCGCCACCCCCGGCTGGCGAGAGGCCCTCAAGTCCGTAGGCGTGCCCACCCTGGTCATCCACGGCGATGCCGATCCCTTGCTTCCCCTGGAACACGGGCTAGATATCGCGAGAGCCGTCCCAGGGGCCAAGATCCTGATCATCAAGGATTGGGGGCACGGTTATCCGGCGCCGGCGCTCTGGCCCACGCTCCTTGAGGCCATTGCCCGCCATGCGAAGTCGCCGTGCCCTCCCGTTGCGTAAACCGATACGCCTAGACGCACGGCGACTTCCTAAACCTACTTCCTGATAAGTAAGGGGAGGTGAACCTTGGCCTCTCCCATAACCCGCACGCGCGCCGCCGGCCAGCTCCCCAGCACCGACCGGCCGCGGTAGCGGACGTCGGTACGCGGGTCCCACATGCCGAAGCGCAGCCAGCCGCTGCCGGGGCTGATCGCCTTGATGCGCAGGGTGAACAGCCGGACATCGCCCGTCACCGACCCGCCCGTCTTGGTGGCCGCGTAGCGGATGATCCCCACGCCGTTCTGCACGCTGTTGGCCAGCTCCTGGCTGAAGATCGGGTTGCCCTGCACCCTGGTGGTCGCCTTGCCCGCCTGATCCACGATGCTCAACACCGCGCCGGGGAAGAAGATGGCCAAATCCACGGTATCTACGGGCTGCGAGCCGGCGCGGAGCATCACTTGCACCTCAAAGATCTCGCCGGGCGATTTCTCAACGGCATCGGGCAGGAAGTTCAGGGCCACCGAGCCGCTCGCCTGGAAGGATATATCCCCCACGGGTGCGGCGCTCGCGCTTCTCCGCGCGGCACCGGTGCCCAGCTCGACATCGCCCGCCTGCCCATAGTTCATGGCGACGAGTCCCATGTCCGTGGCGTTGACCACGCCATCTCCGTTCAGGTCCGCCCTGGGATCCCAGTTGGCCGAGGAGGGAATGCTGCCGAAGGCCACGTTCACCACCGAGGCGTCGTTGGCGTCCACATCGTTGTCGTTATCCGTGTCGCCCTCGAGCAGGGTGCCCATGTTCACTGTGTTGTTGCCCGCCGCCAGGGTCAGGCTGGAGCGGCGGTTGGCCAACGTGTGCATCCCCTTGACCCGTAGGCCAT
>DAOTVR010000085.1:0-2438 GCA_034436315.1 Anaerolineae bacterium
GGCTCTTGGTCCGTCTGAAGGCCTAGTGGCGATAACAGCGATACGGGTGGGGGTGATCGTCGGCCAGGCTGCAGCGGGTTTCCCCGTGACGTCAAAATTCGTCTGCACACAGCCGACGGTGAGGACGATAGAAAACAGTATAAGGAGGAACGAGCTTGTCCGTCTCATGTTAGGCTGGTAGGCCTCAAGGTGAGGAGAGTATAATCCCATGGCCGCTTCTGGGGCAACCGAACAGCCCTACTCGCCATTTGTCCTAGCTTATGATCTGATTTCTCATTGGACAAAAGGGGACTGCTCCAAGTATACTTTTCTTGCTCATTGTATAGATAAACCCTCTTGAGCTACCACGCTTCTGCGGAGGGGAGATTGCAGGCGAAAACCCGATTCACTGAGGCTTTGTTTCTACTGCTGGCTACGCTTGGCCCTGCCTTTCACGTAGCAGGGTTCCTGACGCGAAGGCTGGCCCTCCTCTACGCCGATTTCCCGAAACTGGGATTCACCTATGCGATGTTGGCTTTCAGCGCGGCTGCAGCTGCGTTTTTGGCGACCTCTCGAAGTCAGGTTCTGGTGCGCTCGGTAGCCTGGTTGGCCCTGCTGGTCAATCTTGGCTCTATAGCCTATGTGGGGCGTCTATGGGCGCAAGACGTGCGGCGCGCGATTGAGGATGTGACCATGAAACCCGTTCAGCCGGGCATGGTGGGCATCGTCGTTGCTCCCGCAAGCCAGAGTCCCTTGGCTATCAGCGAAATGGAGGCTACGGAGAGCGCGATCAACAGGTCTTTACGACAATATGGCTTGCATCCTCATGTCGTCGTGCGGCGCACGCATTCTCTCTCTTCTGAGAGGCAGGCTCAGCGTGTTGGCCGGCGGTTAGGGGCCAGCATCGTTGTTTGGGTGAGTGAATCCAGCTCTGAGCCGGCCACCGTTGAACGCCATGTGACCATCCTAGGGGCTAATGAGACGGCGCTAGAGTTGGAGCCTGCGCAGTTGATGCTTTTGATGGCCATTCAGCACACGTTTACGGTTCGCGGTCCGAGTTCGCCCGAGTTAGAGGGCGTTTCCCCTCAGGTGGCCGAGGTCATCGCGCCGGTGACCACGGGATTTGTCTCCATGGCGGTGGGGCAGTGGGTGCTCGCCGTATCGCAGTTTCGGCAAGCTCTAGGGGCGAGCGGCGTGCAAACGGACTCGTTGCGATGTTTACATAATTATATAGGCACCGCGTTGCTGTTTGCGGGGCGACCGGACCTTGCCATTGGAGAATTTGAGCTGGCCCAAGGCATCGCCCCAGATGCTTACTCTTGGGCGGGGATAGGGAACGTGTTTATATTCCGGCGGGAATGGGATGCAGCACTAGGAGCCTTTCGCCAGGCCTTAGCGCTGGATCCCTATAATGCGCTTCCTTATTGTGGGCTTGGCATCCTCCTGGCGCGAGAGCGCAATGTGTCCCCAGCTATCGCGGCGTATAAACAAGCCATTGCGCTACAGCCCGATTGGGGCGCGCCTTATGCTCTTCTCGGACTCGCTTATGAATTGGAGGCCAATGTTGAAGCCGCTCGGAAAGCGTATCAGCTTTGTGCCCTTCGGGCTGATTCTAATGTTGGTTTGTATACTGCTGTCCTAGAGCGCGCTGAGGATGTTGTGCGTTACCCTCCGACGGCCGTACCGACGGCGACACCCCGACCAACGCCTACGCCAGTACCCGGCCCAACAGCCCCTCTGTATCGTGTGCAGAAGGGTGACACGCTCAGAGCCATCGCCGACAAATTCGGCGTATCTGTGGAGGCGCTCGTCGAAGCGAACGAGATCGCTGACCCTAATGCGATCGTGGTCGGTCAGTATCTTACGATCCCCAAAGAGCCCTGAAAGCCGTGTGCAAAAGCGGGTTGTGCACCGTGAGATCTCTGGGGAGGGCGACGTGCCGGATTGCTTTTGGGTGGGTGAATGGGTGTATTCCTCTTGATCAGCTTTAGGAGGATGTCATGCGCAAGTTCCTTGGTCTGGTGACGTCTAGCATCCTGTTCTACCTCGCCGTGGTCGCCCCTGTATTGGCCGAGGCGCCTTCATGGAGCTGCAATGGGCCTTATGGAGGGCGCATTCGCGCACCGGCCCTCTCCCCTGACTATGCTGTTGATCATCTTGTCTTTGCAGGTGCGGACAAGGCGGGCTTATTCCGCTCTGCGGACGCCGGCGACACGTGGCAGGGTAGTATCGGTTTACCCGTTAACCTGACGGTATCTAGTATTGTCATCTCGCCGGCTTTTAACAGGGATCGGACGCTTTTCGTCTCCACCATTGAGGGAGGGATTTTCAAATCTTGGGATGCCGGTGTATCGTGGAGCCCTTGGATTGGGGGCTTATCCACCCTGTCTATCGCTCAGTTGGCCATCTCCCCAGCTTACGCTACGGATCAGACCCTGATCGCGGCGACTGACCGGGGA
>DAOTVR010000086.1:0-1555 GCA_034436315.1 Anaerolineae bacterium
GTTCTTTGCTTTCATGATTTGGGCAACTTGGGTCGGCATCCGCTACGTTGGCCAAGTAGACGTCGTCTTCGCGACCTCAACGCCTCTGACCGTAGGCATACCGGGATATTTGCTTAGCCTGTGGAAACGTGCGCCGTTTGTGTTTGAGATCCGGGACCTATGGCCTGAAGCGCCAATCCAGATCGGCGCGCTGCGCAGTCCTCCTTTGATCGCGCTAGCACGTGGCTTGGAGCGCTTTCTCTACCATGTCGCCAGACACATCGTAACCCTCTCCCCTGGCATGTACGATGCCTTAGTACGAATGGGCGTACCCAAGAGCAAGTTATCCATGATCCCTAACTGTGCCGATCTGGATCTTTTTCAGCCGCGAGCTAAGGATCCCCAGTTGCTTGCCAAATATCAGCTGGAGGGCAAATTCGTGCTCACCTATGCTGGCGCGATGGGTATGGCCAACGGGTTGACCGTGCTCATAGAGGTGGCTAAGTTGTTACAGGAGCGCGGCGAAGGTAGCATTCACTTTCTGCTAGTGGGGGACGGGAAAGAGCGTCCGCGCTTGGAAAGGTTGGCGGCTGAATATCAACTAGCCAACATCACCTTTCTGCCCCGCATGTCCAAATTAGAGTTAGCTGATCTGCTTTCGCTGAGTGATGTGTGTCTGACCATCTTTGCTCCCCTGCCCGTGTTAGAGACGAACTCTCCGAACAAATTCTTTGATGCTCTGGCCTTAGGGCGGCCTGTACTGATCAACTTTGGCGGCTGGATAAAAGAGGTGCTGGAGCGTCACAACGCTGGGGTCGCTGTGCCCTCTAATGATCCAAAGGAACTGGCAGCTAAGGTTATCGAGTTGCGCTCTCGGCCAGACCTACTAGCCGAAATGGGCCGTAACGCCCGGGCCCTAGCCGAGAGAGAATACGACCGTGACAAGCTGGCGCCGCAGTTGGAGGAGGTGTTATCCCTCACGGTTTCACGATATGGTAGGCATAGCATATGAAGGGCAAGGAGTTACAGCTCAAGCTCAAACGATTTCTTGATATCTCCATAGGCGCTGCATTGCTTGCTTTGTTCATGCCACTTTTCCTCATTGTCGCTGTGGCAATCAAACTGAGCGGGCCTGGCCCGATCTTCTTTCGCCAGCAGCGTCCGGGCTTGCATGGCAAGCCCTTCACGCTAATCAAGTTTCGCACCATGACCGAGGCCCGCGACGCCGAGGGTAAGCTCCTCCCCGACGAACAGCGCCTGACCCGCCTAGGAGCCTTTCTGCGTAGCACCAGCCTGGATGAACTTCCCCAATTGTGGAACGTGCTCAAGGGAGAGATGAGCTTGGTGGGGCCGCGGCCTCTGCTGCTCAGGTACCTCTCTTATTTCTCACAGCAAGAGAGAAAGCGCTTTGATGTACGGCCTGGCATTACTGGCTGGGCTCAAATACATGGACGAAATAACCTGCCCTGGGACGAGCGGCTGGCCTTAGATGTGTGGTATGTTGATCATTACTCACTACTATTGGATCTGAAAATCCTCTTGCTCACTCCCCTGAAAGCCTTACGTCGCGAGGGCG
>DAOTVR010000087.1:0-14066 GCA_034436315.1 Anaerolineae bacterium
GCAGGCTTGTCGGGCTTGCTCAGGTCAAGGATGTAGCGACATTCGGGATACCCCGTGCAGCCCAGGAAACGCCCGCTCTCGCTCACCCGCACCTGCGTCGGCCGACCGCATTGGGGACAGGAACGCCCGCGCAGGTCGGGGGGCAGGCCGGCCCACAGTGCCTGCTCTATGGCGTAAGGCATCAGATCTTTGGCCCTTTCTAGCTCTTGCCGGAAACCTCGGTAAAAGTCGCCGAGCATGGCCAAATAACCTAGTTCCCCCGCCGCCACTTGATCTAGACGCTCCTCCATAGTGGCCGTGTAGCCCACGTCCATAATGTCGGCGAAGGTGGATATCAGGGCATCGCACACGACCATACCCAGGGCTGTGGGGAATAGCTTCCCTTGGCTCTTGCGCACATAGCCTCGCTCCTGGATAAGGGTCACGATGGGGGCGTAGGTAGAGGGACGCCCTACGCCGTTTGCCTCCAATGCCTTGATGAGCGTCGGCTCGGTGTAGCGTGGCGGCGGCTCGGTAAAGTGCTGCTCGGGAATCAGCTGAACCAGGTCTAACACCTCGCCCACTGCGAGCGGCGGCAGAGGCTGTCCGTGCTCTTCCCGTTCCTCTTCCTCGTCGCGGCCCTCTGTGTAGATCACCGTATAGCCGGGAAAGAGAAGCGATGAGCCGTTCGCTCGAAAGAGGTAGCTCCTGGCGGCGAGGATGTCTACCGTCATCGTCGCGTAGAGGGCAGGCTTCATCTGACTGGCCAGGAAACGGCGCCAGATCAGCTCATAGAGCCGCGCCTGCTGCTCGGTGAGGTGCTGGCGGACGGCCTCCGGCTCGCGCCATACGGAAGTGGGGCGAATGGCCTCATGGGCCTCCTGCGCCAGGGCCACCTTGGATTTGTAAGCGGGCGGCTGGGCGGGCATATATTCTTTTCCCCAACGCTTGGCGATGTACTCGCGGGCTTCGGCCTGGGCCTCGGGGGCCACATGGGTGGAGTCGGTGCGCATATAGGTGATCAAGCCCACCCGTTCTCCCCCTAGATCAATGCCCTCATAGAGTTGCTGGGCCAGGGTCATCGTCTGCCGGGGCGAGAAATGGAGCTTACGCCCGGCCTCGGCCTGCAGGGTGCTGGTGATGAAGGGAGGCTGGGGGCGGCGCTGGCGTTCGCCCTCTTGTACTCGGGTCACCGTGTATGTGGCCCCGGCGAGGTCGGCGAGGATGCGCTGCACTTCTGCCTGTTTCTTCAGGTCGGGATCCTTGCCATTGACTTTATGTAGACGAGCTAGGAAACGCTCCTTGGCCTCACTGCGCCGTTGTAGCTCGGCATCTAACGTCCAATATTCCTCGGGCATAAAGGCCATGATCTCACGCTCCCGCTCCACCACCAGGCGCAGGGCCACCGACTGCACCCGTCCGGCGGAGAGGGGCTTGCGCATCGTCCTAGACAAGAGGGGACTGATCTGATAGCCCACCAGGCGATCCAGGACGCGCCGAGCTTGTTGGGCGTCAATCAGATTCCGATCTAGCCCGCGCGGCCGGGCGAGGGCTTCCTCGATGGCCGCCTTGGTCACTTGGTGAAAGACGATGCGCCGGATTCTGGAATCATCCAGCTTGGCCGCGTCAACCACGTGCCAGGCGATCGCCTCGCCCTCGCGGTCGGGGTCTGTGGCCAGGTAGATGACCTCAGCATCCTTGGCTGCCCCTTGGATCTCCTGAAGGACCTTTTCCTTGCCTTTGATGATTTGGTAGGTGGGCACGAAGCCGCGTTCAATGTCAACGCCTAGGTCATCGGGGGGAAGATCGCGCACGTGGCCTACCGAGGCCTTCACGTGATAACCCGACCCTAGGTAGTGGGCGATGGTTTTAGCTTTCGCTGGCGATTCAACGATCAATAAGCGCTTAGGCATGTGAGTGTATCCTTGTTTGAGCGAGATCCTGCCTCCGCTGCCCCCGGTTGTAGAGCCAGGTCGCCAGGAACGGGAAGCCGAAGACGAAGGGCACGGCGAAGAGATGAATTTGCTGCGAGCTCAACCCAAGAAAGGTATATATAGCTACAGATGATAACCCGCAGAAAGAAAAGGCAATGACCTGTATTCGGGAACTTGGTTTTACGAAAGGGATCAAGGCGATGAGCCAAGAGATGTACCAGTAACCGAAACCGGTGGCGCCGAGACATAGCCAGGCGTAAAGCAGGCGCAAGTAGGTATGCGCCGGGGGATCGCCGCGTCGCAGGGAATGCAGCAGGATGAGCATGTAAGCTGCAAGGAAAGAGGCGCGCATTAGCCAAAGACCCAGATCAAAGGCCAGGTTCCATGAGGCGAGCTTGCCCAACAAGAGGATCGTCCAGGCGGCTACAGAGTGATGGATGCGTTGCATTTGCCCGATGACGCCCAGCCCCGCTCGCCCCGGCCATAGGGGGCCTAGTGTCAAGGCGATCAGGATCGCCGAGACCAGCATCGCCGAGGACGCCGTTCGCAGCCAGGCGCGCCAACCAAGGCGGGGCCACAACAGCGCCAAGGCGGGGGGTAGCAACATAAACGGGACGTATTTGACCAGGCCGCCCAACACCAGGCTCACTAGCGCCCATACATAGCCTTTCCGTTCCCAGAGCCACAGCGCCAGAAGCACAAAGAAGGCCATGTAGAGGTCATTGTGGGCCATGGCATGCGTCTCAAGGAGCACCAAGGGGTTCCAAGCAAAAAGAAGCAGACCTTTGGCCATCTGCTTTGGCTCTCGCAACCGCAAGAGAGCCGCGAGCACGCCCATGCAACCGATATAGCTCACTAACCCCAGGCCCTTGAAAGCCAGCAAGGAACGGAGCAAGCTCCCATCCCCAAGCCGCGCCAGTCCGGCGGCGGTCCATTCCCAGAGAGGGGCATAAGGGGAGGGAATGTCGGCCCACTCGCTGGGGAAAGGAAGATAAGGTTCTATCGGAAAGGCCGAGGGGGGCACCAACAACGAATTTTGGCCGTAGATGCCCAAGACCCTTCCGCGGACGATGTAGAGAAAAACATCGGAGGCCGCATAGGGGTAGACCCAGATCAACAGCAACGCAGCGGCCAGGCCGCAGACTCCAACGATCCAGAGAGGCCCTCGCCCTTGTAACCTACTTACGAAGTGGATCCCCGCTCCGTAGAGGCCGAAAAGGGCTGCGAGGGCGCCCACGTAGCGCCAACAAGCGAGCCGGGAATAGCCCGTGATCATACCCAAATCGGGTGCGATCCCTTGGCGACTTAAGGAGTATAGGTTATAGGGGCCTACAAAGGCCCCCCAATAGATGGCCAGAGAAAACAACCCGCAAAGCGACAGGAGAAGATGGTCAATCGCTTTAGCGCGCTTCATCGCGATCATGTTCGCCGTAACGATCTCCCCGTTGGGCGCGCCGGTCGGCCACGCGCCGTAACTCCGAGACGCTCCTCGCCTCCATACGGTCAATGATGATCTTGGGATTACGGCGGCGGATCTCCTCTTCCCATTCCTTGGGCAAACCATATGGGCTATCCGCGCTGCCCACCAGGGTAATATGGTGGCGTTTGGCTGCGAGACGAACGGCATCGTCCAGAGATTGGCCGTTAGTTACCTTGAAGGTCTCCAAGTACTTGTCCAGGGCGTGGCGCCAGGCGATGGGACTATTCTGAGCCAAGAGCACGAAATGGCTCTCTTCAACCTCCGGTTCTGGGGGTTTCCAGGCGGCTTGCCAATCCCAGGGATGGGGCGAAAGGTTCTCTTCCCGCAGGTAGGCGCGCAATGAATCCAAGACGCCTCGGCCCTGCCACTGATCTATCTCAAAAGAGGCCCATTGTGCCTCATGGCCGTAAGTATAAATCGCCGCTCCAACCACATAGTCCACGCCGTCCAGTGGCTTCTTGAGCTCTTGGTCGTACCAGATCAGCCACTTTACATAATCTTCATCGGAGCGCGGTAGCTGGCGAAAGCCCACTTGCCGTGGCTGGCCCTGATCCCAGCCGCACTCGCTGATGATCACCGGCAGCTTTATCTCCGACGGGGTATCCGGATGTTGATACAGTTCACGCCAGTGCAACATGTAGCCCCGCGTTGCTTGGCGCATCTTGTCAGCGTCAATGCGCCCGTCTGGCGAGAAGAGCTCTTCCCAGTTATTCGGGGGACACCAGTACTCGTGAAAGTGTAAGAAATCGGGCCGCTCTCCCCGGCCGGAAGCCACAGCGTCTAGCAAGGCATTGTAATATCGTGGCCACTCCTCTAGGGAGGGTTTGGTCATGCTAAAACCGCCGCCGGCATAGCGTATCCCCTCGGCGTGAAAATAGCGCGCTAAAGCGGCGTCAAAGCGCCCCAGGTTCGCGATCGCTATGGGATCGCCGGCGCCCACCTCGTTATAGCCTTCCCAGGCGTCAAAGAGGCGCATGCGGGCCAGCGCCTCGCGGCGTTTATCGCGGTCGCCGGCGGTGAGGGTATCCAGTAAACGGTTCCAAAACTCATAGGCTCGGTCTTCCGGTCGCTCCAGGATCTGCGTGCTCGTCGCATAGCGCCCGGAGAGGAAGACTCTGAACTCCTTCCATTTGCGCGCGCGGCAGATCTTGGCCGGCTCCGTTTGCTCCTCGGGAATCCACTCGTCGATGATGCCCCACTCAAGGCTCTTGACCAAGGCGGGGACTGAATCTGCGATGACGTTGGGCCATCCTTGTCTTCGCTTTTGGATATGGAAGCCCAGTTTGCTGCTCACGCTCACTGTACCCTTTCTTCGTAGAGATCTGGGGGTCTTGTAGCCGATGCATGCACGTGGTGGCGAGTCTTGGCGTATAAATTAGACATCTAAAGCGATTATCGGCTATCATAATAGACCAGGATCGCATCTGAGGCAATATCGGGAGCGGAAGCAACGCTGCCTAGACTATGCGGAGAGGGTGAACACATGGGTCTTACTTCCAGGGAGCGGGTCATACGTACGTTGCGTTTTGAGGGTGTAGATAGGCCGGCCCGAGATGTCTGGCTTTTGCCGGCGGCCTTCTTTGGGCGCGAAAAGGAACTCCAGGCCATCTTGGATCAATATCCTAGCGATTTCGGCCCCAGCGGCTATAAAGATCCTGCAGACGAGTCGCCACTCTATGAGCCGGGGGAGTGGACCGACTATTGGGGCAGTAGGTGGGTGAACATCCAGGCGGGGATGATCGGCGAAGTCAAATACCCCGCCATTGATGATTGGAGCAAGCTGGCCCATTGGAAGCCGCCCTATCACCTGCTGGGAAAGGGCTTTGAGGACGTGAATCGCACGTGCGCTTCAAGCGACAAGTTCATCCTCTTGGGCTGCCCGCGCCCCTTTGAGCGACTTCAGTTCGTGCGCGGCCCTGAAAATGCCTATATGGATCTGGCCTGGGGGGTCAAAGAGGTCTTTATCCTCCTGGATATGATTCATGACTACTATATGCGCCATCTAGAGTATGTCGTCAAAACCGACGTAGATGGCATCTCCTTCATGGATGACTGGGGCTCTGAGCGGGCCCTGCTTATCTCGCCGGCGATGTGGGTAGAGTACTTTAAGCCCCTGTACAAGGATTACTGCGACCTCGCTCACTCACACGGCAAATTCGCCTTCATGCACTCTGACGGCTATATCATGGATCTTTACGAGCACCTCATTGAGATCGGCGTAGATGCGATCAACTCCCAGCTGTTCGTTATGCCCATTGAGGAGATCGGCCGGCGCTTCAAGGGGCGCATCACCTTCTGGGGCGAGTTGGATCGTCAATATATCCTGCCCTTTGGGACGCCGGATGACGTGCGCGCGGCGGTGGAGCGGGTCAAGCGGGCGTTGTGGGATGATCGTGGAGGCTGTATTGGTCAGGCCGAGTTCAATAAGGGCTATCCCCTGGAAAACATTCGGGCCTTTTTTGAGGCCTGGTGGGGGCCACCCGAAGTATAGTCGTTGCTTGGCATGAAGGGGCGCCAGCGTTGGTGCCCCTTCATGGTTTAAAGCCCCAGGGCGCGATGGATAAAGGGCACGGCACGAGCCACGTCGCTTTCTGAGATCACGAAAGAGACGCTGAAGGCCGAGGCAGCCTGAGCGGTGGAGATGACCCGCAGACCTAACTGCCCTAAGGCAGCAAATGCGCGGGGGACGATGGAATCGCCGTGGGCGTCGGGCATGCCCACCACGGAGATCGTGGCTACCTCCTCCTGGACGCCGATGTGCGAGAGGAGCTTGAGTTGCAAGTCGTGCTCGAATTCCTTCTTTAGGACGTTGATGCTGTGTGTTTGGTCCTGTCGGCGCACTACTAGGTTAAGGTTGCGTTCGCAGAAGGACTGTGAGAACATGAGTACGTCCACCCCCGCATCAGCCAAGCACTTCAGGGCTCGGGAAGCCATATGTAGTGACCAAGCATGACCGTTGCCCGCCACGCCGATGAGGCTTAACCCTTCGGTGGAGATGATCGCCGGCATGATGCGCCGCGAGGGATTCGGCTCAGGGACGATCAGCGTCCCCGGCTGGTCAGGAGCAAAGCTGTTCAGGATGCGCAGGGGAATGCCGCGCTGGGCTAGAGGGGCGATGGTCTTGGGATGGAGCACATCCGCACCGAAATAGGCTAGCTCTTCAGCCTCCGCGTAAGATAACTCGCTCAGCACGTGGGCTTCGGGGACGAGCTTGGGATCGGCGGTGAGGATGCCGTTCACATCGGTCCAAATCTGCACCTCATCGGCGTCAAGACAGTACCCCAAGATCGCTGCGGAAAAGTCGCTGCCCCCGCGCCCCAACGTGGTGGTGACGCCCTGTGCCGTGGCCCCAATATAGCCGGTGACGATGGGCAAGATCCCCTCGGCGAGCAGTGGGCGCAGGTTCTGCGAGACCAACTCGCGCGTTGCAGCCAGATCGGGTGTGGCAGAGCCGTAATGCTCATCGGTGCGTATGAGGGTGGTCGCGCTGACGGCCTTGGCGCGATGCCCACGTGCCCTCATTAACGCCGCCAGAATCTGGCAAGAGAGTTCCTCGCCGATAGAAGCGACTGCATCCAGACCGCGCATCGTGAGTTCGCCCAAGGTGGCGATACTACGACAAAGCCGTTCAAAGTCATGCAACCGATCCTCAATGTAGCCGGCGATATGAATGCGCTCTGGGCTGTTGGCCAGCAAAGCATCCACTGTGGTCAGGTGCTTGGCCAACAGTTCGGCTTTAATGGCCCGATAGCGTCCGTCCTGACCCTCGGCAGCAGCACGGGCGCCCTCGATCAGGGCGTTCGTCGTACCGCTCATCGCCGAGACGACCACGACGAGTTCTTTGTCCTTGGCTCTCTCAATAATGTCCGCTACTGCCGCAAAACGCTCGGCATTGCCGACCGAAGTGCCGCCGAATTTCATGACTAACATCTGCTCACCTCCGCTTCATCTGACGGGGTCCCCTGAGCTGCATCCGAACCTATTTGCCGGCTTGCTTGGCAACGGCCTTACGGCCTGTCACAGGAACGTGCTCTAAAGCCTGGGCCAAGTCAGCGATGAGGTCATCGGCATCCTCTATGCCCACGGCATAGCGCACGAGTTCGCCGCGAATGCCAAGAGCCGCGCGCTCCTCCTCGCTCAGGGTAAAATGCGACATGAGCGCGGGCTGTTCCACGATACTCTCCACTCCACCCAAGCTTGGCCCGATGTAGGGGATTTGCAGCGCGTCAATGAAGCGCCCCGCCCCTTCTAGGTCGGTCTCCAGCTCAAAGCTAACGACCCCTCCGAAGCCGCGCATGAGGCGGCGTGCCACTTCATAGTCAGGGTGAGAGGGCAGGCCCGGATACCAGACGCGACGAACCGCCGGGTGTCCTTCCAGGAATTCGGCCACGCGCTGGCCGTTCTCGTTGTGTCGCTGCATACGCACGCTCAAGGTCTTGAGGCCGCGTAGTAGGAGATACATCGTCTCGGGGCTGCCCACCGCTCCAAGCATGTTGTTGAACTCGCGAATGAGCTTGATGCGCTCTGCGCTGCCCACAACCACCCCGGCGATCAGGTCATTGTGACCGCCGAGGTACTTGGTTGCGCTATGGATGACCAGGTCTGCCCCTTGTTCTAGGGGGCGAATGTTGTAAGGTGTGCCGAAGGTGGCGTCAATCAGGGTCAGGAGGCCATGCCGACGGGCGATCTCAGCCAAACGGGGCAAGTCCCCGACGCGCAGGTAGGGATTCGTGGGCGATTCGGCCAGGATCAGCCGCGTTCGCGGGGTGATCGCTGCCTCTAAAGCCTCGTAATCGCCGAGGGGCACCAGGGTGCAGCTGATCCCTAGGCGAGACATCACCTCTAGAGAGAACTGGCGAGTTTTGCGATAGCAATCCTCGGTCAGGATGTAGTGGTCGCCAGAGGAGAGTAAAGTCAAAAGCGTGCAGGTGATGGCCGCCATACCGCTGGATAAGACCAAGGCGCTCTCACCTCCCTCCAGCTCGGCCATCTTGTGTTCCACAACCTCTTGAGTGGGGTTGCCGTAGCGCCCATACTCTCCCCTCAATGGCTCGAGCCCTTGTTCCTTGCGACGCATGTGTTCGATGAGGGCGGCTGTATTCTCAAAGCTATACGTTGAGGTCTGCACAATGGGCATGGTGAGCGAGCCATAAGGCTTGCGTTTGGTCTCTCCCGCATGTACGCTCTGAGTGAAAAGGCCTATTTTGCCGTGCTTGTCCGGTTTAGAAAACATGATCTCTCCTCGTCACAGGAAATAAAAACGCCTCATACTCTTTCCAGAGATGAGGCGATGATTGCCTAAAAAAGAACTCTTCATCGGCTCCAGCCAGATGAAGAGGCACAGCGATCACGCGCAGTCCTCTCATCTTTCAGAGATCCCCTCACAGGGGCTCTGCCGGAATTGGCACCTTCAAGGTGGCCGCAAGTCGCCGATTGATCTCGGATGAGTATGACTTACTCCACCTTGGGTTGCCGAGGCTTCACAGGGCCGGTCCCTCCACCTCTCTGGATAAGAGTGCCGGAAACGACTATTAAGTTTGACAAATCATATCATGCTTAAGCTATAATGTCAAATTGACCCAAGAGTGAAAAGTTTTGCCAGAGCCGCTTTCACACCGGCAACCAGGTTCGGTACGGCGTCCCCGCCGCGCCGGCGGTGGCAAAGTCGCACAGGATGATCCCCCGACCATCCTTGGTGGGGAGACGCACCAAGAGCCAGGGCTCAGGCCACCCTCCTCGCCAGGGCACGAACTCGGCCCCAAGGCGTTCTAGGTCGATGGCGGGTAGATCATCGGGGTCCATAGCGTTGAAACGCCGATCATAGGCCAGAAGCAGCGGCCCGCGATAGAACGAGGCCTTCCCCGCCGCCTCGCGCTCGCCGCGCCAGATGCGCATGGACATATCCATCTCCAGGCGGAGCGCATCTCCCTTGCGCCATTCGCGCTCTAACCGTAGATAACTGCCCGGGGCGATTCCCTCTAATGGCCGGCCGTTCAGCCAGGCCCTGGTCTCTTTGGACCAGGCCGGGATGCGCACTCGCAACGCAAAGCGCTCCGGTTTTTCCAAATCAAGGGCGAGGTTAACCTGTCCCTGGATAGGGTATTCGGTGGTCTGCATCAGGCGCAAAAGCTGGCCTGAAGAAAGCGCGACGGTGAAGGCCGAGGGTCCATAATAGTTTAGTACCGGCCCTTCGGCACTCTGCATCACCGCCCACTCGGAGAGCATCCCCAGGCTGCGTGGGCCGTTGACGGAACAACAGTTGAGCTCTGGGCTACCCTCGCGAGCCTGGAAGACGATCTCATGGGCCGAGGCTCTGCGCACCCCATCCATGGGGGTGTTGTAGGTCCACCAGCGCCCCGAGGGAGATTGCGCGCCGAGGGCCGCGTTTAGCGTGGAGAGCTCCAGTTCGTCGGCCACTTGCGCGTCCCCGGTAAGGCGCAGCATGTCCACGCTGAGGGCCATCCAGGCTACGGTGCAGCAGGTCTCAATGGCTCGCGGATCATAGGGGTTACCGGTGGCTTGCTCGCCAGAAGAGAAACCACCCGTATTGTGCCGGTCCCCCTCGCGAATGCTGCGCCAGATGTGCTCAAAGGCACGCCGGTATCTCTCCTCGCCGGTGATCTCGTAGAGGCTGAGGATGGCTTGGATATCGTGCAGGCTCTCCCAACGCGGTTTAGGCGTCCGGTAGAAGGGCAAGCCCGCCAAGGCTGTGCGCACGTAATCGCCCGCCGGGGGCGTCTCCCAATCGGCCTCTACCTCGCGTAGCAAGCGCAGATAACGCGGCTCGCCCGTTTCCTGGTAAAGCAAAGCTAGCCCATGGCTGATGGCCATGTTCATCTCCTCTGCCCCGGCATCGCGCACGCGGGTGCCCGTATCCAGGAAGCGCGCACAAAGGTAATCCGCCGCGCGCCGACAGGCCTCCAGGGCCGGGCGATAGCCCGTCTCCTGATACCAAAGAAGCAAGCCCAGGATGCAGTGATAGTGTCCCCATATATCCCATAAGGCGTACTTGCCATCGTGCGTCTTGCCCGTCAGCCGTTCGTGGCGCGGGAAAGGGCCGAGGTAGCCATCCGCATCTTGAACGCCGATCAGCTCGTCCACAAAACGATCCAATTGGGTTCGCAGGCGCTCGTCTGGCATGAGCCGATAGCAAAGTACCGCCGAGGTGAGGTACTTGCCGGCGAACTCTCCGGCCCAGGGGACAAGGTCCCGCCGAGGGAGGCGGTCACGGTCGCGAAACATCTCCAACATGGCCGGGTTGGCCTGGGGGGCAGTGAGCAGCCAATGCTCCAGGTTGGCGGCCAGACGCTTCTCCATCATCCCATGGAAAGCATAACGCGCACCTTTGGGGCGCTGAAAAGCCAAGGATACGGACATGACAAAGATCTCCTTATCTTTGTGGGATCGGCATCGTTTAGTAGTTCTCCAGCAACTCCAGGATCGCGCCCAGCTTGGGCATCCCATCCACGTAGGCGTAGCATCCGCCCTTGTAATCGCCCCTTTGGATGAGCGGAATGCCCCGCGCCTCCAGACGAGCCAGGGCGCCGTCCATCCCCTTAACGAAGAAAGCGATGTGGTGCAGCCCTTCGCCATGTCGGTCCAAGAACTCTTGCCAGGTGCTGGGGCCGCCCACCGGCTCGATCAATTCCAACTTGACCTGGCCTAAATCAAAGAAGGCCAGCTTAGCCCGGGCCTCGGTGCCTTGGCCCCGATATTGGGTGTGAGCCTCGGCGGCAGGATCCGTCAGCCGCCACTGGGGCACCTCCACCCCCAGAAGCTCCGCCCAAGCCTTGGAAGTCTTTTCAATGTCACGTACTATGATTGCCACTTGACAGACTGCGTTGGAGCCAAGGATGTTGTTGGACATGTTTTTCCTCCTTATCGTGATCGAGCTACGAATAGCAGTATAAGCCGGATGCGTGTCCACCACAACCCGCAGGGCCCTCGCATTTAGAGCTTTTTCCGGTATTCTAGGCATCGGTAGGGACGCTATGATGGCCATTGTGCCCCTCCACGGGTACCAAAACACCTTTTTGGAATGTCTTCTTGAGCCTTATGGCCATTTCCACGGGCTTTCTAGCGTTCCGGGTTGCTACAAAAGGACCCAAATGCGATCGCCCTACCACAACCCGCTCCTGCGCTTGCTATTGGCATCGGGGAAAAGTAAAATGAAATAAGGTTGTTAGAAGCGTTTTAGGGTTCAAGTTATGTCGAGAAAAAAGCAAGTTAGAATTGATGAGCGTGGCCAGGTATTGGTAGCTATCATAAATAACCAGCAGGATTTCGCCATTCTGCAAAACGAGCTCTGGTATCGCATCCCGGTTGCAAGCCGGCCTAAACGCTGGCCGCCACAGTGGTTAGCATTTTATCAGACCAAAATCTTTGGCGATGAGGCCTTTACGGTGAGTTACTATGGGCATGTACGCGAGATAAAGCTCGTTAAACGCTATGAGCTCTTTCCCTCTGAGCCGACCAACCCAAAATCGGGGCGGGAATATTATAAGGTGTGTCTACAGGGCCTGGAAAAGCTGGATAGGCCGATCCGCAGCACACGCTGGCGGCGCATTGTCTTCATACCCACTACCTGGCTCAAGTTCTTGCATGCGGTCGAGATCAACGATCTGTTCGACGAAAGCCCCTTAGAGGATATTCTGTGGGCTGAGTTGAGACAGTGCAAAATCGATGCAGAGCGGCAGTGGGATGTGCAGGTAGGCCGAGCCCGCTATATATTGGACTTTGCAATCTTTTGTACCAAAGGCTGCCTTGACGTTGAAACTGATGGCGACTTGTATCATCACAACCCCAAACGTGCAAGCAGAGATAACGAGCGCAACAATGCTTTGGCTTCAGCAGGTTGGCATGTGTTGCGCTTCGATGGTCGCCAAATCCGCGAATCTGTGAGCCAGGAATGCTTGCCTGCAATTACAAATACTATCAACCGGTTAGGTGGGTTAGATAGTGAAAGCCTCGCTCCACGCAGATTCTATAACCTGGCCAACGTCAGCGCCGAACAGCTTTCGCTCTTTGAGCCGGCTACAGAATACGATCTGGATTGAGCACATGCCGACCCTCGCGGGGCATCGCTTGCTCACGTTCCCAACACTTCTACAGGCACCTTTCCCTGTAGCCCGAACCAGGCGATGGGGTTATCCCGCAAAAGCCATCGGCCGACGGTGATCGCCCGCTCCACGGTCATCTCGCCATCGGAGACCTTCTCCGCCAGGACCCGGGCGATGTTCTCCTTGGCCATGATGGCGTGACCGTAAGTGCCTTCCACGAAGATGAAATCGCCCCCGAAGCCGTGGATCTTGTTCGCGGGTACCGCGTCCAGGAACTCGCGGAGTGCCCGCCGCGCTGCCGCCGGGTTGATGATCCACATCCAGCAAAAGTCAATAGCCACGTTGGGAAAGTTCTTGGCCAACGTCAGCAGCTCCTCTTGATAGGGGTAGCTGATGTGGTAGATGTCAAAGCGCACCTTGGGGTACTTGAAAAAGAGGTTGCTCAAGAGCGCTGCCCGCGAGTTGCGAATGGTGTTGCCGTTGCCCTCCTGGAGGCCGGTGTGGAACTTGACCGTGAGGTCATACTTGGCGCACTGGCGCAGGCAGAAGTGCAAAAGGTAGTCCTGGATGGCCCGCAACTCCTTCAGGGAGGGCGTGCTCACGTTGCGCTCCCAGCCGGCGTTGAGCAAGCGGTTGAAGAGCGGCTCGATCTCTCCCTTGGCGCGATCCTCAAAGACCAGTGGTCGGACGTAAGCCAGGCCAACCTTCAGGGCGCTCGCTTGCGCAGCATAGGCAGCGAAGCGCTCCTCAATGGCCTCCAAGTAGTCGTCCATACAGAGGATCTCGCGCCCCCAGCCCGCGCGCCAGTTGGCGTCTGTGGACATATCGGCCGGCCAAAGCATGTCCTGGATGAATAGCGTGCGGTCGTATTCCGGCGTCCACATGCGGGGGATAGGGCCGAGCCGATCCAGGCGGTTCCACAGGGCCACAGCGATCCCCGCCTTGTCGAACACCTGGCGGTAGAAGCCCGGTCGCCTGTTAGCGGCCATGCGCTCGGATAGCAGCTCCACCGTCTCGGCGCTCAGGCCATCTAGGCCATAGAGGTCGCGGATGGCCACCTCTAGGCAGCGGCCGTAGCCGGTATCTTTCATATACTCCCAATAGGGGGCCATCAGGCGCCATTTGTCCTTGGGGCTCATCTGGGGATCCAGTTGGATGCGTTCCATGTCCTTTGGCGGGCAGCCGGCGGAGATGAGGTCGCAGTTGGCATAGTGCAGGAAGAGCCGGCCAAAGTCCACGTGCTGTGAGATGAACTCTTGCTCCGTATCCAGGTGCTCGTGGGTGTCGATCAGACGCACGGCATCCAGAGCCTGGCGAACCTCTCGTTCAAGGGCTATATCGCGGGGCATGGTAGGTTCTCCTTTGGACTGGGAAATGACGGGAAACGCAGAGTACAGGCACTTGCCCGTTCCTCTCCGCAATTCTCGGCGATCTTGGGAGATCATAGCGCATTCGCCGGCCGCCGGCAAGTCCATTGACCCGCAGGGCACGGCGCGTGCAAAGTCGAGTTATGTAAAACACATTCGGGCGATCAACCCCTCGATGAGATACCCCATGAGGCGCCGCGCCGCAGCCAGGCTGGGCGCCTTCTGTCGGTGCAGGTAGGCGAGGGCG
>DAOTVR010000088.1:0-19688 GCA_034436315.1 Anaerolineae bacterium
CGCCCTCGCCTACCTGCACCGACAGAAGGCGCCCAGCCTGGCTGCGGCGCGGCGCCTCATGGGGTATCTCATCGAGGGGTTGATCGCCCGAATGTGTTTTACATAACTCGACTTTGCACGCGCCGTGACAAGCGCAATTTGGACTTGACAAGGGAGGGCATTGAATCTATAATTTCGGCAAACTGAAAAGCAAGAACAGCCTTCGGGGCGGGGTGAGACCTCGTTAGCGTGGTCAATTCCCGATCGGCGGTATGGTAGCTTTACCGAGCCCGCGAGCCATTTGGCAGACCCGGTGCGATGCCGGGGCCGACGGTATAGTCCGGATGGGAGAAGGCAGATCATTCAAGCTTTGGTCACGTGTGGTTACACCTTGGCCCCGACGCTGTTCAGCGCGGGGCCTTTGTGATGCATACGGATAGGACGCTCCAAACTCGTTTCAGACGGCGCTTCAGGCACGCCAATGGCCGGCCGTCAAGCTGGCAGCAGGCGTTTATCCCTCTGGCATTGGTCATTTTCTTCGCCTTGTGGGAGCTCATCGTACGCTGGGGAGGCTATCCAGCCTTTATCCTTCCTACGCCACGCCAGGTCTGGACGCGCTTTCTCGTGGCCCTATATGACGGCAGCCTCACCATGCATATCCTCGTCACCCTGCACGAAGTCCT
Organism: Anaerolineae bacterium; assembly: GCA_034436315.1. Taxonomy (GTDB): domain Bacteria; phylum Chloroflexota; class Anaerolineae; order UBA1429; family UBA1429; genus DAOTVR01. Next base: position 663 of record DAOTVR010000088.1, read on the forward strand.
AGGGGGGCTAGCGTTAGGGCTCACTGTGGCCATCGTGCTGGGATACTTTTTGGCCAAGTCGCGCACATTAGAACGCGTCCTCTCCCCTTACATTGTGGCCTCGCAGGCCATTCCCATCGTTGCCCTGGCACCCCTTCTGGTCATCTGGTTCGGCACGGGGAGCCTATCCAAAGTGTTGGTCTGCGCACTCACGCTCTTCTTCCCCGTCCTGATCAATACGATCGTGGGCATCCGCAGCGTTGATGCGGAGCTAAGAGACCTGATGCGCTCCCTCCAGGCCTCGCGCTGGCAAGTTTTTACCCTCTTGGAGCTACCTGCGGCGCTGCCGGTGCTTTTCGGCGGCCTGAAAGTTGGGGCCACGCTTTCGGTCATCGGCGCCGTGGTGGGCGAGTTCGTGGGCGCAGACCGAGGCTTAGGCTTTCTGATAAACCTGGCGCGGGGCCTCTTTGATACACCGCTGATGTTCGTAGCCCTTTTCATCCTGATGTTCATCGCCCTGGCCTTGTACCTGATCGTCTCTGCACTGGAAAGGTGGCTTCTCAAATGGCGTTGGCCCGAGGAATAAAAGGGCTACTTTGGTACGCATTCAAACTAAACGCGAGGTGAACATATGAGGCGACGTGTTTTCATGTTGAGCTTTTGCCTGCTCTTGTTCCTGGCCGGCTGCGCTAACCCCAAGCAGGGAGGCACCGGGGAGCTACGCCGGATAACCATCGCCATGGGGTTCATCCCCAACGTGCAATTTGCCCCCATGTACGTGGCTTTGGAACGAGGATACTTCCGAGAAGAGGGCCTTGATGTGGTCTTGGACTATGGCATGGAGACGGATCTTTTGCAGCGCGTGGGCAGCAACGAGCTGCAGTTTGCCCTTGCCAGCGGCGATCAAGTGATCCTGGCCCGCGCCAATGGCCTGCCAGTTCAGTATATCCTGAACTGGTACCGGCGGTTTCCGGTCTGTGTGGTCTCCATGGCCGATCAAGGGATCACCGAGCCCCAACACTTAATCGGCAAAACCGTGGGCACGCCGGCCATGGCGGGGGCCAGCTACATTGGCTGGTTGGCCTTTTTGGACGAAGTAGGCATCCCGCCCGACAGCGTCAAACTGCAGGTGATCGGCTATACCCAAGTGGCCAGCCTGGTGGAAAAGCGTGTGGACGCGGCTATCTGTTACGCGCTCAACGAACCGATCCAGCTTACCCAAGCGGGGTACAAGATCAACGTCTTTTACCTAGACCGCTACACCAAGCTGGTCTCCAACGGGCTCATCACCAACGACCAGACGATCAAAAAAGAGCCGAAGCTGGTACAAAGCGTGGTGCGCGCTTTCCTGCGCGGATTGCGAGACACGTTAGAGGACCCTGATGCCGCCTTTGAGATCACCCGTAAAGTGATCCCCGAGATGGACGAATCGGCAGCCAAATTGCAACGCGCCGTGTTGCAAGAGTGTCTCAAGTACTGGCAGGGCGAGAAATTGGGCGAGAGCCGCCCAGAGGATTGGGAAGAGTCCGTCCTGTTCCTTAAGAAGCTCAAATTGCTTACTACCGACGTCAAGCCCACAACGCTTTATACCAACAAATTCATCAAATGAGCGATGTCCGAGCCGATCCTGATCGCTGAACATCTTCAGATGACCTTTACCTCGCCCGACAGCCAATTAGAGGCGCTTGCCGAGGCGGATTTTAAGGTCGCAGCCAACGAGTTTGTATGCCTTATTGGGCCCTCGGGCTGCGGCAAATCCACTTTATTGAGGATCCTTGGCGGCTTGGTACGCCCCACAGGAGGGCGGGTATTGTTCGGGGGGGAGCCCATGCTCGCACCAAGACGCGAGATCGGCTTCGTCTTCCAGCGCTCCACCCTCATGCCCTGGCGCTCAGCATTGCGGAACGTGATGCTGCCTTTAGAGATATCGGGCACGCCCCGAGCAGAAGCTGAGCGCCGGGCCCGTGAATTGCTAGAGTTAGTGGGGTTGAGCGATTTCGCCGATGCCTTGCCTCGCGACCTTTCCGGGGGGATGCGTCAACGGGTGGCCCTGGCGCGCGCGCTCATCCGCGACCCCGAGGTGCTGCTTCTGGACGAGCCCTTCGGCGCGCTAGATGCCCTGACCCGTGAGCGGATGAACTGGGAGCTACTCCGAATCTGGCAAGCACGGCGCAAGACGGTGCTCATGGTCACCCACAACATCCAGGAAGCCGTCTTTCTCTCCGACCGCGTGTTGGCCATGAGTCCGCGCCCCGGGCGCGTTGAACGCGAGGTGCTCATTGACCTGCCGCGCCCCCGGACACAAGAGGTCCTCTACTCCCCCCGTTTTCTAGAGCTAACGCGCATCTTGCGCGATACGTTGCGTTAGTAAACGCTTTATTTGCCGAGTGGCCAATTCCCCCACACGGGTAAGCAAAAGCTTTGCGAAGGTCCCGCAGAGGCTCAGCCGGCTTATAGGCTTCCTAGCCAGCGGCCCGTGGCCTCAAGGCTGGGCAACTTCCCGTCCAAGTTTTGGCGACGTAAGGGGATGACATCCACCAAGTCAAAGCCACACGTGCGCAGCACCCTCTCCAAGCTGACGGCACATGATGGCCCGCCGCCACCTCCCCCACCGGCCACACACAAGCCCACAGCCCGCTTATTGTTAATCCCCACCTTGCCCGCCTCGTGCATACAAGTACGCCGCAGGCGATCCGTGAAGGCTCGGATGGATTCAGAGAGATCGCCAAAGTAGACAGGAGTGGCGAAGATGGCCAAGTCTGCCTGGCGAATTTCCTCTACCAGCTTGGCAAAGTCATCTTCAATAACGCAACGCCCCTCACTACGGCAAATACCCCAGCCGTTTTCGTCACACTGGCGACAGCGCTCGATTTTGAGCGTGGGAAGGAAGTAGGTCTGCCCAACTGCCCCCAGGCCCTCTAGGCCGCGAACAAGGCCACGAATGGCCCTGGCCGTCTGTCCTTGGGGATTGCGGCTACCCGAGATGACCACGTACTTCATATCCACCTCCTTTTTCCACCGATAAAACGTTGTCCCGATTCAGTAGCTTGATATTATACCGCATATAAGGGCTCCCGGAAACGCTTTGAGAAATCTTTACGCATCTTTTACGCAAATCGCCCGTACGAGGGCACTTTGCTATTGACAAAGAGATAGGGGCATGCTAACATAGCTAGAAAAGCTGACTATTGCGGCTTTTATCGTTTGAATCAGTGCCCGTGGATTGAGCCTATTTATAGCCAAGTTTGGCAAGTTCAATAGAATCGAGTTATAGGTTAACGTGGCTTTGTGATATACTGTGCTGGTGAGTGCTGTTACGTAAAGGAGTGCTAATCCTGGAGGAGGAGTATGGCAGGATCTGATCTTGAAGAGCGTCGCGCGAGGATCAAGGTAGTTGGTATAGGAGGGGCGGGATCTAATGCAGTTAATCGCATGATTGAAGCGGGCGTCAGCGGAGTTGATTTTATCGCCGTGAACACCGATGCCCAGGCGCTCGCGCTATCCAACGCGCCCATACGGGTGCGTATCGGCGATACGGTCACCCGTGGCTTGGGCTCGGGCGGCGATCCCGCGGTGGGAGCTAAGGCGGCGGAAGAGTCGCGCAATGAGCTGCGCAGCGTGCTTGAGGATGCGGATATGGTCTTTGTGACCGCGGGTCTCGGCGGTGGCACGGGCACGGGTGCCGCGCCCATTGCGGCCGAGATCGCCAGAGAGCTCGGGGCGCTGACTGTAGCCGTGGTGACCAAGCCCTTTAGCTTTGAGGGGGCGCGGCGGGCACGGGCCGCTGAGGAAGGCCTTAAGAAGTTGGCCGCGCAAGTGGATACGCTCATCGCCATCCAGAACGACCGCTTGCTCCAGTTAGTGGATCGGCGGGCACCCTTGCAAGAGGCCTTCTTCGTGGCCGATGACATCCTGCGCCAGGGCATTCAAGGGATCTCCGAGCTGATCACGGTGACGGGCCTGATCAACACGGACTTTTCTGACGTGCGCTCGATCATGAAAGATGGTGGCGCTGCCCTCATGGCCATTGGCCGTGCCTCAGGGGAAGAGCGCGCGTTAGCCGCCGCCCAACAGGCGATCACCAGCCCATTGCTTGATATCACGATCAGCGGGGCCAAGGGCGTGCTCTTTAACGTCAAGGGCGGCGAGGATTTGACATTGTACGAGGTCAATCAAGCGGCAGAGCTGATCCGCCAAACTGCTGCCCCCGATGCGAATATCAAATTCGGAGCCGTGATTGACGAGCAGATGCGCGATCAGATTCAGATTACGGTCGTCGCTACCGGACTTGAGATAAGCGAACGCCCTGAGACGAGCCTCCAAATCCCCACGCCCAAGGAAGCCAAAAAAGAAGAGGCTATCTCGCGTCCTTTTGATAACGCCGATTTGGATATCCCTCCCTTCTTGCGACGACGATAGAGCGTTAAAGTGAGTGCTTGATCCTAAACGAGCGGCCCACCTCAGAAAGTAGGGTGGGCCGCTCGACTTTAGGTGCCGGCACTTTCCTCGGCGTGAGCCAAGGCACTCAGGGCGAGGATATAACCGAACCAACCCAGACCACAAATCTGTCCTCGGCAGACAGGGGCGATAACAGAAGTATGGCGAAACGCCTCACGAGCATGGATGTTTGAGAGATGGACCTCTATCGTCGGCAAAGCTACTGCTGCGATGGCATCCCGTATGGCATAGCTATAATGGGTATAGGCTCCCGGATTGATCACCAACCCCGAGAATCGTCCCCGAGCATTCTGAATGGCCTCAACGATCTCTCCCTCATAATTTGACTGCACAATATCAAGCTCAATCCCCTTGTCCTTAGCCCAGGAAAAAAGCCGTCGGTTAATCTCTTCTAACGTATCTGCGCCATAAATACCGGGCTCGCGCAGACCCAATAGGTTCAAGTTAGGCCCGTGAATGACGAGATAACGCTTGGTCATGAGCGAATCCTTTCCAGTGCGGCGTATACTTGATCTTCTCTCACCTCACTATCAATGACTACTTCGCCGATCTCCTTAGGCAATACAAAGCGCAGGCGCGTCCCTCGCCGTTTCTTGTCGGCAAACATCGCTTGATACACTGCAGAGGGAGGATAAGAGTCATAGCTTGTTGGCAAACGGTGTCCCTTGAGCGTGCTAATGATCCGTTCGCGCGTCTGTACAGAGCACAACCCGCGGATCTCGGCCAGGTGGGCCGCTGCCGCCAAGCCCATGCTTACCGCCAGGCCATGGTGAAGCTGATAATCGGCCAACACCTCAAAGGCGTGAGCGAAGGTGTGTCCCAAGTTCAAGACGGCCCGCCGGCCCTGCTCGTAAGGATCCTCTTCTACGACGGCGATCTTAACGGCAATGGCCCGTTGGACCATCCACGCGAGATCGCTTCCATCCACACCCGCTTCCAGGCGCTCAAAAAGCTCCCGATCAGCGATGATGCCCGCTTTGATCACCTCCGCCAGCCCCGCGCGGCGTTCGAGCTCTGGGAGAGTTTCCAGCGTCTGCGGGTCAAGCATGACCAGGAGCGGCTGCACGAAAGCCCCAATGAGGTTTTTGCCCTTAGGATGGTCCACGGCGACCTTGCCGCCGATTGAGGCATCCACCATCCCTAAAAGCGTTGTTGGCACCGGCACAAAGGGCACACCGCGCATAAAGGTGGCTGCAGCAAAGCCGGCCATATCGGTGATGACCCCCCCTCCTAGGGCAATAACGGCCGCACCGCGATCAAGCCCGGCCTCCACAAACCGATCGTAGAGGAAGCGCACGCTGTCCAGGGTCTTGAATCGCTCCCCAGCGGGGAGGATGATTTCGGTGGGAGCAAAACGACTGCGTCGCAAGCTCTCCAGGAGGGTCTTGCCGTAGAGGGGCCAGACGTGCTCATCGGTGACCAAGACCACATTCGCTCCCACATCACGAGCATGCAATAGGGCGCCGAGATGCGCCAGCCCTCCTGGGATCAAGTAGATCGGATAATTGCCAAGCGGCGTCAGGACCCGGTGGACAACCGGCTCTGCCTGAACGAGCCCGATGACCTCCGTGACGATCTCCTCAAGAGGGCGTGAGGTCGTATCCAGATGATAGGGCACCTCAACATAAGCCGACCGACGAGCGCGATAGAGCTCAACCAAGCGTTTTCGCGGATCCTCATCCCAAAGCATCGGGCGGCTATCGTCCCCCTCCAGGCGGCGAATGAGCTCTTCCACCTCGCAATCCAGGCAGATGAGATATCCGTTGGCGGCCATCAGCTCGCGGTTATAGGGATCCACCAGAGCGCCCCCACCGGTAGCAATAACCAGGCCCTCTTGCCGGCCTAACTCCTCACACAAGGCGCGCTCATAGCGGCGAAACGTCCCTTCACCATGTTGCCGAAAGATATCGGCAATGCTCATCCCCGCGCGTTGGACGATCACCTCGTCCATATCTACAAATGGGCGCCCCAGCCTTCGGGCCACCTCACGCCCCACAGCGCTTTTTCCCGTGCCCATGAATCCGGTGAGGACGATATTGCGCCTACTCGCGCTCATCGTTCACCCTCCGCACCAAGCCATCCAGTGTATCGCCACCGAAACGTTCCAACAAGGCATCCGCCAGGACCCAGGCGACCATCGCCTCGCCTACTATGGCGGCTGCGGGCACCGCGCACACATCAGAGCGTTGATACTGAGTGCTTGTAGCCTCACCCGTCGCCAGATCCACGGTAGCCAACGGCGTCACCGTCGTAGGGATGGGCTTCATCGCCGCCCTAACCAGGATCGGCTCGCCGTTGCTTACGCCCCCCTCAATCCCGCCGGCACGATTCGTGAGCCGCCGTGGGCGAGGCTTGCCGGGATAAAGCTGGTCATGCACCTGTGTGCCGGGGAGGGCCGCGTTCTCAAAGGCAGGGCCGATTTCCACCCCCTTGACGGCCGGGATGCTCATCACCGCCTGAGCCAGACGCCCATCCAGCCGCCGATCCCAATGAGCGTAACTGCCCAGGCCCACGGGCACTCCCAACGCGACGACGACGAACAGCCCCCCTAGCGAATCTCCGGCGGAACGGGCCTCGTCGATCCGATCGCGCATCCTTCGGGCTGCCTCCTCATCCGGACAGGCCACATCTGAATGGCGCGCTAGGGCTACTCTCTGGGATAGAGGCATCTTTGTCAGCTCAGCCCTCACCTCACCGATGGCCTCCACGTAGCTGCCGATCTCTACACCCACTGCAGCCAGCAAAGCCTTGGCCACCGCGCCCACGGCGACGCGCGCCGCCGTCTCGCGGGCACTGGCCCGCTCTGCCACGAGGCGCAAATCATTCAGGCCATACTTTATAGCTCCGGCGAGGTCAGCATGCCCCGGCCGAGGCCTTGTCCAGGGGGGGATCTCGCGATCACGCCAGTTCTCCCAATCGCGATTAGGGATGAGCATCGCTAGGGGTGCGCCGATGGTCATGCCATTCACCCACCCGGCAAGGAAGCGCATTTGGTCGCGCTCAATGGTTTGGCGCGCCCCACGGCCGTAACCTCCCTGGCGGCGACTCAATTCCCGATCTATGTCCTCTGGGCCTATCTTCAGACCTGCGGGCAGCCCTTCAACGATGGCCACCAGTCCCGGGCCATGTGATTCCCCAGCGGTAAGGAAACGGAGCACCTCAATTACCTCCCAAGGCCGCCATACATGCGGCATACATCACCTCAATGGGAGGCTGAACCCCCGTCCAGAGCTCAAAAGCCTCCGCGCCCTGATGGACCAACATCCGCAACCCATCCACTGCCTGTGCCCCTCCAGCGCGAGCCTGGCGCATAAGCAACGTCTCGCGCGGATTATAGACCAGGTCAAAGAGGAGCGCATTCGCGGGGAAAGGCACCCCTTCAATCCAGGGCGAGGCGTTCACCTCGGGCCACATGCCTAACGATGTAGCATTGACGATCAGGCCGGCCTGCGGCGCTGCGCGGCGCAACGTCTGGACATCAAGGGGGCCAGCTTCTAAACGCGCCCCTTCGCTCAACGAGGCGAATTCACGGGCCAAAGCACACGCCCGGCTCACTGTGCGGTTGAGCAGCGTCACCCGCGCGCCCGACCGCACCAAGGCATAGACGACCGCCCTGGCCGCACCACCAGCCCCTAAAACCAGCGCCGAGCATCCTTTGGTTTCAAAGCCCACTTCTTCTAGCGCGCGCAAAAAACCGCGCACGTCGGTATTATGACCTACGAGGACCTCCCCCTTCACGCTCACGGTGTTCACGGCGCCCACGGCCTGTGCCTCGGGGGTCAGCTCGTCCACAAGGGCGAGCAAAGCCTGCTTGTGGGGCACGGTGACGTTAAGGCCCATCAGGCCCAACCCCCGCACTCCCGCCACAGCTTGCGCCAGGCGATCAGGGCGCACAGGGAAAGGCACATAACACCAATCCAGGCCCAAAGCCTGAAAAGCGGCATTGTGCATCGCCGGCGAGACGCTATGGGCAATCGGCCAACCGATGACCCCTACGATGCGCGTCCGCCCAGAGATGCTGGGGAGAGAAAAACCGGGAGAGGAGCTTCCCGCGTTCATGGCCAAGCCCCCTCGGTCAGGAGGTGCAGGCGCTCCTCAAAGCCAGGGAAGGAATCGGCAATACTCTCAGCATGGGCGACGCTAGTCTCTCCTTTAGCGAGAAGGCCGGCGATGGCCAAGGTCATCGCCAGGCGATGATCGCCGTGACTATCAACGAGGGCGCCCCGTAGAGGAGTGGGCCCTTCAATATCAAACCCATCCGGCCGGGCCTCGATGCGCGCGCCAAGGGCACGCAGGGCCTCCACAATGGTGGCGATGCGATCGCTCTCTTTGACCCGCAATTCGGCGGCGTCACGTACCCGAGTAAAACCCTGAGCCTGCGTGGCGGCCAAGGCAAAGATAGGAAACTCGTCGATCATGCGCGGCACTAAATCCCCACCGACCTCTGTGCCATGCAAAGGCTGGGCGCGAACGAGCAAATCGGCTACCGGCTCGCCCCCTTCGTCGCGCTCATCAAGCAAAGAGAAACTGGCGCCCATGCTTTTCAAGGCCTCTAACAAGCCCGTGCGCGTTGGATTGGTGTTAATCCTCCGCAGGAGCACCTCGCTCCCGGGCAATAGCAAGGCCCCCACCAGGAAAAAGGCTGCCGAAGAGAAATCTCCCGGCACAACGGTGTCTAGCCTAACGAGATCCGCAAGCACGGGTCCCCTCAGGATGTGTGTCCTCCCCCGGCTCTCCAAAGAGACTCCTCGGGCGCGCAACATGCGCTCGGTATGGTCGCGAGAGGGGGCCGGCTCTATCACGGTCGTGGTGCCTTCTGCGTACAATCCGGCTAGAAGGATACAGGACTTGACCTGGGCGCTGGCGACCGGCAAGGTATACTCAATGCCCCGGAGGCTCGTCCCGACAATACTCAGCGGAGGCAACTTTCCTCCTTGCCGCCCTGTGATGCGCGCCCCCATCTGTTGCAGCGGTTGCACGATGCGATCCATAGGACGACGACGAAGCTGGGCTTCTCCGGTGAGCACGCTGAAAAAGTCCTGTCCGGCCAAAAGCCCGGCGAGGAGACGCATGGTCGTCCCGGAACGCACGCAATGGAGCACATCTTCCGGCTCCTGCCAACCGTGCAAGCCGGGGCCGTGAACCACCAGCTCATCCGCTCCTGTCTGCTCGATCTTGACTCCAAGCGCCCGCAGACAATCCATGGTGGCCCGGCAATCCCCACCGTCTAAAAAGCCTTTCACCCGCGAGGGACCTTTACTCAGCGAGCCAAAGAGCAAAGCCCTATGTGTGATGGATTTGTCGCCGGGGACGGTGATCTCCCCATGCAGGCGAGACACGGGGTGAACGCTCAGATTCATCGGTACACCTCCAAACGACGGTTATGGGCAGCGATTAAGGCGTGCTCAAGGGCATTTAGGTCACCTTCCTCAAGGTAACGCGCGAGGATCGCCAGCTCATCCTGAGCTTGGCGAAGCGCCCTGAGAATTTGATCGCGATTGGTAGCGATGATGTCCCGCATCATGGTGATATCCCCGCCGGCGAGGCGGCTAGTATCCCGGAAACCGCTGGCAACCAATTTCCAGACCAAAGGGTCATCCTGGGCGAAAGACTCCGCAGCCCGCATAAGCGTGACAGCCAGCATATAGGGAAGATGGCTTGTCACAGCTACCAGGCGATCATGGCGCTCCGCATCTAAAACGAGCGGTCTAGCCCCAATAGAATGCACCAGATCCCGTCCCAGGTCTAACGCCTCTTGCGTCGTGCGCGGTAAGGGCGAAAGCACGAAAACCTTGTCGCGAAAGAGGCCCGGCTCAGCCATGGTGAGGCCCGACGTTTCCTTGCCACACATCGGGTGCCCTCCCAAAGGCTGTACGTGTGCGGGGAGGTCCTCCATAGCTCGGCAGATGGCTCGCTTGGTGCTGCCGATATCCATCAACAGACAACCCGGCTTGAGCATAGGCCCGATGAGGCTGATCCGGGCGATGATATCTTGCACCGGCGTAGCCAAGATGACGACGTCGGCATCGCGTACGCCCTCTTGCAAATCCGTGGTTCCCTTGTGGATAAAACGCAATTCCTGGGCCGTGGCCAGCGTTCCCCGACGCCGAGCAACTCCTACTACCTGCCGACAGGCACCCATCGTGCTCAGCGCGGCGGCTAACGAGCCTCCCATCAGCCCCAAACCGACGATAGTCACTTGCGCTTCGGCGATGGTAAAGGGCATCCTGGCCCCCTATAATTCGCGACCCACAGCCAGGGCGACGGCGCGGGCCTTGTTCACCAACTCCGCAAAACGCTCCGGCCTGAGGGACTGATCACCATCGGAAAGAGCTTTATCGGGATGGGGATGTACCTCAATAAGCAACCCATCGGCCCCTGCAGCGATGGCCGCCAACGAGAGCGGCGTCACCCACTCCCAGTTTCCTGTGGCATGGCTTGGATCTACCAGCACGGGGAGATGAGTCAACTGCTTGAGCACGGGGACGGCGCTGATATCCAACGTGTTGCGAGTATAGGTCTCAAAGGTGCGGATGCCGCGCTCACAGAGGATAACCTGGTTATTGTTGTGCGATAGGATGTACTCGGCCGACATGAGCAATTCTTCCATGGTGGACATCATCCCCCGCTTGAGCAGCACGGGCTTGCCCGATTCTCCCACGGCATGAAGGAGGCTGAAATTCTGCATATTCCGCGTGCCGACCTGCAGGATATCCGCACATGCAGCGACCACGGGCACCAATTCAGGAGCCATCACCTCGGTGACGACTGCCAGTCCCGTCTTGGCCTTGGCTTCGGCCAGCAGTTCCAGGCCCTTCTGCCCTAGGCCTTGGAAGCTATAAGGCGAGGTGCGCGGCTTGAAAGCCCCTGCCCTGAGGATATGCGCCCCAGCCTCTTTGACGGCCTGGGCCGTCTCCAGGATCTGCTCGCGGCTCTCCACAGCACAAGGGCCGGCTATGATGACGACCCGCTTATCCCCGATGGAGATATCGTTGATGGGCACAATCGTATCGTGAGGATGAAAATCGCGGCTGGCCAATTTATAAGGCTTGAGGATACGCACCACCTTCTCCACGCCTTCCATCAGGCGAAAGACGTTCTCGTTCAGCGTCCGCTCATCGCCGATGACGCCGATAATAGTGCGCTCCTCGCCCACCGAAAGGTGGGGCCGGAAGCCCAGCTCCTTCACCCGCTCCACTACCGCCTGAACGTTCTCCTGCGAAGCACCCCGACGCATGACAACGATCATAACGATTCCTCCTCTCCTGGTTCCGCCTTAAGGCCGACAAGATCTAGACGAAGGCTTCGAGCTTCACCCTGATAAACATGAACGATGTCGCGCTGGGGAACGGCCGTATTCCATAACATGAGCACCCGAATGCAACGCGGCAGGCTTCCCGGCACGGGGATCTCCTGAGCATCCAAAAGGGGGACATACTGCCAACCCATCTGCCGCGCAGCCTGAGCCGGAAAGGCGGCATTGAGGTCGCTCGTGAGCGTAAAGAACACGGCCGCAAGGTCCTCAATGAGGATGCCGTTGACGCGTATCATCTCCTCCAAAAGCACCTGCGTAGCGGAAAGGATCTCTTCGGCAACGTTGGCCTTGACCGTTGTGGCCCCACGGACTCCCCTGATAGCCATCTCTCCCTTCAGACCCCCTTGCCTATATAAATAACGAGAGCGTGGGCTTCGCGCTCCACGCTCTCGCTCTAGACTTCGTGCCTCGTCGCTTTATAGCCTCATCCGAGTAGCGCGACGCCCGCCCGCCATCCTACGAGGGTAATAATAGTAAAAGGAACGGACGCCGCCTTGAGACAAAGGCAAGGAAAGCTGAGCCACTCTGGGATAAACCCAGGACAGATTAAGAACCTTTAGTCCCTCTGCAAGCTCCACTTTGGCCCACACTTTGCCCAACCTCGGACTCGCTAATAATTAATTTAGCACATTTTGGATTAAGAGTCAACTACCAGCGACGGCGCGTGCAAAGTCCCAATACACTGGAATCGACTGCAGATGCGAGAGCAACAGCTAGGCGCGATTTCCAGCTCTTATCGGTTTCTTGAGAGAATGCAATCGCCGTGACTACCAGCGACGGCCGCCGCGGCTTTCCCTGCCGCCACGCCCGGTATCACTGCGCTCGGCCCGAGGACGCGCCTCATTGACCGTGACTGCTCGGCCCTTAATCTCCTTGCCGTTCAACCCAGCGATGGCCGCTTGAGCCTCGCCAGCAACGGGCATTTCCACAAAACCAAACCCCTTGGATCGGCCAGACTCCCTGTCGGTAATGACGTTAACCGACTCAACCTGACCGAAAGCAGCAAAGGCCTGACGTAACTCTTCTTCATTGACTCCATACGCCAGATTGCCTACGTAAATTCTCATCTCAAACCCCTTTTCTCTTAACTGTTCTACTGATTTATTCATCATTCTGACCTTGTCTACGACAAGGTAACTGCCACGCTCAGTACAGCGGGCCCCTCACAACTTCTTATCCTTGGGCGAATCCTCAGCCCTCCCTCCTTGGTCCGTCAGAAAAAGATGACCTAAACCAAGTGTGTACTGACACTTGGCGCAGGTCATCCAAAAGCCCACCCATCAAGTGGCATTAACACTTGCCACACTGCGAGCATGTATAGCTCGCAAGTTATGCATATATAATAGCACACTTGCCACAATTTGCCAAATGACGCCTGCTCCAAAAAGACTCAAGCGGCTGAAACCGGCAACGTGCTACTTCTTCTTCCGATTTTCCCTGCTTCGCTCAAGATATTCATTGAGCATCTCAAGGCTATACCGCCGATGCCCCCCAGGCGTGCGAAAAGGTATGATATGACCTTCCCGCTCGATCTTGCTGAGGGTGAGCAGGCTAACTCTGAGATAACGAGCCGCTTCCTTGGCGGTCATCAGAGTGTGCCGTTCCGTTTCCATAGCTCGAGGGCCTCCGTTATACATCCCTCTAAAATCACCTCGCTCAATATGGCTCAAAGCTACAAAAAGTATAGCTCAAGTGACAAATCATGGCATAAAATTTACATTGATTCATGACGTTTGAGACGCATGAAAGTCACGTTCCGACTTTCATCCGTCACCGGCTTGTGTTAGAATAGCATCGTGGCATGCCAGGATTGCCTGCATGGTGGATAGCTACCACGGAACTGGAACGGTTTCAGGCAGGAGGCCCAGATGAACGCCTTTGTTCACCTGCACGTGCATAGTGAGTATTCCCTGCTTGATGGCTTGGCTCGTCTTGAGGACCTATGCCAATATGCCCGGGAGTGCGGTGCGCAGGCGTTAGCCTTGACCGATCATGGCCAGTTATATGGCGTGATCAAGTTTCATCACATGGCCAAACAAGTGGGGATTAAGCCGATCTACGGCTGTGAGGTCTATCAGGCACCCCGAAAGTTGACCCAGAAAGAATCGCAGCTGGATGCCAAGGCCTACCATTTGATCCTCCTGGCAAAGGATATGGCCGGTTACAAAAACCTGCTCAAGCTCGTGACCACAGCCAACCTGGAAGGATTCTACTACAAGCCCCGAGTGGACAAGGATCTATTGGCCGAACATGCCCAAGGGCTGATCTGTTGTAGCGCATGTATCTCAGGAGAAGTGCCCTCCCTATTGGCAGCGGGAGAGTATGAGAAAGCCCGGCAAGTTGCCGGTTGGTTTAGAGAGGTCTTTGGCGCGGAGAACTATTTCCTTGAGCTTCAGCGACACAAGGGCCTCCCCGAGTTAGAGCAGGTCAACAAGCATTTGATCGCGCTGGCGAAAGAACTGGGTTTGCGCTGCGTGGCGACCAACGACGTGCACTACCTGCGACGTAGTGATGCTTCCATTCACGAACTCCTCCTGGCCATCCAGACGGGCACGACCCTCGCCGACCCTGAGCGGATGCAAATGGGCAGCGACGATTACCATTTCGCTACCGCCCAGGAAATGGCCGAGTTGATGGCCGAGTATCCCGAAGCCTTGGCCAACACCAACTTGGTCGCAGAAATGTGCAATGTGGATTTGAATTATGAGGGTTATCACCTGCCTAAATTCGACGTGCCGGCGCCCTACACCGCGGAATCGTACTTGAAAAGGCTATGCGAGGAAGGGTTAAAGCGGCGCTACTCACAGATCACCCCAGAGATCCAAAAGCGGCTCGAGCATGAGCTGAAGATGATCCATTCCATGGGCTTTGATGATTACTTTTTGATCTGCGCCGACCTTGTGAATTGGGCCAAGCATAAGGCCGGAATGCTCGTCGGACCGGGACGGGGCTCAGGGGCTAGCAGCATCGTAGCGTATGCTTTGGGAATCACCGACCTTGAGCCTCTGGGTCTAGGCCTCATCTTTGAGCGTTTCCTGAACCCTGGCCGGGTGAACATGCCCGATATAGATTTGGATTTCCCCGACGACCGACGCCAGGAAGTCATCGACTACCTGACCCAGCGCTACGGCAAAGATCGGACGGCGCAGATCGCCACCTTCGGAACTATGCTGGCCCGAGGGGCTATCCGCGACGTAGGCCGCGCTTTGGGGATCCCTCTGCCTGAAGTAGACCATGTGGCCAAGCTTGTGCCCCTTGGCCCCAAGAAGACCATCCAAGATGGCCTGGAAACCGTCCCCGAGCTGAAGCAACTGTATGAAAGCAAACCTTATATCAAGAAGCTCATCGACTGCTCTCTGGCCCTCCAGGGAGTAGCGCGCCACTTCTCCACCCACGCGGCGGGCGTGCTCATTACCGACAAGCCCTTGGTCGAGTACACACCCCTCCAGCGCGCGCCCCGGGGCGAGGGGATCGTCTCCCAGTTTTGTATGGAGGATATAGAGGCCATAGGCCTTCTGAAACTTGACGTCCTAGGGCTCTCCACGCTTACCCTTATAGATAGAGCGTTTCGCTGGATCGAGCGCACCACCGGCACCAAGTTGACTCAAGCTTCCATCCCTCTAAATGATCCCGAAACCTTTGCCCTCCTCTCCTCGGGGAATGTAACGGGCGTCTTCCAGGTGGAGGGTGGTGGCATGCGCCGCACTCTACGGGAGATGCAACCCACCGAGTTCAGAGATATCGTGGCCGTTCTGGCGCTCTATCGGCCAGGCCCTATGCAATTCATCCCCAACTACATCAACCGCAAGTTCGGGCGTGAAGAAGTGACCTACCGTCATCCCGCCCTGGAGCCGATCCTTGCAGAGACTTACGGCATCATCGTCTATCAGGAGCAGATCATCCGCATCGCCTCAGAGCTCGCTGGCTACACGCCGGCCGAAGCTGACCTGATGCGCCGCGCTGTGGGCAAGAAGAAAAAGAAAGATCTTGAAGAGCAACGCGCCAGGTTTATCTCCGGCGCAGTAGAGCGCGGGATCCCCCGTGAGGCAGCCGAGGCGATCTTCACGGACATCGAGTTCTTCGCCGACTATGGCTTTAACAAGTCCCATGCCGCTGCCTACGCGGTCATCACCTTACAAACCGCTTATCTGAAAGCCCATTATCCGGTGGAGTACATGGCCGCTTTGCTCTCCATCGAGCGTGGGAACTTGGAAAAGGTGGCCCAGCTTATCGCCGAATGCCGCCGCCTGGGCATTGAGGTGCGCCCTCCCGATGTGAACTATTCGGACGCCGATTTCATCATTGAACCGGCGGCAGCTCAATCCCTGGCAGAGAGGGACCAACTCCTAGGAGCCAAGGAGCTAGCCATCCGCTTCGGCCTGGGGGCAATTAAAAACGTCGGCGACGGACCGGCTAACATCATCGTCCAGGCTAGGGGCAATAGGCCCTTCGCCGACATTGATGATTTCCTGCGACGCGTCGACCTTCGTCAGGTCAACAAACGCTGTCTGGAATGCTTAATCCGCGCCGGCGCCCTTGACTCACTTGGGGACCGCGCCGCCTTGCTGGCCGCGATAGATCAGATGATGGCTGTCAGCCAGCAGGTGCACCGCTCCCGCGAAATCGGGCAACGCAGCCTCTTTGACCTTGGCTTCAATACCGAGCAAGTCGGGGATGCCAAGTTCGTCCTGCCCAAGGATGTACCTCCCCTGGCGGAGAAAAAACTCCTCGCAGATGAGAAAGAACTGCTCGGCGTCTACATGTCGGCTCATCCGCTCGATCTCCTCTCGCAGTACGTTGATGACCGGCTCACCATGCTCGCAGACATCGATGCCTCCATGGAAAACGAGCAGGTCCAAGTGGCTGGGGTAGTCAACTCGCTGCGCACAATCGCCACCAAGAAGGGCGACAACATGGCCTTCGTCCAGTTGGAGGATCTGTCGGGTAGCATTGAGCTGGTCATCTTCCCCCGCGTCTATGAGGAGGCCAAGGAGATCCTCACTGAGGACGCTCTGCTTCTGGTACGCGGCAAAGTCGACTTTCGTGATGAACGTGCCAAACTGATCGTCGAGGCTATTGAACCTTACAAGCTCCCTCAGAATGCCCAAAGGCGCCAAGTGGGGCGTAAGAAAGCTGCGCATCTTTTCGTAGAAATCCCTCTCACCGCCGATGAGCGCACAACACTGGATATTGTGACCCGCGTTTTCCAGCTGCTGACGGAAAACCGTGGCGAAACGCCCTTTAGCTTTCGTCTTCACAATGGCCGAGGCCGAGTAGAGATGATCTTCCCCAACTTGAGGACCTCCTACTCGGCTCGGGTGGAACAACAACTAACAGCCCTGGTTGGTCGCGACCACTTTTTCGTGGAGTGGGCCTAATGTATAGCGCGAATCAGGAGCGCGGGCATCTCCTGCCCATCATTTGTCTCGCGGTACTTTGGGCTTTTCTTTGGCCCATAGCTATCCAGGCGGCAGGCCCCATCCGCTGGGCGCAAACAGGCGGACCTCTTGGGGGCATGGTTCATGCGTTGGCCATCCATCCTGATAACCCTGATCTCATCTTCATGGGTGCTCAGAATGGACTATACAAGAGCCTTGATGGGGGAGCTCATTGGGTACGCCTTTCTGGAGGGTCGCTTGATTGTCAGGAGATCACCGAGCTAGCCA
Source organism: Anaerolineae bacterium (assembly GCA_034436315.1). Classification (GTDB taxonomy): domain Bacteria; phylum Chloroflexota; class Anaerolineae; order UBA1429; family UBA1429; genus DAOTVR01. The sequence continues at coordinate 18,081 of DAOTVR010000088.1, forward strand.
TTGCGCCCCTAGATGCTCGAGTGATCTATGCCGGTGGAAGCGAGGGGCTTTTTCGCTCCGTAGATGGAGGTGAGTCCTGGGTTCAACTTGGTAGCGGCCTCACCAGCGATTTGGTCCTCTCCCTTGCCGTTCACCCCTTGCAGTCCGAGGTGCTTTACCTCGGCAGCGAGAACGCGGTGTTCAAAAGCGCAGATCACGGCGACCACTGGGAATATTCTGGGCAGGGCCTCCCTGAGACCAGCGTCTGGTCACTCGCGATAGACCCCTCCAATCCCCAGACCCTTTTCGCCGGGACGGATCAGGGCCTCTATAGGTCAGACGACGGGGGGGCTAGTTGGCGGCCCGTTGGCCATGACTTTCTGAAGGAACAGCGCGTGCAGACTATCGCGCTTGACCCCCATCTGACGCGGCGAATTTGGGTCGGGACGCCACAGGGCCTTTTTCGTTCGGACGACGGCGGCACCAGCTGGGTGATCGTTCAGCAGTTTGGGGAGCACCCCTCAGTCTCTGAAATCGTCTTACATCCCCTTGAACAGAACGCTATCTATTGCAATGCCGGCTTACACTGGGTTTTCAAATCCACAGATGGCGGAACCAACTGGATGCGGTTGAATCCCGCCTGGAGTGCTCAGGGGCTTGTCCTGGCTATCGCCGTCCACCCCACCGACTCCAGGCGCCTCTATGTGGGCACGGCAGAAGGTCTTTACCGGAGCTCGGACGGCGGGGACACATGGACTGCCAGCAACGAGGGCTTTATCGCCAGTGATGTCAGGATGGTTTTGGATGTTCCGGGGAATAGAGACCAGCTTTACGCGGCAACGCGTTGGGGCGTATACGAAACCACAGACGGAGGCCAGACCTGGGAGGCGCGTAATCATGGCCTCCCGAACCTTGACCTCGTCTGGCTTGCCTTGGACCCCATTGACCCCAAGCACCTCTTCGCCGCCACTTGGGAAGGAGAGATCTGCCACAGCTCAGATGGGGGGCGTTCATGGGCGTTAGCGCATAGCCCCTTGGCGGCGGGCGTTCAAGTCACGGGCATCCTCGTCGGTTGGCGACAGACGGCCCTAGAAGTCCCCACCATCCTCTACATGAGCACAGACGGTGCCGGCGTATGGCGCAGCCTTGATTTCGGGGTAAGCTGGGAACATCTAGCCCTTGGCCTCCCCGGCTCTCGTGTGAGCGCGATCTGGCTTTCGCCGAAGGAGGAGCAATTTATTTATGTAGGAGTGGGAAGGGAAGTATATCGCCTTCCTGTCAATGCTGACCCGGCCGAGACACTGGTCTGGAAACGCGTAACAACTCAACCCCTTAACGGCCATGTAACCAGCGGATTAGTTGAACCGAAGCACCACGACATCCTTGTTGCCACGGATGCTGGGAGCATCTACCGGATTGAACCCAACGGAACTTGGACGAACCTGGCGCGCGACTCGCTGCCCTCAAACTTACTCATCGAGGCTTTGGCGATAGCCACACCAAAAGGGCGAGCGCCTTTGTTTTACGCCGTCACCAGCGGTGGGCTCTTTACAAGCAACGATAATGGCCATACCTGGTCTTTTAGCAGCCTCGGTTGTCCACAAAGGGCTACTATTCGCAGTTTAGCTG
>DAOTVR010000089.1:0-29929 GCA_034436315.1 Anaerolineae bacterium
ATAACTCTTGCCGAGAACTTCTCGCCCGGCATGCAGCCTGGTGGAAACGCCAGGGGACGCTCTATGTTGAGCCCTTTCACGCCCCTTTGGGCAGGCTGTGGTTGCCCCTGGTTGGGGGCGGGCTGGCTACAGAGGACCTTGACCTCTTGCCGCATATGTTGGATCGGGAACGTATCCTAGGGCCAACTCTGGAGCCAGGACCTTTGGAGACCATCGGCGATGTCATCGCTGTGCGCCAGGTTTACGGCACCGTGCCCTGGATGGAGGCGATCCTGGGGTGCCCCATTCGGGCCACGATCCAGGGTGGCAGTATGCGCACCCGCTCCTTCATCCGAGATTGGGCCGAGTGGGAGAGCCGCTCTCCTCGCAGGAACACCGAATGGTTGGACTTGCTCCTTCAACTCACCGAGGGCCTGGTCGCGCGTAGCGGTGGGCGCTATGCTGTGACACACACGCTTATGCGCGGCCCCTCCGACCTGGCCGAGGCCGTGCTTGGGCCGGAGTTGATGTGTCTCTCTATGTACGATCACCCCCGCGCTTTGGAGCGCTTCCTAGAGGAGGTGACCGAACTTTTCATCGAGGTCCTTCGGGCGCAATGGGAACGCATCCCACCCATTGAGGGAGGCTATGTTAATCCTTTTGGCGTCTGGGCACCGGGCACCGTGGTGCGCACCCAATGCGATGCCTCCGCCTTTCTCTCTCCCACTCAGTATGCTCGCTGGTTTCTGCCCTATGATGTGCGCATCTGCGAAGCTGTGGATTACAGCATCATTCACTTGCATTCGGGGTCGCTTCATACTGTAGAGGCTCTCCTGACCGTTGAACGTCCTCAGGCGATCCAAGTGACCCTTGACCCTGAATCCAGCGCTCCTCCTGTAGAACGCCTCTTGCCCATCTTCCGCAAGATCCTCGCCGTCAAGCCACTGATCATAGATGGCCCGTTAACCCCGACGCAGGTCCAACTCCTGCGTGACGAGCTCCCGCCGGATGGGCTCTACATCTCGGCTCGCCAAGGCTCTTGGTGAAAGGTTACGGCCAGAAACGCCTGGGGACTGAACGCTGAGGCCCCAATCTGCTATGGGTTCACTTGGCCAGCTTAGAGCGTGGGTTTGGGCTGCGCGATGAGCTGGATACTAGCGCGAAAAAGGGCGAGATCACCCAACAAGGCTTAGCCCTCCAGGGATTCAGGGGAGGGCAAATCACTGTAGGAAATGGCAGTGGTTGTGCGCCATATGAAGCTGGGACAATCCTGTCCCATCACGCCGCCTTCGCGCCAGATGAACGGGGAGAGAATGAGGCATCCTAACCCGTCGTAGAGCATACAGTTCGGACAGGTGTGTAGATGAAAGCCACACGTCGTACATCGGGCATTACTACTGGGGATGCCCGGGGGAGCAACTGCGCCACAATGATAGCATCGGGGCACATCTGCGCGGGCCGGCAGATCTGGAAGTAGATCGTCACCGAACGACCAATCAGAGCTCACTTCAGATTCCTCAACTTCACAAATACATCTGACTGCGAATTGGCGTGAGGTTCGCTTAGCTTCAAATTGTACATGGGAATAGTAGTTTCTCAAAGCGGAAACTAATCCGTGATTTTTTGACAAATGTTTGATATGGGCCTAAATTCAAACTTCAAATATGGCCTCATGGTTCCTTTCGCCGCACGTCCGATGGTGGGCTTGTGCAATGGAGCACAGTGCACCCGGAAGACGGCGTTTTTATTTGTTGGCCTTTGATCAGCATAAGGCAGGTTTACACTGAATCTTGGTTTCCCAGGGGTGGAGAGTGGAATCTAATCACAAGCACGACTATGAAAAGGGTTTCGAGGAGGAGGCTCTCCGTGAGGTCCTGAAAATCGAGAGACAAGCTCAAAGCATCGTCGATGAGGCCGAAGCCGAAGCGAAAAGGATCGTTGCCACTGCTGAGGAAGAGGCCAAGAAGCTGCGGGCTAAAGCAGCAATGGATGCTCAGAAAGAGGCCGATGCTTTTATACGTGAGTCGTTGGCTCAAACTGAACAGGAGGTCCTTGCTATTCAAAGACAGGCAGAGTGTGATGCGGAACGATGGGCAAAGGCCGCTCAGGTGCAATACGAACGAGTTGTTGCGTTCATTTTCAGTTTGGTTACATTGAGTGAGACGCGAGATGGTCGGGGGTCTTGATGCCATTCGCTATGCCAGCACGAGTGCCTATGTGCGAGGCTTGTACTCGCGCCTGTTGAGCGAAGCCACCTGGCGCGATTTGCTTCATGCAGAGGGGCTGGACGCCGCCATTTCTTTGTTGCGGGCCACTCCTTATAGCGATGCGATTAGCGCTGTAGAGCAAAGCGGGGGCCTGAGCCTGGAAAGGATCGAACGCGCGTTGGCGGGTAAAGTTGCGGCGAACTGTTATAAAGCTATGGCTTTTGTGGGTGGCGCCGCTAGAAGGCTAGTGAAAGTATGGTGGCAACATTTTGAGTTGGAGAATCTCAAGGTTCTCTTCCGTGGTCTTGACCAAGGTACAGAGCCGGATGTCATCCATAGCCTATTGATACCTCTTGGTGAACACTCGACCTTGCCTTGGGATGTCTTGCTCCATGAGTCTTCCGTGAGCGGCCTTATCGAGCGCCTACGAGACACTCATTATATAAATCCGTTACGGGCTGCTTTCCGGATCTACCAACGCGAACACACGCCTTTCGCTCTTGAAGTGGCGATGGATATTCGTTATTACCGCGATGTGGCGGCCGCCATCAAGGACTTGGGGGGAACAGAGCGAGAGGAGGCTCGCTTGCTCTTTGGTACTCGGTTGGACATCCTCAACGTGCTTTGGGCATATCGCTACAGGGTCTACTACAATCTCTCAGCCGAGGAGATCATCAACTATACGCTCTGGCGCACGTTTCGTACCGATATCAACTTGGTCCGAGATATCGCCTTGGGAGCAGCACCAAGTGATGTACTGATACGGGTCTGGGGGGAGGACGCTTTTGATCAAGATCTTTTAGCAGAGCTGAGTGACGAGGCCCAAATGATGCCCAAACTGGAGATGCTATTGCAGCGTTATTGGTGGCGGTTAGCTCAGCGGCAAGTAAGAGGGTATCCGTTTCGGTTGGGCCAGCTCCTGGGCTATCTAGTCCTAGAGGAGCTTGAGGTCCAGGATTTGGTCACTTTGTTGGAGGGCAAAGAAATGGCATGGAGCCCACAACGGATTGCTGAGCACCTGGTAAGGAATGAGGAGTAACTCATGTTTGTCCCTGCCGAGATGTCGGAAGTGGACATCTTTGTTTTTGAGAACGATATAGAGGTCGTGGCTCAGACGGTAGCCAGCCTTGGTGTTATGCATTTGTTAGATGCCAATGCGCTGGGGAAATGGGCTGAAAATGTCAGTAGCGAGTGGGCCGGGCGTGCTAGCGCTTATCGTGGTCAGGAGCGCCGGGTGCTTGAATTGCTCCATCAGCTTGGCATTGAGGAAGCCTTCCGCCCTTGTGAAGGGAAGCTGGACGTCGCCAAAGATTTGGCGGTTTTGGAAGGAGAGCTGAGCGAAATTGAGTCTCGTGTGAATAGTTTGCGCGAGAAAGAGGCTGGCCTCAAGCACGAGTTGGAGCACTGGAGGATGGTTGCCAAGTCCATGGAGCTTTTGGCCCCATTATCTGTCAGTATCTCGGATCTGCGCCAATCTTCGCAGCTTCACATGGTTGCTGGCACCATTCCCTCAGAAAATCTGGCTCGTCTGGAGGCCAGTTTGTTTCGCGTACCTTACTCGATCATCCCAGTACACTATTATGATGGCCGTGTCCTTATCTTTGCCTTTTGTGCCGAAGAGCATGCACCCATCCTGGATCGTGCTCTAGAGAGCGCTTTTCTTGATCCTCTGGCTCTACCCTCAGAGTACAGCGGTACTGCACAAGAGGTGCTCGAACAGGTCTCGCGACAAATCGAAGACGCACAAGCCAAGCTCGATGAGCTTGCTAAAGAGCGTCAGCGCCTCATAGAAGAGGTGGCTCCTCGCCTGCTCTCTATGCTCGCGCGTATACGGCGCAATGCCGTCATCGCTGATGCCATGGCGCACTTTGGCCATCGCGAGCACGTTTATTTGATTGCGGGCTGGGTGCCCAAGGACCGGGTGAAGGAGCTACGAGAAGCGATAGAACGGGCTGCTGAAGGGCGAGCTACTATTGAGGAGAACCCTTCGCGCGCATTCAGAGAGCGTGTTCAAGTGCCTACCCTTTTGCGGAATGCCAAACTGTTTCGCCCGGTAGAGGCTCTGGTTACCACCTACGGCACCCCAGGTTATCGGGAGATTGACCCGACGCCGCTCATTGCGGTTACATTTACTCTTATGTTTGGCATCATGTTCGGAGATTTGGGGCATGGCCTCGTTCTAGCTGCTATCGGTTTACTGTTGGCCTCGCGCCTGGTACCTCAACTAAGTAAGCAGGCCGGTATTGGCCTCATATTGATTGCTTGTGGGCTTTCGTCAAGCGTTTTCGGTTTGCTTTACGGGAGCTTTTTCGGTATGGAAGGGGTGATCCCTCACTTATGGCTCAAGCCCATGCACGACATTCTCACTTTGCTCATGGCTTCGGTCGTTCTGGGTGTAGTGATTCTCAACATTGGCTTTGGATGCCGTTTGTTTGCTGCGGCTCGCCAAGGGCATTTTGTGGAGGCCATCTTCGATAAGAACGGCTTGGTGGGCTTGTTGTTGTACTGGGGCCTTGTGGCTATCGTCCTCTTAATAGCCACGGGCGGAGCCATCCCTGAATGGTTGTTTGTGGAAGTGATGCTCTGTGTCTTCGCTTTGTTCTTTTCAGAGCCGCTTACCCGCTTATTGGAGGGCAAGCGGCCTCTCGTTCAGGGCAGTGCACTCGAATTGGGAGTACAAGCCTTCTTTGAGTTATTTGAGGCGCTGATCAGCTATATAAGCAATACTCTCTCTTATGTTCGTCTAGGCGCTTTCGCCGTCGCCCATGCTGGCCTGAGTACAGTGGTGTTTTTGCTAGCAGATATGATAGGTTCGGGATCATCAGGATCGGTAGGGCGCGCTGCAGTTATCGTTTTCGGTAATATCTTTGTCATTGGTTTTGAGGGTCTTATCGTTGCCATTCAGACCTTACGACTTGAGTATTACGAGTTTTTCGGCAAGTTTTTCAAGGGAGATGGCATTCCTTTCCGGCCCCTCAGTTTGCCATCTGTGGAGTGTAGAGTACAGGAACTAGAAAGGAGTAAACCGTAGATGCAGATCGTAATCGTTAGCATCCTCGTGGCTCTGGTTGTGTTGTATTTGCTTATTCTCTCCGTGGTCCGCCGTCTTCGCCATCCTGTTACAATATTGCGCTCGGTGATAGGCGGATTGCTGAGCCTCAACGGCCTGGTTGTTCTAACTTGTATAGGAGTCGTCTTGAGCCTTTTGATAGGTCCTACGCCCGTCCTTGCTCAACAGGGCTCCACTTCTTCTGAAGGGTTAGGCGGGGCTGCCCTGGGGGCGGCGCTGGCTACAGGCCTGGCATGTATTGGCGCGGGCATCGCTGTGGGCATCGCGGGTGCTGCGGCTATTGGTGGCATCACGGAGAAGCCAGAAATCCTTGGACGAACGCTCATTTTTGTAGGTTTGGCTGAAGGTATTGCTATTTATGGGCTGATTATCGCTTTCATGATTCTCAGCCGTTGAGTTTTATAGGCGAAAGCGATGAGGATCTTTGTAATAGGCAATGAAAATTGCGTCTTGGGATTTTCCTTGGTGGGAATAGAGGGACAGATTGTCCGCGATGCTGCTGAGCTCGAAGAGGCTCTACATGTTCGTCTGGCTGACAAAACCATTGGCTTGTTGTTGATAACCTCTGACGTAGCTGGCTTATTGCGCGAGCGCATTGATGCTTTGAAAGTGAAAAGTTTATCTCCTTTGGTCGTAGAAATCCCGGGCGAGAAGGCAAGTAGTGCTCCTTTGTCGCTGAAGGAGCTTGTGCAACGATCTATTGGCATCAGGCTAGAAGAGGTGTGATGGCTGCGATAATCGGTAGTGGACTGGAGAGCTACTTACGCCGTCAGGCGCGCGAGCGGGCGATGAATCAGATTGCAAAGGCCAGGGAGAAAGCGCGCGAAATCCTTGAGCAGGCTGCTGCTGAGGCAGAACGCGTGCGCCAAGAAATACAGGCTAAAGCTCACAGGGAGATCGCTGAACAGCGCAAACGCGCTCTGGCCCAAGCAAGGCTGAATGCGCAACAAATGATCATTCGTCGCCGTGAGGAATTCCTCGAACGTCTGTGGCAAGAAGTGGCCAGGAGGCTGCAGCGCTTTGATGATCAGGAGAAGCGCCTGGTGGCTATAGAGCGTTTGCTTGAGGATGCTATAGCGCAACTTGGCGAAGGCCTCGTGCTCATTCAGGTCAACGATCAAGACCGCGCTCTGCTTGTTAAGGAGTTGCGGCGGTTGATGGACAGCCTGCAGTTCACGAACAAGATGGAGATATCTCAAGATCCCGCTTCTATCTGGGGAGGCGTTATTGTACGCCGCCTCGACAGCAATCAGTTAGTGGATAACTCTTTTAACTATCGGTTGGCGGTGGCTAAAGCAACTCTCCGAGACACGGTTTACCGATTGCTGACATCGGACTGTAGTAACTCTTCCGAAACCTGGGCTGGTAATCTATCGGAGGAGCAGCCGAAATGAGGCAGGTGGGGGAGCTTGTTTGGGTTAACGGGCCGGTGGTTCGTGCTCATGTCAGCGGCGAGATCCACATGATGGAGCAGGTGGAAGTAAGCGATTACCATCTGGTTGGCGAGGTCGTGTCTCTAGAGGGTGATGTGGCTACTATCCAGGTTTATGAGGAGACCGCCGGTATTAGGCCGGGGGATCCGGTGTATGGCATGGGCATGCCCTTGAGTGTCGAGCTGGGGCCAGGCCTCCTTGGGCACATCTTTGATGGCATCCAACGTCCTTTGGAGGTACTTGCCGGACGTTCTGGGGATTTTATCTTACGGGGTGTTAGGGCATTAGCCTTGGACCGTGATCGTCTTTGGGCATTTAACCCACAAATGACACCGGGCAGGCAGATACATGGTGGGGAGACCATCGGCACCGTTCCCGAAACTCTGCTTATCGAGCATCGTATTATGGTGCCTCCGGATATTGCGGGGGTCTTAGTTTGGGTGGCACCAGCGGGGGAATATTCTGTAGAGCAGACTATTGCGCGTGTCTTGACAGATTCTGGGGAGAGGGAACTGAAAATGTTCCAGCGATGGCCTGTACGTGTTGAAAGGCCCATTGTACGGCGCCTGACTCCTAGCGAACCCCTCATCACGGGACAGCGGGTCATTGACACATTGTTCCCCATCGCCAAAGGGGGGACGGCAGCTATCCCAGGGGGCTTCGGCGCCGGCAAGACGATGCTCCAACAATCGTTGGCCAAATGGTCCAACGCAGATGTTATCATCTATGTTGGCTGTGGCGAGCGCGGAAACGAGATGACTGATGTCCTCTTGGAATTCCCCAAGCTTCAGGACCCGAAGACCGGCCACTCACTTATCGAACGAACGATCCTCATCGCAAATACATCCAACATGCCGGTAGCGGCCCGGGAGGCCAGCATTTATACGGGTATAACCCTTGCCGAATATTACAGGGACATGGGCTATCACGTGGCTCTCATGGCCGACTCGACCTCTCGTTGGGCAGAAGCGTTGCGCGAGATCTCTGGCCGCCTTGAAGAAATGCCTGCGGAAGAAGGCTTTCCTGCTTATCTGCCGTCAAGGCTGGCATCCTTTTACGAACGCGCCGGCAGGGTTGTTGCTAAGAGTGGAAAAGAAGGGTCCGTGACCATTGTGGGCGCGATATCGCCGCCCAGTAGCGACTTTTCGGAGCCTGTTACACAGCACACTCAGCGCTTTGTCCGTGTCTTCTGGGCGTTGGATAAGGCTCTCGCGGCAGCTCGCCATTTTCCAGCCATCAATTGGTTGGATAGTTACAGTGGCTATATCTCTACTGTGACTGAATGGTATACCGAAAATGTCGCAGAGGATTGGGGTCATCTTCGGGGCCGGACCATGGAGATCCTACAACAGGAGTCTCAGCTACAAGAGATCGTTAAGCTTGTAGGGCCAGATGCTTTGCCTGATGCACAGCGCTTTGTCCTTTACGTAGCCAGGCTCTTTAGAGAAGCATTTCTGCAGCAGAATGCCACCGATCCGATTGACGGCTACTCTTCACCGGCAAAGCAAGTGGCAATGCTCCGGCTGTTGCTACACGCCTTTGAAAGGGGCAACGAGATCCTTGCCAAAGGAGCTCCTGTCAGCCGCTTACAAACCGAGGTTCGAATATGGCCCGAGATCGTCCGGGCGAAGACCAAGGTGCGCGAAGGTGATCTCTCCACTTTTGATCGTCTCCTAGCGCAGTTGGACGAACAGTTGGACCTGATTGAGAAGGACTATGAGGGATGAGTAATAAGGTCAAGGTCGCCGCTGAGGGGCGCTTTAGGCTAAACACCAAGCAGTATCAGGGATTGAGCGAGATCCATGGGGCGCTCGTCGTCGTGGAGGGCACTTCTGGAGTGGGCTATGAAGAAGCAGCAGAGGTCATCTTACCCAATGGCGAGGTTCGTCCCGGCCATGTGTTGGCCACGAGCAACAAACAAGCGATCATTGAGGTATGGAGCGGCACGGCTGGCCTTCAAATGCCTTTCACTCGCGTGCGGTTTACGGGCAAGCCGTTGCGTACTCCTGTGTCTAGGGAGATGCTGGGGCGCGTTTTTGATGGGTTGGGTAATCCGCTCGATGGCTTGGCGCCACCCATCGCGGAGCATGAGGCGGATGTCAACGGGCTACCTATCAACCCTACACGCCGCTCCTACCCACGCAGCCTTATTGTGACGGGCATATCCGTTATTGACGGCATGAATACTCTTATTCGTGGCCAGAAGTTGCCCGTCTTCTCGGGCAGCGGTCTTACGCACAACGAGCTTGCTGCCCAAATCGCTCGCCAAGCACATATTTCGGAGGCGGATGAACGGTTTGCCATAGTCTTTGTGGCCATGGGTGTCAAACACGATGACGCCGAGTTCTTTCGGCGGAGTTTTGAGGACAGTGGCTCTTTAAGCAATACAGCCATGTTCCTCAATCTGGCTGATGACCCACCTATGGAACGAATCATTGCTCCCAGGATAGCTCTTACTCTGGCCGAGTTCTTAGCTTTTGAACATGAGCTTCATGTCTTGGTTATTATGACCGATATGACGAACTATGGCGAGGCCTTGCGCGAATTGGCGAGCCAGCGCGGTGAGGTACCCAGCCGAAAAGGTTATCCAGGCTATCTATACAGCGACTTGGCGTCGCTCTATGAGAGGACTGGTGTTATCCAAGGCAAAAACGGTTCGATCACGCAAGTTCCAATTCTCACCATGCCCAACGACGATATCAGCCATCCGATCCCCGATCTGACAGGGTACATCACTGAGGGGCAAATCGTCCTTACCAGAGATTTGTTCCGCAAGGGCATCTACCCTTGCGTGAACGTCTTGCCTTCCCTGTCGCGCCTGATGAAAGATGGCATTGGGAAGGGTTACACACGGTCAGATCACCCTGCAGTGGCCAATCAACTTTATGCTGCTTATGCCCGTGTGCAAGAAGTCCGTGCGCTGGCAACAATCATTGGAGAAGAGGAGTTGTCTGAAGTAGACAAACGCTTCCTATCTTTTGGAGAGGCTTTTGAGCGGCGCTTTATCCATCAAGGATATGAAGAAAGCCGGCCTATTGAGACGACGCTTGATCTGGCCTGGGAGGTGCTGAGCTTGCTCCCCCGCGACGAGCTCACGCGTATCGCGGAGAGCGAGATTACCGATCATTATATCGAGTCCCAAGAGCGTGAAGGGTAAGCAACATGGTTCAACTCAAGGTTTCACCAACGCGTAGCAATCTGCTCTCCGTCAGGCAGCGACTGCGGCTTGCTCATGAGGGCCATGATTTGCTAGTTCAGAAGCGCGATGTGCTTGTTATCGAGATCTTGCGCGTGATCCAAGATGCCGAACGCATACAGTCGGAAGCGGAGGAAAAGTTCAAGGCCGCTTACGCGGCGGTCCAGGAGGCCCGAGCAGCGATGGGCACCGAGCGTGTATGGCGTATTGCTTTGTCTCGGGCTCAGGAAGTTGATGTGCACATTAGGCCACGCAGCATTATGGGGGTAGTTGTTCCTTCAGTCATTTGTAAGGTGCCAGATAGGCGCCCTCGCCAGGGATTCGGCGATACGCCGGTTGCCCTGGACCAAGCACAGAGAGAGTGGGCAAGCGTCCTGGCACTGATGGGTGAACTAGCCGAGAGAGTAACCACCGTTTGGCGTCTGGCGTTGGAATTGCAACGCACTCAACGACGTGTTAACGCTCTAGAGTATATTTTCATCCCTTCCTATGAGGAAACGCTGAAATACATTCAGGATACGTTGGAAGAGAAAGATCGCGAGGAACTTTTTCAGCTAAAACGCAGTAAGGCCAGATTACGCAAGCAACAAGCGTTATCTTTTGACATAACATAAGGCTTTTGTGACGGGCTTGGCCACCTCTCGGCATTGTGGGTATCTAGTCGATGAGCCTGTTTGCCCTTGGAGAAGCGACGAGCCATCAGGATGCCATGATGGTAAACATTTGCTTCATGGCAGGGTGTACTAGATTGTTGTCTTAGTCAACAGTGATCGGGCGGATCCGTGGGGAGCCCAGAAGGCTGTGGGGCTAGTTTCTCGCTGCGGCCCAGCTGCCAGGTAATGTAGCGCCCCGTTCGCGCACAATAGGCCCGGTAAGCCTGCCCAAAGACTCGCAGAAGGAATTGCTCCTCTTGGAGTATCTGCAAGTGCAGGATGAGGCCGATGAAAAGGGTTAGAAGGGCAAAGATCAAGGCGCCGTTCAGTAAGAAAGTGCCCAAGAAATAGAGATCAAAGAAGACGTAAATGGGATTCCGCGAGAGGCTATAGATCCCTGAGGTCACCAACTCGCCGGGGTTATTCTCGTCGATACCTAGCCGCCAAGAATTCCCCAGGCTGGCCAAGGAGAGGATAAAGATCGCGAATCCAAAAAGGACCAAGGCCAACCCAAAGAGCTTGAGACCCAGCGAGGAGACTCGTGGCTCTCCTAGCAATGGGGGCAGAAAGCCGTGGCCAAGATGCAAGGTATATATGAGCACCGTGGCCGCCCATAGGTTAACGCCCAAGAACAACAGGAAGACAATAGAATGCCGAACTCCGTTGCGACCGATCTTCAGGCGGATGGGATTGACTTTGCTCTTGAGACGTATGGAAAGCGTTCGCTCAAGGACGATGAGCAGAAAAAGGGCCAGACAGGCGACCTGTAGATAGTCAAAAAGAGGGCTTAAAGTGGGCGCTGATCTCATGCGCGCATCGGGCCGCCTTTCTATAAGTTAGGACAGCGATGATGCCATCCGGATCAGGGCAATTATGTCACAGGGATGAAGAAAAAGCCAACCGCCAAAGGAGCTGTTGAGATGAGCCCTTACAGTTATCGCTACGACAAGCACGTTGAGACGGGCTGGGATACCGTACGCCTGAGCTTTACGGAAGCGGGTCAGGAACGCGCTGCGGCCCAGATAGCCCCCAGCATGGGCAGCAATCTACTCTCTTTGCAGTTTGGCGGACAGGACTATATCTACGCCCGGCCCACCGGCTCCCCCTTTACGGGGACGCCCGTGCTTTACCCTACGCCCAACCGTGTGCGCGATGCCCAGTTCACTTTCGGGGGGCGCACCTTTAAATTCATCCCCAATAATGGCCCTAACTTTATTCACGGCCTGGTACGCGACCAGCCCTGGGAGCACACCGAGCCGCGCATCACCCCTGAAAGCGTCTCCTTAACGACGCATATCGCCTTCGCGCCTGGCAAACCGATCTACGAGTTCTTTCCCATTCGTAATACGGTGGAGATCACGTTTACTCTGGGACCACGCTCCATGCGTCTAGATTTCACGGTGCGTAATCAGGATGAGCGACCTTTACCCTTTGGCCTGGCCATCCACCCTTACTTTCCGGTGATCGGCCCGCGCGAAAGCGTGCGCCTTCAAGTGCCGGCGAAAAAGCGCATGGAGGCGGTCAACCTGCTGCCCACTGGCCGGCTCATTGACCTAGAAGGAGATCCCGCCGACCTTCGCCAACCCCGCTCACTGGCCGAGCTCAACCTGGACGACGTGTTTTGGGGCATGGAGCCTGATAAACCCGCAGTCATCTACTATGACCAGATCGGCAAGAAGCTCATCCTAAACGCCTCTGAGCTTTTCACCCACGCCGTCGTCTATACGCCCCAGGGCAGGCCGTTCTTTTGCGTGGAGAACCAATCCTGCTCTACTGATGCCCATAACTTGCACGCTCGTGGCCTGACTCAAGAAGCTCATCTGACGATCCTGGAACCCGGGCAAGCTCTTAAGGCTTGGATAGAGATCGCCCTCACCGAACAGTGAGGAGGCGTTGAAGCGGCAAGCTTTCCGGCCCGACCTCAGGTCAGCTTGCCGCTTCCCGACAAGTTCTCAGCCCTGTGGCTCACGATACGCTGTGCCCGCCTTTTCGATCTCTTCAGCGGTCACCTCGCGGCCGAGATACGCCGAGTAATAGACCCCCTCGGTGATCTGCGCGGTCTTCAGGGCGATGCCCGCTGTATCCAACAAGGGCACGCGCCCGAGTTGTGCCCAGAGCCAATGCTGTTGCGAGTCATCGTATCCGGCCGTCAGGGGATAACACTGATGCCAGCGCCAGTCGGCCGTCTTGAGATCAAAGGTGGCGTCCATCTCCATGTCGGCGAGGGTGGTGTAGTAGGTAAATGGCTCCAGCCGGAGACCCCCCTTGCTGCCCACGATCTGATCACCCAGGGCGGGGCCGGCATGGATTGCCCAGGCCTCCTCAATGTAGAAGCTGATTCCCCCGGCCAATCGCGCTAAGCCAAAGCCCAGCTCCTCGACATCGTAGCCACTGGATTGTCGGCGATCCTCGTACATCCCCGTCTTCTGGTAGGTTGCCCCCGAGACGGTGAGCAATTCCGGATTGCCCAGCAGGTAGAGGATGCGGGCGATGTGGTAAACGGCCATGTCCAACATCGCCCCGCCGCCGGCGGTCTTGGTACTGACGAATTGTGCCGTGCCGTAGCCATCCACGAAGGGCCGGCCACGGCGCCGATAGTGCACCGACTTGGCCCAATAGATCTCTCCCAGGTGCCCCTCCTCAATCAGACGCTTGGCTGCACGGCACTCGACGCTATAGAGCGTACTCAACTGGATATGTAGCATCTTGCCCGTTCGGCGAGCTGTCTCCACCATGCGCTTTGCCTCGGAGTAAGCCCAGGACATCGGCTTCTCGCAATAGACGTTTTTGCCCGCTTCCAGGGCGTCTATCGTCACCGGCGCGTGAAGGCGGTTGTGCAAACAGACGTCCACGGAGGTGACATCCTCTCGCTTGAGCAACTCTTTATAGTCAGTATACACATGGGCGATGCCGTACTCCTGTGCTACGCGTTCGGCTTCATCCTTGCGCAAGTCGCAAACGGCCACGATATTCGCTTCGGGGATCTCCTTGTAGCGCCGAATGTGGTACTTGCCGATCTGTCCGGTGCCGATAATACCCAGGTTCACTTTATCAGCCACGATGCCCTCCTCATGATTAGAGATGCCATATAACCTGTTGCGTTCGTTAGCGGGCGAGGATATCCGCCGCTACGAACGCCTCTATTCTAGAGCTTGCTGCCTCACCGTCAACTGCCAAGGGCGCAAGGACATGCCCCCGAGAGCTGGGTGAAAGTTGACAAGCTGGGCGTGAGCCACTATTCTCATCCGAAAAATCGTAGGAGCGGCGAAGCGGAGTATGTCCTCCCGGAAAAAG
Organism: Anaerolineae bacterium; assembly: GCA_034436315.1. Taxonomy (GTDB): domain Bacteria; phylum Chloroflexota; class Anaerolineae; order UBA1429; family UBA1429; genus DAOTVR01. Next base: position 13,833 of record DAOTVR010000089.1, read on the forward strand.
CCCCTGGTCGTAGGCATTGCCGGCGGTTCGGCCAGCGGCAAGAGCACGTTATGCGAGCGCCTGGTGTGCGCTCTGGAGGGCCTGCGTGTTGACGTATTGGCCATGGATCGCTATTTTCGCCGGGTCAAACCGATGATGGTGGCTCCCTTCACGGGCGTCGTCTATGAAGATCACAACCACCCGGATTCTTTTGACTTGGCGGCGCTTGTACGCGATCTGGACGCTCTCTTGATCCAGGAAAATCCCCTGCAGGTGATCCTCGTTGAGGGATTGCTCACTTTGCAAAACGATGAGATTCGCTCGCGCCTTGACCTGCGTATCTTCCTGGATGCTCAGTCGGACGAGCGCCTTGTACGCCGCCTGAAACGCAACATGGCCCGGGGCATGGATTTCGACGAGATCGCCGCTTTCTTCCTGGATTCGGTGCGCTATCGCCATCAGGAATTCGTTGAGCCTTCGCGTTGGCATGCCGATATCGTGCTCAACGGAAGCAATTTCTCTTCACGAGGGCTGGAGCTGGTGGCCGAGTGGATACGCCATCATGCTCCGCGTTCCGGTGCCCAGGATCAGCCGTAATCAAACCATCTTTCGGGAGTTTAGCGATGTCTTCTGAACAGCACATGACCCCACGCGAGCGCTTCATCGCCGCCCTGGAACGTCGCCCGATCGTCGGGCGCGTGCCGCACTTTGAGCTGGTCTTTTATCTGACCATGGAGGCCTTCGGTAAGGTGCATCCCACTCACCGAGCTTATAGCCAGTGGGATCAAATGTCCGAATCGGAGCGCGCCTTGCATCGCAGCGAGATGGCCGATATTTATCTCATGACCGCCGAGCGCTATGAGCACGACGCGATCTTCATCCACCCTAACCCTAACACGCTTGAAGAAACGTTCCGCCTTATTGACCTCATTCGCCAGCGCTCTGGAGATCGCTACTTTCTGATGATGCACGGTGACGCCACGTATGCCATCCCCAGTGGAGATAAGATGGAGGAATGGTGTGCCTGGCTTTATGAGAACATGGACGAGGCCAAGGCCAAGGCCGACCGTGAGGTGGACAAGATGTTGGCCAAGGCAGAAGCCCTGCGCCAGCACGGGGGATTGGATGGTTTTGCGCTATGTTCTGACTATTGCTTTAATACGGGCCCTTTCCTACGCCCCAGCCTGTTCAGCGAGATCATTACCCCCTATCTCACGCGGCTTATCGCCGGGATGCGGGAGATGGGCTTCTATGTTATCAAGCATACTGATGGGAACATCATGCCCATTTTGAATGATTTGGTGTCGGCCAAGCCTCATGCGCTACATTCCCTTGATCCTCAGGCTGGGGTAGATATCGCTGTCGTCAAGCGATTGGTGGGGGACAAAGTATGCCTCATTGGGAACGTGAACTGTGGCCTCTTGAATTCCGGCACCGATGAGGAGGTGATTGAATCGGCTCGTTATGCGCTCAGACATGGTATGCCCGGTGGCGGTTACATCTTCTCCACGAGCAATTGCGTCTATACGGGGATGCCTTTAAGGCGCTATGAGCTTATGTTAGAGGTTTGGCGACAGGAGGGCAATTACCTGGCGCCGTCTGCGGCGCAAGAAATCCGCTCCGAGACGGTTTGAGATGAAGACAAGCTTTGGCAGAATAGGCCGTTTTGGCCATAATGGGATGCGCCAGTCCGTTTTAAGGGGTGTCCATGGTTGACATGATGACGCTGCTCCAAGGGAAAGGGGATTTGGCGGCGGTCTTGGGCGGCTTATCCGGCCTTGTTGTGTATCCCGCTTCAATCGTCGGCGACGCGGAGAACCTGTTTTTCCTTGGCCGGTTTTCTCGGGGACGCTATCTGGGCGTTCTCACGGGCGCTCGTGTCGTGCCCCCGTTCGAGCTGGATATGCGCCCCGTGAGGATAGATGGAGCAGAGCTTACGCTGGGTTTAGGGCCAACGAACCACGTTAATGCCCTAGCCCTGCGGGCCAGGTTGCCTTTTACCGCGCCGACTTTGGTGGGGGTGCGCAAGTCGGCAGGCTTGGGAGATCGCTTGGGGATCGCCACGCCGGGACATGTGCGTGCCCTACGGGAAGTACAGGGTATATTCCCGATCCTTGCCCAGCAATCAATCCGTGAGATGGAGCGCACCGGGCGCGGGCCAGAAGAAGTGCTGGATGCGGCCACCTGGGGGGTCTTTCAGGAGGGTTGGCGCAGTGGCTTTGGAGCCGATGCAGATCACCTAAAGACCCTTGCGGATGTTGGCCGCTGCGCAGCCGCCGGGTTTCTCACCTATACGTTGGATCCCAGTGAGTATGTGGATGTGGGCGCGGAAACCGATAGCCCGGCCGTGCTTGAGGCCAAGCTCAAGGCCTTGCCCTGGGAGATCCTGAAGAGCGAGCCGACGAAGGTGCGCCAAACCTATTTGGGCAAGGCGATTCCTGTGCCGCCGGCGGGGATGGCTGTTGGGGAGCGGCTCGCTAAAACGGTGGATGAGGAGCACCTTCTGCGCGCTGCCTGCAAGTATGGTCACGCTATCGCACACCTTGTAACCATGTATCAACATTTGATGCGCGTCAGGGCCGGGCAACCCTTTGAGGTGGAGATCTCGGTGGATGAGACGGATGCGCCCACGACGCCGTTGGAGCACTATTATGTCGCGAGCGAGCTGGGGCGTTTGGGTGTGAAGTGGATCAGCTTGGCTCCCCGTTACGTGGGCCGATTTGAGAAAGGGGTGGACTATATCGGTGACCTGGCCCATTTTGAAGCGAACTTTGCGGCTCATGTGGCCATTGCCAAGGCTTTGGGGCCTTATAAGCTGAGTTTGCATTCTGGGTCGGACAAGTTTAGCATTTATCCGCTCGTCGCGCGTATCGCCGGAGGGCTGGTGCACTTGAAGACGGCCGGCACCAGCTACCTGGAGGCCCTGCGCGCTGTGGCCATGCTGGATCCTGAGCTTTTCCGGGAGATCTTACGGTTCGCAGTAGCCCATTACGAACGGGATCGTGCCTCTTACTATGTCTCCGCGAAGATAACCAACGTGCCAGAAGCGGGCTCGTTACCCGACGATGCGCTGAGCGGGCTATTGGACCAGCCTGATGTGCGTCAAGTGTTACACGTCACGTTCGGTACGGTGCTCACAGCCCGGGATGGGGCTGGTAGGCCTCGCTTCCAAGAACGGTTATTGGCCGTGTTGGAGGCGCATGAGGAGATACATTACGGTGTCCTGCAGACTCATATGAGGCGTCATCTGGTGCCGTTTAGTGATTAAACTTTGAGGAGCTGCTCATGGATTCTGATTACGTGCGACGCATGTTTGATATCAGTGGCCAGGTCGTGGTTATCACCGGCGGGGGAGGGATCCTCTGTGGGACGTTTGCTAGAGGTCTGGCCAAGGCTGGCGCTAGAATCGCGGTCCTGGACATCCTGCCCGAAGCGGCACAGCGAGTTGCCGATGAGATCAACACGAGCGGTGGCGAGGCCATCGCTATTCAGGCTGATGTGCTGGATAAGGGGTCTCTGGTGAAGGCCGCCGACGAAGTGTTGGCCAAATTTGGAGTGGTCCATGCTTTGATCAACGGTGCCGGCGGTAATAAGAAGCAGGCCACAACGTCGCCGCAGCTGTCTTTTTTTGATTTGCCGCAGGACGCTTTTCAGTGGGTCTTTAACCTGAACTTTATCGGTACGCTCCTGCCTACGCAGGTCTTTGGAAAGTACATGGCCGAACGTGGAGAGGGTGTCATCATCAACATCGCCTCGGTGAATGCCTTCAGGCCCTTGACCAATATCCCGGCTTACTCGGCGGCGAAGGCTGCGGTGAAGAACTTTACCGAATGGTTGGCCGTGCACATGTCGCATAACTATTCGCCCAAAATCCGCGTCAATGCCATCGCTCCGGGCTTTTTCTTGACCACCCAGAACCGCTTTTTGCTGATTGACGAGAAGACCGGGGAGCTCACGCCCCGTGGCAAGGCGAGTGTGATGCAGACCGCCATGCGCCGTTTTGGTGATCCCGAGGAGCTGATGTCCACGGTGATCTGGCTTCTTGCTCCGGCCTCCTCGTTCGTGCATGGGGTGACTGTGCTCGTGGATGGAGGGTTCTGCGCGTTTGGGGGAGTATGAAGGAGTGATCAGCGCTGAGCCTTAGCGGCCTGTAGGTTAGGGCTGCCCGTTGACGGCCGATGACGGATAGTTCCTATCTACAAAAGAGGTGAGAGATGACCGATTATCCTGAAGCTGCTCGTCCTTTGGTTGAACTCAAGCCCCAATTTGAGTTCTTTGTGGGCATTGACTCGGATGGCTGTGTCTTTGACACCATGGAGATCAAGCACAAGGAGTGCTTTACCCCGACTATTATCAAGTATTGGGGCCTCCAAGCTGTCTCCAAGTATGCTCGCGAGGCCTGCGAGTTCGTTAACCTTTACTCCAAGTGGCGAGGAATCAACCGTTGGCCGGCATTGGTGATGGTCTTTGACCTGCTAAGGGAGCGCCCCGAGGTGCAGCGCCGAAAAGTCTCTATCCCCCAGGCTCTCAAGATCCGTGAGTTCATCGCTTCAGGTTTGCCGTTGAGCAACGAATCCCTCAAGCAACTCGTCGCCAAAACGGGCGATCCCGAGCTTGAGCAGGCTCTAACTTGGAGCAAGGCGGTGAATGCCGCCATCGCCGATATGGTGCACGGTGTCCCGCCCTTCCCTTACGTTCGCGAGAGCCTGGAGACGTTGAGTCGGCACGCGGATATCATCGTTGTCTCTCAAACGCCGACCGAAGCTCTCGTGCGCGAATGGGAAGAGCACGATATCAGGCGCTATGCCAAGGTCATCGCGGGGCAGGAGATGGGCTCCAAGGCTGATCACATCCGCCTGGCGTCACAAGGGAAATACGCTGATGACCATAAGCTGATGATCGGTGATGCCCCCGGCGATCTAGAGGCAGCTCGGGCTAACAACGCGCTCTTTTATCCCATCAACCCTGGTCATGAGGAAGAGAGCTGGCAGCGTTTCTACGAGGAGGGCTTGAAGCGTTTCCTAGAAGGCAGCTACAGTCGGGATTACGAGGCCGCTCTGATCGCCGACTTTGAGAAGGCTCTGCCCGAAACACCACCCTGGAAGAGGTGAAAGATGGTTATTGGCAAAGGTTACACGGATCGTTTTTTGACCGAGGCGGAGGTGCGTGACATCTTCGCTCAAGGTTTGGCCACGATTGAGGCCGCAGGCAAGAGGGTGTTGGTGATCATCCCCGATGGCACGCGCAGTGGCCCCATTCCCCTCTGTTTTCGTCTGTTTACCGAGCTGCTTGGGGGCGTGGCAGCCAAATTGGATTTCCTCATCGCCCTGGGGACTCATATGCCCATGGAGGGAGAACGTCTATTGCGCCACCTGGGTATCACCGCCAAGGAGCGCGAGACCAAGTACGCCGGGATCGGCTTATATAACCATGACTGGCAGAATCAGCTCAGGTGTATCGGAACGATCCCTGCGGCAGAGATACGCGAGTTGACCGGGGGCTTGATGGCCCAGGATGTACGCGTTGAGGTGAACAAGGCCCTCTTTGACTATGATCGGCTGGTGATTTGCGGCCCGGTGTTCCCCCACGAGGTGGTGGGCTTCTCCGGGGGGAACAAGTACTTTTTCCCCGGCGTGGCCGGGCCGGAGGTGATCAACTTCACTCACTGGATGGCTGCTGTGATCACCAACCGGGAGATCATCGGCAAGAAGGGCACTCCCACACGCAAAGTGGTGAACAGGGCAGCGAGCTTTATTGACCTGCCCAAGTTCTGCTTCAGCATGGTGGTCAAGGGCCACGATGACCTCGCCGGGCTTTACTTTGGCTCGCCGGAGGAATCCCAAGAGGCCGCGGCCGACCTCTCGGCGCAGGTGAACATCACCTACGTGGATCGGCCTTATAAAACAGTGCTCTCGGTGATGCCCGAGATCTACGATGACATCTGGACGGCGGCCAAGGGGATGTACAAGTTGGAACCCGTGGTCGTGGATGGGGGGACGATCATCATCTATGCCCCACACATCACCGAGATCGCCTATACCCACGGCAAGATCCTGGACCGCATCGGCTATCATGTGCGCGACTACTTCCTCAAGCGCTGGGATGAGTTCAAGGATGAGCCTGGCAGCGTCTTGGCTCATTCCACTTTGCTCAAAGGGACGGGCACATACGAAAACGGCGTGGAGAAGCCCCGGATCAACGTCGTTCTGGCCACGGGGATCCCCAAGGAACGCTGCGAGCGGGTCAATCTCGGCTATATGGATCCCGCTTCCATTCGCCTTGAGGAATGGGTGGGGCGCGAGGATGAGGGCATTCTGGTTGTCCCACGGGCGGGCGAGTTATTATACCGGCTCAAGGGCGAGTGATACGAGGAGGGCGAAATGGGTACGTACCAGTTTGGTTTGATCGGCCTCGCCGTGATGGGCGAGAACCTGGTGTTGAACATCGAGCGCAACGGGTTTTCGGTCGCCGTGTATAACCGCACGGCCGAGCGCACGCAGGCTTTTGCTGCCGGGCGGGCTAAGGGCAAGCGCATCTTGCCTTGTTACACGCTGCGCGACCTGGTTGACTCCCTAGAGAGGCCGCGCAAGGTGATGCTCATGGTGCAGGCGGGCGATCCGGTGGACCAAGTGATCTCCCAGCTGGCCCCGCTCTTGGAGCCGGGAGATCTAATCATTGATGGCGGGAACTCTTTCTTCAAGGACACGGAGCGACGTGCCCAGGAGTTGGCTCAAAAGGGCATTAACTATATTGGCACCGGCGTCTCGGGCGGTGAAGAGGGGGCTCTTAAGGGCCCGGCGATCATGCCTGGGGGCCAGTTTGAGGCCTACAAGTTGGTCGAGCCGATCTTCCAGGCCATCGCTGCCAAGGTGGATGGGGAACCTTGTGTCACCTACATCGGCCCACGGGGGGCCGGCCACTATGTGAAGATGGTGCACAACGGTATTGAGTACGGCGATATGCAGCTCATCGCCGAGGCCTATGACATCCTCCATCGCGCCCTGGGATTGAGCGCCAAGGAGCTACACGATATCTTTGCCGAGTGGAACGAGGGCGAGCTGAAGAGCTATCTTATTGAGATCACCCGAGATATCTTTGCCAAGATCGACGAGGAGACCGGAGAACCCCTTGTGGATAAGGTCCTAGACGAGGCTCAGCAAAAGGGCACGGGCAAATGGACCTCGCAGAACGCCTTGGATCTCGGCGCCCCCATCCCGACGATCAATGCTGCGGTGGAATCGCGCATCATCTCGGCTTATAAGGCTGAGCGCGTCGCCGCCAGCGCCGTTCTCCCCGGCCCGGCAACGAAATTTGAAGGCGATCGCCAGCAACTCATCCAGGATGTGCGTGGGGCCCTCTTTGCGGCCAAGATCTGCTCTTATGCTCAAGGTATGGCCCTGTTGAGCGTGGCCTCCAAGGAGTATGACTACAATCTGAAGCTGGGGGCCATCGCTCGGATTTGGCGTGGCGGGTGCATCATCCGCGCCCAATTCCTCAACGATATCGCCGCTGCCTATGAGCGCAACCCTGAACTGACCAACCTGATCCTTGATCCTTACTTTAGAGAGGCGCTGTTGGCCCGACAGACTTCTTTGCGTCGGACCATCCAGACCGCAGTGGGCCTGGGGATCCCCTGTCTAGCCTTGAGCGCCTCGCTGGCCTACTTTGATGCTTATCGCTCGGCCAGGTTGCCGGCTAACTTGACGCAGGCTCAGCGCGATTACTTTGGCGCGCACACCTATCGGCGCATTGACAAAGAGGGCGTGTTCCATAGCGAATGGGGGAAGTAGGGGATATGTACATCGGCAGATTCGTCATCCTGGGTAGGACCTTGGCGGGTGAGTGGTATCTTGGGTATCGCGTCTCTTCGCGCTCATTCCCTAATCGCTACATCCTCACCATGGCGGACCGGGCTGTGGTTTTGCCCACGGCCGAGGCGGTGAAGACGGATAACCCCTACATCTCCTACAATTGTCTGCGCGCCCATGGGGGAGTCGTTGTGGTGGGCAACGGGAGCCATGTTGACCCGGTCATGGATAAAGTGAAAGCCGGCTACAGCTTGCGCGATGCGCTGAGTCTCTCGCTTTTGGCCCTGGATTACGAGCATGACCAGTATAACACGCCGCGCATCGCTGCAGGGTTGGACGGGAGGGTGGGCCGGGGGTATTTGGGGATCGTTGCCGAGGACAAGCTTTGGGTGCGCCGGCAGGAGGTTGCGCCAGGTCAGGCGTTCCTGGTGGCCACTTATGAGCTCACCGAGCCGGCGCCCATCGCCTTGGAGGGCAACACGCCAGAGGCGCTCTGCGCGGCGATCTATGCATGCGCGTATGAGCATCCGGTAGCTGCGTTGGCCGCGATGCTCCAAGAGGGTGAGCTGCGAATGGCAACGCGCTCGGCACGGTCGTAGCGTGCTGGGAAACGGCTTTTTTTTTTACCAGTTAATGCCGATTCGCTTGATGATCTGGTGCTTTATCCAGTCATTGATGACCAGCGAGGACAGCAGCGAATAGGCAAAAACGAATGCCGTGATCGCTAACGGCAATGGCTCCAGGCCTGGGATACCGAAGGTGGCTATCAGCGTGCCGACCACTAGGTCGACGCCCACAGCAGTGAGCAACGTCTTGCTGGGCATTGAATCCCAGAAACGTCCCCGCTCGCGCACAGCGAAAATGGAGAACATGGCAAAGTAGAAAAGAGTTTCAAAACAAAAAGTATAAAGGGCTTGGTCGTTTGCGCTCAAATTAAAATATCTTAACCCAATATATAATAGGCCAAATGTCTCCAGAACCATGAGAGTTCCCAATATCGTTGCGACCTTAACTAGGCCGAAGACGTTCCAGGTTTCCGGTTTCTTTGACCACTTTGCATTGTCTGTGGACAGGGATATCTTGACAAAATCCGTCATGAACATCATTAACATCATAGCAAACGCTGAGACGACGAGCTTGCCGGTAATGAGAAAAGCGAAGACAACGAAGGCGGTTTTGAGTATGGTCCGGCTGATTTTGTTGATGATCCAGGTAGCTATCCGTTGATAGATCATTCTTCCCTGCTGGACTAGATCCACGATGCCAGACAACCCTTCATCCGTCAGCACCACACTGGCCGCGCCTTTAGCTACATCGGTAGCGTTGCTGACCGCGATGCCCACTTCTGCTTGCCTCAGGGCGGGAGCGTCGTTTACACCGTCACCCGTCATGCCCACAATATGTCCTTTGGCCTGGAGGCTTTTCACTACAATGAACTTGTCCTCGGGATAGACCTCTGCGAATCCGTTGCTCTCTTCGGCCATCTTGGCGGCGACAGTTATATCCTCTTTCGCCAATTGTTCCAGATCGGATGCCCTTATCAAGTTCTCGCCGAGCCCTACGCTTTTCGCTATCTCTTTAGCTATAGGCAGCGCGTCGCCAGTCAGCATTTTCACGGATACGCCCAGTTTCTCAAGTTCTTGGATCAGTTTCTTTGAGTCAGGCCTGGGCGTGTCGCTTAGGGTCGCTAAACCCACGAGCTGAAATCGGTCGTGGTCATCGGTGCGGGCTATTGCCAGGACTCGGTGTCCCTTTTGGGCCAACTCATCGGTCAGAGTTGCCAGCTTCTCACTCTCCAGTTGACTGAGCTGACAAACTTGGGCTATCGTGCTGACGGCCCCCTTCGTCACGCGGAATTCCCGTCCATTCTTTTCTAAGATGGCCTCTGTCCGGCGTGTCTTGGCATCGAAAGGCATGAAGCTTTTTTGTACGAGCGAGGGATCTAGCAATTGCCTTTGCCTGGCCGCCGTTATAAAAGCTAGATCGATGGGATCTTGGTTCGCTTCTTGCGACGCGAGAGCTCCATACAAGACGACTTCTCGTTCATTGGCTCCATTGAACGGTATTACGCTTATTATGCTAAGTTTATTCAGGGTGATCGTGCCGGTCTTGTCAACGCAGAGAACGTCCATGTTCGCCGCATCTTCTGAGGCAGTCAGGCGGGTTACCAGGACGCCCTTTTTGGCCAACTGCATGGATGCTACCGCCATACTGACGGTGAACATGACGGGCAGGGCGACAGGCACGGCGCCTAATAGCAGCACCAGCATCAAGGGCAGCATTTCTAATAGGGGCATTCCCTTGAGCAGGGCAAAGACGAAGGCCACAGCTAACAGCGCGCCGACGATGACGAAGAGCCACCGCACGACCTTAGATATGACCTCTTCGACGTGCAATTTGGGACGGGCAATCTGAACCAGCTCGGTTGTTTTGCCGAAATAGGTTTGGGCGCCTGTGAGGGTGACAATGCCATTTGCTTCACCTCGCCTCACGATTGAGCCGGCGTAGAGGGTATCGTCAGGTTTCTTATCTACTTCCATAGCCTCTCCCGTCAACGCCGATTGGTCAACCTCTAGTTCTCCCGTAATGATCTTGACATCGGCGGGGACAAAATCACCCGACCTTATCCTGATGATATCGCCAGGCACCAGTTCTCTAGCGGGCAATATCTTCCATACACCGTCTCTCAACACGCGGGCGCTCACGTAAAGCTTCTTCCTCAGGGTTTCTACAACGCTTGATGCTCGCATCTCTTGCAGAAAACTCAAGAGCGAGTTCACGAAGAGCAACGCCGTGACAATGTAGAGATCCGAGTACTTGTGTAGTATCCACGATAGGATCATGATAAGTTCAAGCATCCAGGCCGTAAGACCCCAAAACTTTTTGACGAAACGGATCACCGGGTTTGTTCTTTTCTCGGGGATTTCGTTGTATCCGTATTGCTTCAATAGAGCTTCGGCCTCAGCTTGCGTGAGGCCCCTGTTCGGGTCAATTCCATTGGTCATCGTCTCTTCCCTCTAGCTGCTTCATTAGAGCCTAAGCCTAACATTTGGAGGTCATCTTCTTCTGCTATTCAGCTGCTACTGGTCTGGGCTGTGGTGATGTGACTGCCCCGACCCGAATGGCCAAGGCGAAAGGCACCGAAAGCAGGATGATCGCCGCTGCTCCCCAACAGAGGTTTTCGTAGCCCACGAGCTTCAGCAGGGTGCCGGCCAATAGGGACATAGATACTGACGTGATGTGGTTGATGCTGACGCCCGTGGAAAGGGTGGGAGTCAGCTCCTCGGGAGGCGCAAGGCGATGCACATAGGTTGAAAGGCCCATGCTGAGCATCACCAAGAGGTTGATGCCGATGAGCATGGCTCCCAGGAACCAGGCATTGTGTACGGTGGCATAGCCCACGAAGCAGAGGGCCAATAAGACATAACTTATGGAAAGGGTCAGGCGCTCGCCGAGGCGGTCAAGCAAGTGGCCCAGTAGTGGCGCAGCCAAGAAGTTGACCACGCCGGAGGCCACCAGAAGCAAGCTAATGGCGCGCGCATCCAACCCATACTCTTGGACGAGTACTAGCGTTCCAAAAGAGCCGAAGACTTGTGTGCGCGAACCTTCAAACAGGGTCAGCACATAGTAGAGCCAGTAGCGGCGCCTGAAAAGCAGGCGAGGTTGGGCCTTGCCCGTCTCGCCGAGGTTCGTGGGCAAACGGGCCAAAAGCACCGCTGCGATGACCATCAGCAGGCCGCCGGCGGTAAAGAAATCGCGCAGGGGGAGTAACCTGGCCAACACCGCGATCATGCCTACTCCGATGATTGAGGCGAGCGCGCCCACAGAGGAGAGCACCCCCATGATCCGCCCTGATCGTTCCTTTCCGGCCAGGCTCAAGGCCAGCGAGCTGCTCAAGGGCAGCCAGTTGTGGAAGCCCAGGCTGGCGATAAGGGCCATGACGATCAAGGCCGTATAAGAGCGCACCAGGGCGTAGAGGCCGTAGCCCACCCCCATGAGCAGGACCGAGGCAGCAGCGCGCCGCGAAAGTGGCAGATGCATGATGAGGGCGGCGATGAACATGAGGATCAGGCCGGGGATCTCCCGAATTCCGGCCAGCCAGAGCACTTGGGCGCCACTTAGGCCGAGGGTGTTCACGAAAAAGTTGGTGCTGGCGCCGTTGACGAGGCCGGTGCCGAAACTCACCATGAAGGTGGCGGAGGCCAAAAGGAGTAAATTGCCCGTCCAAACCCCGGCAGCCTCCCTGAAGTTGCGCGTATCGCCCGATGCACTTTGCATATCCAGCCTTTCCGGTTTGGTATCAGGATATAAGTTATATTCTAGCACCGGCCCTGAGCCAAAGCAAAAAGAACGGGCCGGAGGGTGTGGAAGGCCGGCTTGTCGGGGAGGGAGGCCACGTCTATACTGTTTGAATAGCCCCCCGGGGCCGATGAGGATGAGCGAAGGATTTGAAGGAGGCAGGCTATGCGTCACGACGACCCCAAAGCTCGCCGGGAAGAGCTTTACGCCTTGCTTGGGGATCTGCCCGAACGTCACCGCCCCATATCTAGCGAGGTGATCAAGGTAGAGGAACGAGAAGGATATATCCTGGAGACCCTTGTACTGGACCTCAATGGCCTTGAGCCCGTTCCGGCCTATTTCGCGCGTCCTCAAGGGGAGGTCTCGCACCTTCCCGCTGTGCTGTATAACCATGCTCACGGTGGGCAGTGGGAGATCGGCAAACGGGAGTTCATTGAGGGCCGCGACGCGCTGCAAGCGCCTCCCTATGCCAAAGTTTTGACGGATTTAGGCTACTGTGGGTTATGCATTGACGCCTGGAACTTTGGCGAACGGCTGGGACGGAGCGAATCAGAGCTATTCAAAGAGATGCTCTGGAAAGGGCAGGTGCTATGGGGCATGATGGTTTACGATAGCCTGCGCGCTGTGGATTACCTGATAAGTCGGCCGGAGGTGGACCCAAGCCGTCTGGCCACCTTGGGGCTTTCCATGGGCAGCACCATGGCCTGGTGGCTGGCGGCCCTGGACGAGCGCATCAAGGTGTGCGTAGATATCTGCTGCTTGACTGACTTTGAGGAGCTGATCAAGTCTCGTGGCTTGGATGGACATGGCATCTACTACTATGTACCGCGATTGCTCAAGCACTTTAGCACCGCCGAGATCAACGCCTTGATTGCGCCTCGCGCTCACCTGGCCCTCGCGGGAAACTATGATCGGCTGACCCCACCGGCAGGCTTGGACAAGATAGATGCTGCCTTGCGCCGAGTCTACGCCGAGTACGGCGTCCCAGAGAGATGGCGCCTGTTGCGCTATGAGACGGGCCACTACGAAACGGCCCACGGCCGGGCGGCGATCATCGATTTCCTGCGGACATGGCTCTAGCCCGGCGGCGCTTTGGGATAGTCCTCACCGATCCAGCAAACCCAAGCCGCTCCCGCTTGCTGTGCGGCATTTGCGAGGCGCCTATCGGCCGTCCAGAAAGGAGCTTGTAGCTGCTCCGCCAATGCCAGATAAGCAGCGTCATAGGCTGCTCCTTGCCCTAACTGGTGAGCCCACTGAAGAGCCTCCCGATGTAGCTCCAGAGTCGGTGGAATCTCTCGGATATTCAGGGCAAAAAGTGCGTGAAGTCCGTCCAGGGCGTCTTGGGGGGAGATCACTTTGGCCTTAGTCATTTATCGCCATGCCATACTCTCTCTAGCTGCAATGCTCGTTCTGCGCGCACCTCGGCCACAGGGTCTCCTGTATAGACGCCGTAGCGCTGGCGGATCCTTTCCCGCAACCTGCTCAATTCCTCGAGTGCTTCAAGACCCTGTTGCTTTTGCATCGCGAACTCTCGTTCTCAGAGATACCGCTGAACAATCTCGCGTATGATGTGGGAGAGACTTCTGTGCTCTCGTTGGGCGATCTGTGCCAAGGCTTGACGTTGCTCAGGCTCAAGCAGGATCTGCGCCCGCACATATCGTTCTGCCATTTTACACCTCCAAAGGTCATTATACACCTACACATGCGCCTAAGCAACGGTGGCTGAAAACCTCCTTCCGAAACTTGCCAGCTGTAACCCACTACCGCTCCGTGCGGATCTCCGCGAGAGCACGATTCACCCAGCTCACCAGGTGATCCACGATGACCTCTACCGTCTCCTCACCCAAACGCGGGCTGGCATAGCGGGCGGGGTTCTCGCCGAGGATACCATGCAGCGGGCCGGGGGCGTTCATTTCCTCCAGAGTGTGGGTGGCGTCGGGAGCGTGGGGCGCGTCGGCGCCGACGAGGCGCGACATATCCACCAGTTCGGGGCGCAGGGCCATAAGGATAGAGGTCTCCCACTTGGCGGCGTGATCGGCGCGACGCTCATGGGGATAAGCCTCGTACTCCGGCAAGGCCCAGATGCGCGCATCGGGATGGGCCTGGGCGAACCGCTCGGCTGCGCCTTTCACTGCGGATACCTGCTCGCCCGGATAATGCCCGGTTACGAGCACGATCACCCGGAAACCGACGCGGTACAAGCCGCTCAGGACTTCATCCAATAAATCCGAGAGGAGCTGATCGCGGACGATGAGGCTTGCGGGATATTCCTTATGGCCTCCGCCGATCCCCCAGTAGAGCGTGGGAACCAGCACGCCGCCCGTCCGCGTACAGGCGCGCTCGCAGAGGCCCTCCGCCTTGAGGGCGTCGTTGCCGATGGCCAAGTGGGGGCCGTGATATTCAAGGGTCCCTAAGGGAAAGTAGGCCACGGGAGTGGCCCGTAAGACGGCCTCAAGCTCGTGGGGGAGCATCTCTTGGTAACGCATACCGGGCATGGGTGACCTCCACTGTATTGTCATTAGCAAGCTAACTAGGGCGTGTCTGCCTACGCTTGTAGCCCATTTCATCCCCTCGTGGCGCGCCTTGAAGTCCACAAGGGACTAGGCTACCACTTTGTAGACATGACCTAGGCCTGTGCCTGCCTCCACAGCCAACTGTTTACCTGCTCTTGATATTCTGGTGGGTAGCGGTTAAAGTCGCTAGGCCGACGAATCTCCAAGGCACTCTCGTGGCCGAGCAAGCGGTAGATGTCCTTCGCTTTCTCGTAGCAGACATACACATCCTCAGGGAACCAGTCTTGGTCCAAAAGCGGGGCTAGGATCAAAACCGGCCTTGGGGCGATCAAGGCAAGGAGCTCATGGTAGTCATAGGGCACCCTCTTCTCCTGGCCAACGAAGAAGCCCAGGCGCGGCAGGGTCGGGCGTAAGTGCGAATAGCGCCTCAAACCCTCAGTCGCTTCGCCGTGGGCGTCCAGGCGCATAGAGCCAAAGCCGCAGACCGAGGCTACGGCGCGAATGCGTTCGTCAAGGGCCGCTGCATGTAGGGCGACAGCTCCTCCTAAGGAGTAACCGACCACCATGATCCTTTCCGTATCCACCGCGTCCACGCTCTGGAGGACGTCTATGATGCGCCGCACGTCCTGCACCATCACGCCGAGCGCAGATTGCCGAGGGTTTCGGACGAAAAAGTCCAGGCCGCAATCGCGGTTACGCGTGCCGTAGCCGAACTGGTCGAACTCAACGGCAAGGAAACCCCTTTCGGCCAGGCGCTCGCCGACGCTCGTGCCCCAGCCATAGCCACGATGCCAGGCAAAGCCCCGTTGGTCGTTATATGCGTGGCAATAGATGACCACAGGCAGCTTGCCCCTGATCTCGGCGCGGTGGGTGAGATGACAGACGAGTTTATCATCTAAGGCCAATCTCTCGGTAACCAAGCCTCCCTCGGTTTTGAAGCGATAGACGCGATCGTATTGCTCTTCCGGCGTGAGCGTAGGGGCCGAGGGGACATCGTAGGAGGGCAATTCCCCCAAGACCCATAGGACGCGCTTTTTGATCTCTTCTCTTTTGGCTGCCCATGCCTGGGGTGTGGTGATAACATGGCCGTCGGGGCCTAGCAAAAGATCATCCATCCCCCTTTCGGGGAAAGTGGCAATATCTACCGCCTCTCCGGTCACCCGGCGCCAGCCCTCAAAGGTGTAGGTGTACATCAGCTCCTCGGCGAATTGGAGCGGGGCGCGGCCGAGCTGCATGTCAAGCCAATTTACGTAACTCTCTAAAACGTCCCCGTTTAGCCTGTGATCACCCTGGTGGAAGGCGATATTCAAGCGCTCCTCGTGGCCGAGTAGCCGATATACCTCCTTGGTGGCCAGGTAGGATTGCTGTGCACCCCAAGGCTCGCCGACAGGATCCCGATCCCCTTCGGTGATCAAGAGCGCGCGAGGGGCGATGAGGGCGAGCAAGAAGTGCGCATCAAAGGGCAACTTGTTCTCTCTGCCGGCGAAAAAGCGCATTC
>DAOTVR010000090.1:0-1662 GCA_034436315.1 Anaerolineae bacterium
AAAGGGCTCTTCACGAGCCAGATGCCGATCTTGCTACGCATGGCCGAGAAGGGAGCTTGCCCGGCCCCCACACGGAAACTACGCAAGGAGTCCACTATTGTCCCACGCAGGACGTAGATGATGGGGATGGCAACGGGCACAAGGCGCAGATCAGCGTAGCAGATCCACATCACCAGCTCTACTGCGCGGTCGGCCATGATATCCAGCACGCTTCCAATGGCCGAGACCTCTTTCCGGCGGCGGGCGACGACACCATCAACAGTGTCCAAAGCTATAAGCAACCCCATCAAGGGGACGGCCGCGAACTGGGTTTGAGGTTCGCTACTGTAGAGCACAAGAACGACAAAGATGAGGAGAGGGAAGCGTACCATCGTGATGAGGTTGGCCATCTGTTTCTCTATCCTCAAGTCTCATTTGCCTTAATCTGCGCGACTTCCGTGGCCTTTGGGTCGTTTGATACGGGTCTCCAAAGGGAGTGTGGCCCGCGCATTTTTAGCCAACCGGTCGGCGCGCTCATTGAGGGGGTCACCCCGATGTCCCCTGATCCATTCCCATGTGATGTGATGGCGCTGTGCTTGGCGTAAGAGCTCTTGCCAGAGTTCCACGTTCTCAACCGGTTTGCCGTCGGCTTTACGCCAACCCTTGGCCTGCCAGGCGGGCAGCCATTCCGTTATCCCTCGGCGAAGATATTGGGAGTCTGTATGTAGGACGACGTTACAAGGACGCTTCAAGAGACGTAAGGCCTCGATGGCTGCGGTGAGCTCCATGCGGTTGTTGGTTGTATGAGGCTCGGCTCCGCTGATCTCCTTAGTCTGTGGTCCGTAGACGAGTACAGCTCCCCATCCACCCGGACCAGGGTTGGGGTCACATGCGCCATCGGTATAGATATGCACTTGCCGAGCTTCTTCGGTCATCTTACAGGAGAGCCTCCCATAGAGAAGGCACGCTCTCGTGGGGAGCTCCTTGGGCGATGAACTCGGCGATACGTGCATGGCCAATCTTGGCTAAGAGCTTCTCGGCAGCGGCCATGACCCGCATTGTAGCGGCCTGCACGCCTAAAACGTCGTCACCGCTACGCGTCAGGACGTCGTAACTAAACCAACCTTGCCAATCAAAGTGCTGGAGGTAATAGAGGGTCTCAAGCACATCCCAAACGTGTACTGCACCGGGGATCATATCCCAATCCCAGTCGCGGCCGTTGTCGTTGAAATGCACGTAGAACAATTTACCTGCATCGGCGGCGAGAGCCGCCATGGCCGCAGGGGATTCATGAGCGATAAGGGCATGGCCTAGGTCGAACGTGATGCCCACATTACCCAGGCCCACCTGATTACAGAGGTACAACGCGCGTCCCATATCGCCGAGCACACAGAAATTGCGCGCCTCGGTCCGCTTGTACTCTAGGCTAATGCGTATATCGGGGCGGTGACGAGCAGCCTCACGAATCCCTTCCACCAACCAATGCCATTGTTGCACATAATCCGCTTGAAAGGAATAGTTATGGCCGTCCATCAGGGGACAACACGTCACTAGATCGGTACCTAGATCGGCGGCAAGGTCCATGCAGAACTTGAGCTCACGCACAGCATCGGCGCGGATAGCCGGATCCGAGGAGGTGAAGGAGCCATTGCGCCATTTGGGATCTCCTTTGACATTCAGGTT
>DAOTVR010000091.1:0-4640 GCA_034436315.1 Anaerolineae bacterium
CGACGCACTGCAAGAAGGCGATGCGCTTGGGGGTCTTGCCATCCGAGGGACGGCGCACATGGCCCTCATAAGGACCAGAAGCGGAAAGGATGCGCTCAAATTCAATGCTGGTCACTACATCTTTGAAGCGACCGTAGCCCAATTCGTATTTGCGCCGAGCGTCAAACTCGTCAAAGCCCGTGGCCAGGATGATGGCTCCGACGTCCAGCTCGGTATAGCGCTCCTTAAGGGCATGATCAATAGCTCCGGGCTTGCAGGCCTCTACGCAACGATAACACTCCGAGCATATGCCACAGGCCAAACAGCGCTTGGCCTCGGCCACGGCCTGTTCTTCGGTGAGGCCTAGCGAGACCTCGGCGAATCCTCGCAAGCGCTCTTCCACGGGAAGTTCCGCCGCACGAGCCCGAGGCTGGAGGGCTATCTCCCCCCGGGCCAGGCGCTGGGCCACTTCGTCGCGCTCCAGGACAACCACTTGCTCGGGATCTATGCGCGGCAAGAACTCTACGCTCTCGCCCGAAAGATAACGGTGAATGGACTCGGCCGCGCGATGGCCCATGCCTACGGCTTCTATCGCGCTGCGTGGGCCGGTGGCCGCGTCGCCGCCGGTAAAGACGCCGGGACGGCTCGTGGCCAGGGTGCGCTCATCGTAGCCGATCGTGCCCCGGCGAGTCACTTGGACATCTTTGGGCAGGAAGGAAACGTCAGGCAACTGGCCAATGGCCAGGATCACCGTATCGGCCTCCATAAGGTAGTTGGAGCCCTCTATGGGCAAGGGCTGGCGACGGCCACTGGCGTCTGGTTCGCCCAACTTCATGCGCAAAAGCTCCAGGCCACTGACCTTGCCCCCCTCGCCTAGGATGCGCACGGGGTTGGTCAAGAAGTTAAAGGTGACCCCTTCCGCCTCGGCCTCCTCAACTTCAAAGGCGTAGGCGGGCATCTCGGCACGCGAACGGCGATAAACAATGGTCACCTCCGCCCCTAACCGACGGGCGCAGCGGGCAGCGTCAATGGCCGTGTTGCCCCCGCCCACTACCACGACCCTCTTGCCCACGTCAGGTCGCTCGCCGGAATTGATGCGCCGCAGGAAATCAATCGCCGAATAGACCCCCGATAGATCCTCCCCTTCAATGCGCATCTTGGGTGCATAGTGCGCGCCCACACTGAGCAAGACGGCGTCGTAACGCTCTCGCAAAGCGTCCAGGTCTTTGACGGGAGTATTCGTAAGGATCTTGACGCCGAGATCGGCGATGCGCTGGATATCTCGGTCCAGAACTTCAGGGGGTAGGCGATAATCGGGGATACCGTAGCGCAACATGCCCCCGGCTTTGGGCTGAGCCTCGTAAACCGTCACCTCATAGCCCAGGAGGGCCAGGTCATGTGCGGCGGTCAGCCCACAAGGGCCGGCGCCAACGATGGCCACCCGCTCTTTACGGGTGACGGGAACAGGCTGCACGGGCACGTCACCATGCTCTACAGCATAGTCGGCCACGAAGCGCTTTAGCAAGCAAATGGAGACAGGCTCCTCACCCAAGAGCTGTCGGGAGCAGGCCGTCTCGCAAGGGTGATAGCACACCCGACCACAGACAGAGGTGAAAGGATTTGCCTTGCGACTCAGCTCTAAAGCTTCGGCGTAGCGCCCCTGAGCGATAAGGGCCACATAGCCTTGAGCGCTCGTGCCCGCAGGGCAGGCTGCCTTACAAGGCGAGGTGCCGCGCTTGTCAATGGCAAAGATGTTGGGTACCGCCTGGGGGAAGGGGCGATAGATCGCCTTCCGCAAGCTCATGTTCTCGTCAAAAGCATTGGGTACCTCAATGGGACAAACGCGGGTGCATTCGGCGCAGCCGGTACACTTTTGCTCGTTCACGAAGCGCGGTTTGTGGCGGATGCGCACGTGAAAATTGCCCGCCTCCCCTTTAACCTCTTCCAGCTCCGACCAGGTCATAAGGTTGATGTTCAGGTGCCGGGCGCACTCTACCACCTTGGGCGAGAGGATGCACATGGAACAATCGTTGGTGGGAAAGGTCTTGTCCAATTGGGCCATAGTGCCGCCGATGGAGGGCGAGCTCTCCACCAAGTATACCTTGAAGCCGGAATCGGCCAGGTCCAGTGAGGCCTGAATGCCGGCAATGCCCCCGCCCACTACAAGCACAGAACCAACGGTCTTTTTCTCGGCTTGAGAATCCATATCAGCTTCCCTTAGCAATAAGCGATCGGCTTGCAGTTATAAGCCAAAGGCGAACACTAGGAAACATTTTAGACGAGGACCTCGGTGATCTTTTTGCTGACGATTGCGGCCGCAGGCTCAATAGACGCGGGCTCTGTTTGATCCTTTGTAGCCAGTGCCGCTCTAATCAGGTCCAAACGGATGTCATGAGCTAGTTTGTCTACGTTGCGCACCCGCTGCAAGAACTGGGGCGTCCAATAGCCCTCCGCGACGGCCATCTCGCGGATGGCGCGCATCACGTCGCCGAATTTGACGTTTTGTGGGCAGTAAGCAGAGCAAGCGTAGCACGTCTCACAATACCAGAGAAGCTCGTTAGAGAGCACCGCCTCGCGCTGCCCCAGGAGCACCTGGCGGATGATCTTGCGCGGGCTATAGCGCGGGTCTACCTCCGTGACCGGACAGCCCGCTGTGCAGGTGCCACAAGAGTAGCAAACCTTGATCTGCTCACCGCCGGGTTGGGCGGCCACATCGTACTTGAAGTTGGGATCGTAAGCCTTCTTTGTCTCGTCCGCCATGAGCTACCCTTTCTCTGCAAGCTATCAGCAGTCAGCCGTCAGCTATCGGCTGACTGCTGATAGCTAATTGCTGACTACTCTACTACCGGTCTGGGCAACAAACCGGCCATCTCCACGATGGGACGGATGGCCTCTTCCCACTCTACGGCCATAATGTGCACGCCGCGCACTCCCTCTATCTCCCTGACCTCCTGGATCGTCTCGGCGGCCAGCTTCATCCCCTCGGCCTGAGCCGCCTTGCCCCTGCCGGCGGCGGCCATGCGTTTGACCAAAGGCTCGGGCACATAGATGCCGGCCACGTTAGAGTTGATATATCGCGCTGCGCCGGCCGATTTGAGGGGCATGATCCCCGCCAGGATGTAAACTTTCTCGTGAAGGCCCTGATCCACCACGCGTTTCATCCATTCCTTGAAGCGGGCCATATCAAAGATGCATTGGGTTTGGATAAAATCCACCCCCGCGGCCACCTTTTTGGCCAGGCGGATGACGCGCATCTCAAAAGGATCGCCAAAGGGGTTGGCTGCCCCGCCGATGAAAAGGGGCACCGCGCCATCTACCTCCTCGCCACCCTCTGTACGGCCCTCGTCGCGCATGCGGGCGATCATGCGGATCAGTTGAATAGAGTCCAAGTCATAGACGTTCTTGGCCGTGGGGTGATTGCCGAAGCATTGATGGTCACCTGTAAGACAAAGCAGATTGCGCACCCCTAGAGCCACAGCACCAAAGACATCTGCCTGAATGGCCAGCCGATTGCGGTCGCGGCAAGTCATCTGCATCACCGGCTCCAGCCCCCGTTGGGCCAGGATGGCACAGGTAGCGACGCTGCTCAAACGCACGATGGCCGTCTGATTATCGGTGACGTTGATGGCGTCACAGACGCCGGTGAGAAGTTGCATCTTCCTTTCCACAACCTCAAGGTTAGGCCCTTTGGGAGGGCCTAACTCTGCGGTGACGGCGAAATGTCCGGAGGCCAGGATGCGCTCAAGTTTACTACCGGATTTCATAGCACCATATCCTCCCGGACGATCTTGCGCGGGCCACCGTGACGTGAGGTGGACCAATCTTTTGGCGGCTCGATCTCCAACAGGCGATCTAACTGGCCGATGCGCTTGAGCCGGTCGTAGATCAATTGCCAGGCACAGTCTATGTTCTCCGGATCCACCTCGCATTTGCCGTTGGCCGAGCCACCACACGGGCCGTTGAGCAAGTTCTTGGAGCAGCGCGCGATGGGGCAAACGCCGCCGAATTTGTCCAGCACACAGTTGCCACAGCCTGCGCAACGCTCCGACCACACACCACGCTCCAAGGGGCGGCCCATGAAACTGGTGTTGAGGGCGGGATAGACGATCTTGTCGGGGAATTGCTCGGCCATCGTCTGCACACCCACGCCACAGGCCATGGAGAGCACTACGTCACAAGCAGCAACGTCTTCGGTGAGGACTTCGTTGAATTCTTCTTCGCATTGGCGCTCCACGCACCGTTGGGTGATCTGGATGGTCGGATTGGTCTGGCGCAAGGCCAGGCGCAACGCCGAGGCCAAAACGGCGACCTCCTTTTCGCCGCCGGCCAAACAGACCGCCACGCAGGTGTTACAGCCGACGATTAATAGTTTGTTCACCTTTTGTAGATTGGCCGCGATCTCGGCCAGTGGTTTACGTTTGGCTACAATCATGCTTTCGCCTCTCTGTCGCTGCTCTCAGGTTGCTCTTGAGCGACCGCGGGCTCTCGGAACTCCTCGATCCAGCGCAAAAGGTCCAACGGCATGCTGGGGGCAATGTGATGAAAGGCTAGCCGCCAGCCTGCGATCCCCGCTTCCTCAAGGAGCGCTCGCGCCGCGCTGACTCGCTTCTCAGCCCATTTGTTGCCCTCCACCGAGCGGCAGGCGCCATCGTAGCAAGCCA
>DAOTVR010000092.1:0-12155 GCA_034436315.1 Anaerolineae bacterium
TCCTGGTCAGTGATAACGGTGATCAAACGATCACGCTTGCTGTTTAGCAATGAACGCGCGTTTGGAAGTTGCCTAACATGCCGTCGCCCCGACTCCCAGCCGCGCGAAGGACCTCGGTGGCGGGCCGTTCACATTTTCAGTGGTAACGGTAGGACTTGGCCGTCTCATAGAGGGCGATGATATTCTCTACAGGCACCTCGGGCAAGATGTTATGGATGGGGTTGACCACATATCCCCCGCCCGGGCACATGATCTTCAAGACCTCTTGGACCTCGCGTCTGACGTCGTCCGGCGTGCCGAAGGGCAGCGTATGTTGGGTATTGACGGCCCCGCCCCAGAAAACGAGCTGGCGGCCATAGCGCGCCTTCAGCTCGCGCAAATCCATGTTCCTGGCGCTCCACTGCACAGGGTTCAAGCAATCTACCCCCGCTTGGATCAAGTAAGGGATGAGGCGAGCGATGGAGCCACAGCAATGGTCAAAGGTCTTGACGTGCGGGAAGCGATGGATCACGTCTGTACAAAGCCGCCAGGCCGGGACGAAAAACTCGCCGAACAGCTCGGGATCAAACCATTCGCTCTCTTGCATGCCATAGTCGGCCAGGTTGATGATGAGCACATCAATGTAAGGGCCTACTGCTTGGAGATACTGCTCAAAGCAACGCGCAGAGGCCTCGGCCGCACGCATCAGGTAATCCCGGCACCACTCGGGATCCCGGCGCATCTGTACGGCAAACCAAATGAACCCACCGTATCCGTCGGGCGTGTAGACCTGGGGCATGGCCACCAGTGCCCGCTCGCAGCTCTCGTACAAGGCACGGGCCATATCCTCCTGAGCGCGGAGCGTCTCTTCGGGTATGCTCTCCACGAAGCGCCATCCCGAAGGTGGTGGCGGATCTATGTCAAGGGGATCCCAATGCTCTGCTGGGATCTTATCGAAGAAGCGACCACCTCTGGGCATGCACCATTCCAAGGGGCCGCCGGGCTCCCAGGAGGTCAGTAGAGCGCCATCCTCTCTCTCAACCGGGCAGAAATCCGCCGGCACCTCAAAGGTTTGCCCATCCCAGAAAGTGAAGGGCTTCCAGGCCCCGTACCGTAGCCCGAAACGAAGGGGCGTTGGCGGCAACATGACGAAATCAACGCCCAAGGCATCCAGTACGGGGGCCTCTACTTCGGCCAGCATCTCAATGAGGTTATAGACTCTCACTCGGCCCTCGGGCAAGCCGAGCGCGCGCTTCAGGGCGCGATAGGTCCAAGCGGAGGTGCCGGTCACCTCGGTGGAGCCGAGATCAATGGCCGGCCGATCGGCCTCCTGATGGTTGAGGATCAGACGGACACGCTCTCTTGAGGTCAGCAAGGATGCACCTCGTGATCGCACAAAGGACTTCTGGGAAATCTTAATCTGGCAAGGCAAGGTTTGTCAAGCTGTCGCCGCTTCTCAAATTGCCAGGGTACCTTACGGCGGGTATAATAGGTTTCAAAATTCACGTCTTCCCGGGTCGTGTCGGAGGTTGCATGGAGGCTGAGGCCATCGAGCGCATAGACATCGAACAAAAGATGCGCAGCGCCTATTTGAGCTACGCCATGAGCGTGATCACAGCGCGCGCTTTGCCCGATGTCCGCGATGGGCTCAAGCCTGTCCAGCGGCGCATCCTCTATGCTATGGGCGATATGGGCCTGCGCCACGACCAGCCACCGCGCAAATGTGCGCGTATCGTCGGCGAGGTTCTGGGAAAGTATCACCCTCACAGCGATACGCCCGTCTACGAGGCTCTCGTGCATTTGGCGCAGGATTTCTCCATGCGCTACGTTTTGATCGATGGCCAAGGGAACTTTGGCTCAGTGGACGGTGATTCGCCTGCTGCGATGCGCTACACCGAGGCTCGCCTCTCTGCTTTGGGTGAGGAGCTCCTCATTGACCTGGATAAGGATACCGTTGATTTCGTTGATAACTTTGACGGTTCAGAGAAGGAACCTCGTGTTCTTCCGGCCAAGGTGCCCAACCTGCTCATCAATGGGGCCAGCGGCATCGCCGTCGGCATGGCTACCAATATCCCCCCTCATAACCTCTCCGAGGTCGCCGACGCCATCGCCTATCTTATTGATCACTACGACGAGGCCGAGGATATCCCTCTGGATGACCTGATGCAGTTCATCCAAGGGCCCGACTTTCCCACAGGGGGCACGATCGTCGGCCGCGAGGAGATCCGCCAGGCCTATGCCACGGGTAAGGGACGTCTTGTAGTGCGTGCGCAGGCGCACATTGAGGAGCTTCGCGCCGGCCACAGTGCCATCGTCATCACCGAGTTGCCCTTCCAGGTGAACAAGGCCAGCCTGGTGGAGCGCATCGCCGAGCTCGTGCGCAACGGCCGCCTGGAGGGCATCGCCGATTTGCGCGATGAGTCCGATCTCACCGGGATGCGCGTTGTCGTGGAGCTTAAACGCGGCGTAGAGGCCTCTCCGATCTTGAATCAGCTGCTTCGGCAAACCCAGATGCAGAGTACCTTTGGAATCAACATGCTCGCCCTGGTGGATGGTGAGCCTCGCGTGCTTTCGCTCAAGCGCATCCTCATGCACTACGTTGAACACCGTCAGGAGGTGCTCACCCGTCGTTCGCGCTACGAGCTGGAAAAGGCCCGCGCCCGTGCCCACATCTTGGAAGGCTTGTTATTAGCCCTAGATAATTTGGACGCGGTGATCCAGACGATCCGCCGCTCGCGCACAGCGGAGACCGCCCTGGAGAACCTGCGCGTCAAGTTCAAGCTTACCGAGATCCAGGCTCGTGCCATCCTGGATATGCAGTTGCGGCGGCTGGCCGCCCTAGAGCGGCACAAGATCGAGGAGGAGTACGCCGAGGTCCGCAAGACTATGGAGTACTTGCTGGGCCTCCTGGCCGATAAGGCCAAGATCCTTCAGCTCATCAAAGGGGAAGTCTTGGAGCTCAAGCGCCTCTATGGAGACGCCCGGCGCACACGGATCAGCGAGGTTGCCGAACTGGGCGAGTTCCGCCCCGAGGATTTGATCCCCGATGAGGAAGTGGCGATATGGCTGGCCCACAATGGTTCGGTGCGTCGCCTTCCCATCGCCGTCTTTCATGAGCGGATGCACCAAAGTCTCAAGCCTGCGGGCCTTTCTGCCCTTGGCGATGAGGCCCCTCAAGCTCTCTTCAAAGCTCGCTCTCGCGAGACTATCCTTTTCTTTACCGATAAGGGGCGGGTGCTTCCGACCCTCGCTCACCGGATCCCTGATGGGGTGCAACAGCCCGCTGGTTTGCCGCTACGTCAGTTGTTGCCTTTGGATGCGGAGGAACGGGTGGTTGCTGCTATGCGCCTAGACCAAGCCGACTCTGAGCGTTTCTTGACTCTGGGCACCCGCCAAGGCAAGGTGAAGCGCTTGGCGCTCAGTGACGTGTCCTCGTTGGGCACCACCGGTGCGCAGGTGATCGGCCTGGCCAATGGGGATGCTCTAGGTTGGGTGTTATTGACGAAGGGCAACGACGAGCTGCTCGCTGTAAGCGAGCGAGGCAAGGCGATCCGTTTTCAAGAGGAGACCATCCGCCCTCAAGGACGTGCGGGAAGCGGTGTGCGGGGGATGACCCTGGGCGACGGCGATGCCCTGGCTGCGCTGGATATCGTGCGTGAAAGGGGCGAGGTCGTTTTGGTTACCGCTCATGGCTTTGCCAAGCGGACGCCCATACAAGAGTACAGTTTACAGGGCCGCGGAGGATCGGGCGTACTCACCGTAGATGCGGATAAAAGCGAGCTTGCTGGGCCCATTGTGGCCGCTCAAGTCGCTTTGCCCGACGAGCATCTCCTTTTCACCACGGCCAAAGGCACTGCTCTGTGGGCCAGGGTCTCGGATGTGCCGGCGCTTGAGCGCGCCAGTTGGGGCCGCCTGGTGACCAAGACCCGGCGAGGAGCTATGTTGCCTTTGGATGGCGACTCGGTGATCTCGCTCTTAAGGCTGGAGGAAGGCCTTCTGCCCGCTGTCACCGCCCCTGCTCGGAGGCGAGGCCAGCCTACTGTGGATCGGGAGGGTGCCCAGGAGCCGAAACCCGTCGCTACGGAGAAGGTTAAAGGGAGCTCGGCCACGGCGAAGGCCACCGGCCGCTCCGGAGCGCCCCGGACGTCCGCAGCAAGCAGTGCCCCACCGACGGAGAAGGCTTTGGTCGCCCAGCCAGTGCCCAAGCGCCCCAGTAAATCGGAGGCGAAAGAGCCTGAGGAGACGCAGAAGAAAACGTCTGGATCGTCGGTAACGAGGCGATCGCCTCCTGCCGAGAAACCGGCGGCCAAGCGTCGCGCGGCGAGGGGTGAAAAGGCCTCTGAGGCGGTGGAATCCCCACCCACGACGACAGGCCAGCCCGGGCGCACTCGCCGTCCTACAACGACCAAGCCGCCCCGACGCGATCGTCCCGGTGGGGGTAAGGCTTCTCAAAAGACAAGCTAACGCCCTGGTTCCCATTCAGCTTAATCCAAGGAGAGATTTTAGCCCATGCTCAAGAAATGGAGACGCTTCTCTCTTGCCGCGCGCCTACTGGGCATCTTGGTGATCATTGGCCTCGTGGGCATCGTGGCCTATCAACTGTACGACTTTTACCAAGAGCGCATCGGTTTCACTGCCACCAAGGCCATTGAGCGCTACTTTAATGCCCTGGCCACCGGAGACTATGAAGAGGTCTATCGTTTGACTGCCAAGGCAGACCTCACCGATATCTATGGGCGTCGAATCACAGAGGGGGAGTTCTACGATCAACTTAAGGCTTTGACGGGTGGACACAAGTTGCCCTTTGCCAGTATAGAGGTCAAGAAGCTTTTTCAGGCTCAGGGCTCGCGTTACTATCTGGTCAAATTGCATTCCAAATTGGGAAGTACGCCGGGTTACAGCCGTTTACTAGTTGAAGTACGGCGCGAGAACAAGACCTGGGTGATTACCTATCCCTTTGCCATTATCCTTTAGGCCATTCGCTGACGGATTTGGCTTAGGGCTTTGCCCTTTTTCGGTTTCACGGAGTGGTGAGCCATGCGCATCAAGACGCTGCTTGCACGGGGCCGGGGGGCTATGTTAGAGTTCCTCCCCGAGCTTGACGCTGGCCGACTGGCCGAGCTGATCGTCTCCTTCGCCAACGCCCTCGGCGGAACCATCGTGGTCGGCATGGACGAGCAAGGGCGCGTTTACCCAGGCGTCGCCGAAAACCTAGAGCCGGTGTTTAGACGGGCCTTACAATTGTGCACGCCCCCCTTTATGGCCGGCGATCAGCCCGAGTATCACGCCGAGGAGACGCCGGATGGCCAGGTGGCGGCCATCGTGATTCGTCCCACGCCTTACCAGTTGATGGTGGAGGGCCGAGGCACCTTCGTCCGCTCCGGCAAGTTGAACGTGCGCCTCAGCCCGGAACAGGCTCTTAGAGGGGGGCGTGCTGCGCCCCTTTCTAGTTTTGAGGATCAGGTCATCGTTGGGGCCACCGCCGCGGACTTTGATGAGGCAGTTATTGAGGAATACCAGCGCAACCGCATCAAGCGCGGCCCCACAGGTGAACCCTTTACTCGCACCGAGTTGTTGCGCGATGCCGGGGCCATTGATCCTTCGGGCCTGCCTACCGTGGCCGGGATGCTTTTATTCGGCAAACGCCCCCAGCAATTTCTTCCTCAGGCCGGCGTGCTGGTCGTGCGTTTTGAGGGTACGAGCGTCCGCGAAGCGGCTCGCTCTGCCCAGCGCTATGCCCGAAGGGTGGAGATCGTTGGGCCGGCAGCGCGCATGATCGAGCGCACGTGGGAGGTGCTCTTTGAGGAGATCCATCATCAGCCTCGTGTGGAGGGTCTGCAGCGGCAGGAGACCTATGACTATCCTCCTGAGGCTGTCCGTGAGGCACTCGTCAACGCTATCTGTCATCGGGATTATTCCATTCAAGGGCAGCGGGTAGAGATTCGCCTCTTTGATGATCGCATGGAGATCATGTCCCCCGGAGGTCTCCCAGGGCATATCACTTTAGAGAACATCCTTGATGAACACTATTCGCGCAATCCTCGCCTGGTGCGTGGCCTCTATTACTGGGGCTATATTGAGGAGCTAGGGCAGGGAATGGACATCATCTATGACTCCATGAGCCGCGACCACCATCCCCCACCGCAGCTCAAGGATACGGGCAGAAACTTTACCGTCACTTTATTTAATGCTGTGGATACGGCCGCTCTGGAGTTCGGGGAAGATCTTAATCCCCGCCAGATGCGGGCCCTCCAATTTCTGGCCCAGCACGAGCGCATTACTAATAGCCAGTACCAGCAGCTTTGCCCTGAAGTAACCCCGGAGACGCTGCGCCTAGACCTCAAAGATCTCGTGGAGCGGGGCATCCTTCTCAGGGTGGGTGATAAGCGCGGGACCTACTACATTCGCAAGCAGTTAGCCCGTTAAGTAGCCTTGAGAGATGTGCCCTGCTAGAGCTGCCCGCCTTACGCCAGGGCGAAGGCGGTGATCTCAATATGCGCGCCCGCTGGCAGCGCTTTGACCTCCACGGTGGTCCGTCCTGGCGGGTTCACGCGGAAATATTGCGCGTAGACCTCGTTCATCGCCTGGAAATCCGCCAGATCGGTCATGAAGACGAAGGTGGCCACCACTTTGTCTAATGAAGAGCCGGCCGCTTCAAGGATACCTTTGATATTCTCAAGGGTCTGTCGCGTCTCAGCGACGATACCGCCGGGCACGATTTTGCCTGTCTTAGCGTCCAGCCCTTTCTCTCCGGCCACGAAGACGAATCCTCCGGCCTTGATCGCTTGCGAGTAAGGCCCAATGGGCGCGGCGCTCGCGTCGCTTTGAATAACCTCAAGCATTTTCCCTCCAAGTGCTCTTTACATATCGGCGAACGGCAGCTAGGCAGCCCAGGGAATCCAGGTGCGGTTGGCCGCCAGAAGCTCCTCCAGAAGGGGCTTGGCGATCTCCCAAGAGCGCACCAGAGGGTGGGCCAGCAACGCTTGCATAGCCAACCGTTTGGAGCCTTCCAGGGCCGCCTGTACGGTCAAGCTCTCATAGGCTTTGACGGCTTGAATCAGGCCGCGGATGGGCAAGGGTATGGCTCCCATACGCAAGGGCCGTGGCCCCATACGATCTACCAAACAGGGGACCTCCACGGACGCATCGGCCGGCAGATCATCTATGGCCCCTTGGTTGAGTACCTGAATGATCTGTCGCTCACCTTTATTGTGGTAGATCGCCGTCATCGCTGCCAAAGCCACCTCGGCGTAGCCTTTGCCGCCCCTCTTCTTGAGCAATTCGGGCTTTTCTGCCAGCGCCGGGTCGGCGTACAAACGCAGTAGCTCGGCCTCAATCTCTTGGACTTGCTCGCCGCGGGTGCGATATCCTGGCTTTCGGGCCTCGGCAACTACTGTATCATGATGATAGTAGTAGCGTAGGTAAGAGGCAGGGATAACGCCTAGAGTGCGTAGCAACTCGCCATGCACGGCCCAAGCATCGGCTACGGCCTCTATCGCTTGGGCAGTGGCCTCTTGCCCGTCAACCCACACGCGAGTGATGAAACCGAGGTGGTTAAGTCCCATCCAGTCTACGTTAGCCCTCTGCGGATCCACTCCCATGAGCTGTAGCACCTGGGCGATCCATTCCTTCGGCCCCGAGCAGAGGCTTACGTAGCGCACCTTGCTATACTTACCCAAGGCCTCGGCGATGATGCCACTGGGATTGGTGTAATTGATCAGCCAGGCCTCTGGGCATATCTCACTCATCTCCTTGGCCAGGTCGAGCATCACCGGGATCGTGCGCAGGGCCTTCATCATCCCGCCAGGGCCGGTGGTCTCTTGGCCGATGATGCCGTATTTCAGGGGTATCCTCTCGTCGTTGATGCGCGCCTCCATGCCGCCCACGCGGATCAGGCTGTTAACAAACTGAGCGCCCTCTAATGCCCGACGACGGTTCGTTGTCGCCGTCACCCTGACCGTTAGCCCTGCCTTGGCAAACATGCGCCGGCTCAAGCCGGCAAGGATGTTCAGACGAGCTTCATGGATGTCCATCAGACATACTTCGCTGACCGGCAAGGCCTCGTGCTGTTGGATGAGGCCCTGGATGAGTTCGGGCGTATAGGAGCTGCCGCCCCCGATGATCGCCAGTTTCATCGCCCTATAGCCTCCGAGGTTGCAGGCTCAGTTGGCCTCCCTGTGCAGTACTGAAAAAGTCGTCCGGCGGCATCGTTCGTGCCAACGTAGCGTACATGGCCTCGCTCACTTCAAGCCCCAGGGCATCATAGGCTAACAGCACGCCCCCTACCGCCGGCTCGAACCGGGCGCGGACGACATGAGCGCGAGGGGCTACCCGGTGAACAGCCCAGGTGATGGTATCGCACAGCAAAGGCCCCTGTCCTTTGAACACGCTGCCAGAGAGCACCACGTCGAATTCCCGGTCTCTTAGCCCGTAGCGGCGAATGAGCGCCGTAGCGTATTCCGCCAGGGCAAGCCCATGATTGACGATGATCGCGATCGCTACCTCATCGCCGGACTCGGCGGCAGCAAAGACCAGGGGACAACAGGCGAGGATCGCATCTTCCTCTACTCGCCCGGCGATCATCGCTTTCAGGAGAGCCTCGGGCGTCGCATAGCCCAGCTTACCAAGGATGGCCTCCGTCAAGGAGGTATGGGGCCCGCGCCCATCTTCCTCTCGAAACACGGCCAAGATCCCCTCACGGGCGATATCCCTTGCCCCTCCGTAGAGGGCATAGTAGCCATAGGCCCATTCCTGTCCATCGGGCGTGATGATCGCCGTATTGGTTCCCGTCCCGGCGACGATCACCACCCCATAGGGCTTGCGAGTGCCGGCCCTGAGACCTACAAAGGCGTCGTTTTTGACCAAGAGCCGCCGCGCGATGCCGCTGCGTTCAAGCACCTTTTGTCGACGCGTGTGATCCTCAGGCCAGTCGGCGCCGGCCAGGCCGAAGACAGCCATCTCTATGTCCTGACCTGTCAACCCGGCTTGTTGGAGGGCCTTTTGGGCCGTCTCCACAACTACGGCCATAGGGATCTCCACATCCTCGCCGACCCAGTTGCTCCCTCCTCCCCGGCCTGCTCCGAGGATATGGCCCCGGTCATCGGCTACCAGCGCGATGGTCTTGGTAGTCCCGCCATCTACTCCCATGACGTAAGTGGTCATGTGCTTTCCGACCAGAGTTTGCGCAGGGTCTCGGCGCTAGCGATGATCTCCGTCGTTGGGTCGTGGCTGCAGGTCTCAATCTCAATGCTCAACCAGCCACCATAGCCGATCCTCTTGAGCTCGCGGATCACCCCGCGTACGTCCACGATCCCCTCGCCCAGGGCCACACATTCATGAGCGCCCACGGCAGGCACATCCTTAAAGTGAATGTATTGGATCAGTGGCCCCAGCTCGCGGATGGCTTGCACCGGATCCCCGCCTTGTGCGGCCAGGTTGCCAGTGTCAAGATTCACTTTGATCCACTCATTGCCGCCCGCAATGGCCGCAAGGATCTCGGCGGCGCTGCGCTCGCCGCCGTTCTCGTAAGCCAGGCTAATGCCGTAGTCCGCACATAACCTGGTCAGTTCAGCAAGGCCTCCCTTGCTCACATGCCCGGCGATACGCTCAGCCTTGAGTAAACGGGCAACTTGGAAAAGCTCTTCGCACCCGTCAGGATCCTCCAGAGGGTTGCTAACCGCGCCCGCGCAGGCCGAACAGGCCATACCCCGCTCTCTCAGCCGTCGCCGGATGGCGCTGGCTAAGCTTGGGGTAACCTTGCTCGGCCAGACGTGAGGATACCAGAATTCCACACCATCCAATTTGGCCGGAGCCAGCCGCCGGAGGAGGTCGTCAATCGTCTCCAGGATGGGTGCGCGAAGGATCGCCTCGCTTGCTGCGCTCCAGTCGAAGTGGCCGGGATAACCCAAAAGGTCCATCACGTAGCTGGCAGTAACGCAAGAGAGTTTCATCAGCGCCTCCTCGTTCCATCGCTAAAAGCTCGTCTTCGGCTCTACTGCCCGGCCACTGCGCGCGGAGGCTTGGGCAGAAAGCAAAACCTCCAGCACGTGACGCCCATGGCGAGCGTTATTGATCGGCTGCTTGCCCTCGCAAATGCAATCCAGCCAGTGAGGCAACCCTGCGGCTACGCCCAGTGTATCATATAGTGTGGGCGGCAAATGGTTGATCGTCCACTCCTTGTCGCCTTGATGCCAGATCCCGAGCTCATCGCCTAGGAACTGCGGCGCGGTGAGCGCGCCACGCGAGCCCCAGAACTGCATTGCCGGGAAGCGCGAAGACAACACATTGTAGCTCACGTTCACCGAGGCCAAGGTCGTGTTGCCGAAATCAAGGATCATGGTCGCCGTGTCATCGGTCTGCACTTTGACCGTTTTGCCGCGGACGCTTTGGGCGGTCATCACCAATTCGGGGACGGCCAATCCCGCAAAGGCCGAGACACGCTTAACCGGGCCGAACAGGTGGGTTAGGATTTGTACAGGATAAACGGCCAAGTCAAAGAGCGGCCCCGCTCCCGGCTGGTAAAACCAGGTGGGATCCGAGGTGTAGCCCTCCCAGCGCGCCGGGCCGAAGTGAGCGCCCAGGGCGCTGATCAGGGAGATATGCCCGACCTCTTCGGCCTTAACCAGCCTTTTGAGTTCTTGATAAGCCGAGAGGAGGATCGTCGAGGGGGCACAGGCCAGGATGAGCTGCTTGGCTTCGGCCAGCTCTACCATGCGATCGGCCTCTGCCAGGTTCACGGCCATCACCTTCTCTACGTAGACGTGCTTTCCGGCCTCCAAAGCGGCAATAGCCAAGGGCCCGTGGGGGATCATGGGGGTCAGCACGAGCACCCCGTCCAGATCCGCTTTGGCCAGCATGTCTCCGGTGTCAGCGAAGGCCCTTTGCGCCCCATATTCCGCTTTGGCCCGCTCGGCCCGCGCCAGGTTCACGTCGCAAGTGGCTACAAGTTCGGCCCGGTCGGCCAGCTTCCGGATAGCCGGCAAATAGCTGCGAAAGGCGATATCTCCACAACCTACCACGCCGAGCTTGATTTTGTCCTTCCCCATATCGCTGTTCTCCTTATTGTACTTTGCCCCTCCCACGGATTTGCCAGACTTCCTCTACCTCGTTATTCCGCATGGCGAACATGACCTCATGCATATTGGTGACCGACTCGGCGTGATTGGGGATCACCGATAGCTTCTCGCCTACGCGAAAGCGATGGCTACATTGGCTCACGTCGATGTGTCCGTGCTCCACCGACATGGCGTACATCCTGGCCTCGGGGTACTCAATGATCATCCCATAGGGATTCGGTGGGAAGGCAACAAAGGTCTTCATCCCTCCATCCACGATGATGCGATTCGGCGTCGGGACGCTGACCACCGTTACGATAACCCGCACCGGACACCGTTCTGGGCTCAGATCGCGGTGATCCCTCACCCGCGTCATGCCCTCGTAGACATACGAGCCACTGCGGGTCTCGGTGCAGCCGATCTCCTTGGAGATGGCCTCGTTCCCCGTACCTCCGCCGCTAATGACCGGGCAGGGCAAGCCGGCATTCTGGAACAGGGTCACCGTCTCCTGGATGAACGGCTTAGCCCGCAGATGGCTGGGATAGGTCATGAGGCCCATGAGCGTCAGCCCCGGTAGGTCCATGATCCGCCGGCCTAATTCCAGGGCTGCTTGTGGCGATTGCACGCCCGTCCGCTGGCCTCCTGTATCCAGCTCCACCAATACCTCTATATTGACCCTATCCTCTTTGGCCTGTGCGGAGATGCCCTCGGCCACCTCCAACGAATCCACCGTCACGCGCATCTTGGCCCATCGGGCCAGCTCGGTCAATCGCCTGAGCTTGGGCTTGCCCACGATGTTGTACGTGATCAGGATATCGTCAATGCCTGCGCGGGCCATCACCTCAGCATCGCCCAGCTTCTGGCAGACGATGCCCTGCGCGCCCGAGGCCAGTTGCATTTTGGCGATCTCGGGGGTCTTGTGGCTCTTGGTGTGAGCCCTCAGAGCAATGCCTAGCTCGGCGCAGTGTTGAGCCATGTTACGCAGGTTGCGCTCCAACACATCCAGGTTAATCACCAGAGCTGGTGTATCCAATTCGTAGATGTTCATCGCTCCCCCTTACAAGTTCAGAAGCCGGCCTCGCGCTGCAGAGCCTCACGGTCCACGATCACCAGCCTCCCGCG
>DAOTVR010000093.1:0-6281 GCA_034436315.1 Anaerolineae bacterium
CGCCGCCGATGAAGAAGGCATCCAAATTCGGCTTGCGCGCGGTCAGAGGCCGGATCACTTGAGCGTAGATGCGCTCGTAACCGTAGACCAAGTTGGTGGGATCCTCAATATCCGAGTAGCTGTGTACCAGCCGATCCAGCACCAGCTCACGCACCTTCCTGCCCGCTGCCTCTTTATCGTAGACGTTGATGCAATAGTAATTCGTCTCACGCAAACATTCTTTGCACAGAAAACCCCCCGTCTTGAGGAACCAATAGGCTCCGCCCAGGGCGGTGAGCAAGATGATCGCGCTCAGCGCGGCCTTCCACCAGCGCGTGTCGGTGAGGAACCAGAGCGCAAGCAGCGCCTGCAGGCCCGCCACCAGGAGCACGATGGTCTTGGTGCCGAACCAGGAGATGAGGAAGAAACCCGTGGCGAAAGTGCCCACGATGCTGCCCACCGAGGACCAGGCATAGATCTTGCCCACCGTGGTGCCCGAGCGGTTCAGGTCCTTCAAGCTCAGCTTGACGACGATGGGCGAGACGCAGCCCAGGATAGTACAGGGGAGAAAGTACACGGCGGCAATGTAGCCCAAGACCCAAACCATGAGTGGCCAGTGCACGGGAAGCTGGATCTCGTGCATGGCGTTGTTCAGCCAAAGGATGCTTAGGCTGGATAGGGCTGCCAGGGCAAAGATCAGTCCCAAGAAAGGCGGCGAGGCGAATCGGTCGGCCAGTCGCCCGCCGATGTAGTTGCCCAAGGAGATCCCCGCTAGGATCACCCCGATGACCGATGTCCAGGTGTAGAGCGAGACGCCTAAGCGAGGGGCGATCAGCCGGCTGGCCACCAGTTCAATGACCATAATGCAGGCGCTACTCAAGAAGACGATGAGGTTCGGGTTCCATAAACGATCGCGCAAACGCATAGCCTCCTCCGAGCTGAGATCACGGCATGCAGGCTAATTTAGGCCCTTTCCTTACACCTGTCAATGGCCGATGTCTGTGTGGAGATGGGGCGCCGGCCTTTCCGGGCCGGGGACGTAGAGGCGCCCGCCCTTGATCACCTGGCGCACCACCAGGCGCCGCCGCGCCTGGCGCACGACACCGTGGCAATCTGCCAAGGCGAAGTTGCCCTCCTCAAGGGCGAGCACGACCGCGTCGCCCCATGCGCCCACGGCGAGCGTCCCGATTCGCCCGGCCATGCCGATAGCTTGCGCCGGCGTGGCCGTCACTTTAGCCAGGGCATCGTCCAGGGAAAGCCCCAGGTGCAGGAACTTGCTGACCGTTGTCGGCAGGTCATAGGATGGCCCGCGTACGCTCCCCTTGTGCAGGTCAGAGGAAAGGGTATTCGGCGAAAAGCCCTGGGCCAACGCCGTCTCACATACGTGCCAACTAAAGGACCCTGCACCGTGGCCCACGTCAAAGATCACCCCTCGTTCCTGCGCTTCCCAAGCCGAGCGCCGCACCCTGCCATCATCGTCTAGGATGCCGGTGCGGTGGCCGTGATAGGTATGCGTCAGGATGTCGCCAGCCCTCATCACCGCCAACACGTCGTCCAGCGAGGCGCACCAAGCGTCGTTGGGGTGAACCATGATCGGCAGCCCCGCCGCATCTGCGGCCTCGCGGGCGCGGTAGAGCGGCGTTAACCCCGCCGCCTCGCCGACGATGGAGTTGCGCGTCAGACGTACCTTGACGCCCAGGATGAGGTCTCTATGCCGCTCGATGGTCTGTAGCGCCCGCGGGACATCGGCCCACTTGAGGTCATCCAGCTCACCGATAGTTGGCGAGAGCATTCCCTGTGAAGAGATGTTCAATAGGGCGTAGATGCGCGTTGCGCTGACTTCGATGACGTACTTGCGAAAGCCCTCAAAGGTATCGGCCCCTGCAGAGCCGGCATCTACTACCGTGGTCGCGCCGTGGGCTAGGCATGTGGGATCGGGGGGAATGCCCAGGTGCGAGACGCCCTCAAAGACGTGCACATGCAGGTCGATCATCCCCGGCGTGACGAACAAGCCCTCCACATGAAGGACGTTCGCTGCCTGAGCGATGGGGATATCCGCGCCGATCGCGGCAACGAGGCCATGGGAAAAGGCGATATCGCGCGGGGCGTGGATCCCTTGCGCGGGGTCAACGAAGACGCCGCCCTTCACCAGGAGGTCGTAAAGGGCCATGGGATCTCCTTTCAAACGGTGTCATATGCAGTATACCGTAGAGGTAAAGGGGAGCCAAGTGCAGGGGCCCGTGATGACCCTGAAAAAATCCGAAGGGCCTTGCACCTTTGCTAGAATGGGAGATGAGGCCTTATAATTGAATGGGATGAGTTTTCTTGGTGGCCCGTGAAAGGCAAGGAGGGCCTTTTATGGCCGAGTTGCTTATTGGAGGGCTGACACTTAGCACCGACGATAGGGGTCGGCTACATTTCTGGGGCGAGGTCTTTAACCTCGGTAAGGAAACACAGCGTTGGGTGCGGGTGAGCATCCGCCTGCTCAGCCCCAGTGGGGCCGTCTTGGCCGAGCAGAGCGATATCACTGGCCTAGAATGGACCTCGCCTGGCGGACGCAACCCCTTTTACTTGCGTTTTCTCACGCCGCCCGAGGGCTGGCATAGTTTTGTGATCCATCTGGCGGGGCAAGTACATGATTTCAACGACCTCTCCTATCCCCAACCCCATCCGGGATTGGTGGTGGAAAAGGTCCATTTTCGCGAGATCGATCGCGCCGATTTGCGTTGCAGCATCATCGGCCTGTTGAGTAACAGGGGCTTAGCCCCGGCCACACAGGTCAAAGTGGCGGGCACGCTGTATAGCCCCGAGGGCAAGGTGGTCGGCGTGCTTAGTCCCTACCTGGTGCCGCGGGGGATGCTCGCTCCCGGTGACTCTCTGCCCTTTGAGCTTAAATACTATGCTCTGGGGGGCGTCGTAGCCAACTACACGGTGCAGGTGCAGGGCCGCGTCGTCGCCGAAGGGCTCGCCGCCTAGCTCATAATCCGTGGAACGGTCCTCGCTATCATTTGTCCGGGGGGACGACGCCGATGGTCAGCAGGATGTTGGCATAAATGCGCTGCTCGCCGGTGGCGATGACCAAGGCTACATCGCAGCCCCGGGCTGCCTCGTAAAAGGCCATCCGTCCCAAGGGCTGCAAGCCCACCCCCTTGGGCAATAGCTCGCGGAAACGGTCAAAGATGGGAGGCTCGACGCCGCTCTCGGGCATCATCACGAAGGCGGCCTCAATGGGTATTGCCTCCACCAACACGGCCAAGACCTCGTCTACAGGAGCAAAGCCTCGGGTGAGGTTAAGGTAGACGTGCTCCGCATTGGGGTTGGAGCCGGTGGAGAAGGGATAGTTGCCATCGGCGATAAGCACACGGGAACCATGTCCTGCGCGCCCCAGGGCGGCAAGGATCTGCGGATGGGTTAGCTTGGATTTAAGCATGGTTACCTCCCTTTTCAGGCAGATGATGATGGGGTTCAGGCATGACGACTTTAGCCCTGGCTCGCCTTGGCCCCACTGGCCTGTTGCATGCCTCGCTGGTACACCTCGGGCTTGAGGACGCCGATGAAAGGCAAATTGCGATAGTTCTCGGCGTAATCTAGCCCGTAGCCGATGACGAATTCGTTGGGGATCTCAAAGCCGACATAGTCTATGTGCAGCTCGATTTCCCGGCGCGCGGGTTTGCTCAGCAGGGTACAGACGCGCAGGCTGGCCGGTTGGCGCACGCGCAGGTTCTCCAGAAGGTAGGCGATGGTGCGCCCGGTATCGATGATATCTTCCACGATGAGCACGTGGCGGCCC
This sequence comes from Anaerolineae bacterium, assembly GCA_034436315.1. Classification (GTDB taxonomy): domain Bacteria; phylum Chloroflexota; class Anaerolineae; order UBA1429; family UBA1429; genus DAOTVR01. The sequence continues at coordinate 3,770 of DAOTVR010000093.1, forward strand.
ACGATATCGCAATCTAAATCCTTGAGGATACGTACCACGCCGGTGGAGTGTGTGGCATTGCCGTAACTGGAGATGGCCATAAAGTCTACGCAATGGGGCACCGTCAACGCTCGGGTGAGATCGGCCAAAAAGATAAATCCCCCCTTGAGTACACAGACGAGCAGGGGGTTGCGTTCGGCATAGTCGGCCGAGATTTGCGCCGCCAGTTCGGCGACGCGCCGCTGCAGCTCCTCATGGGGAATCAGGATGCGCGCGATATCTTTGGCCCATGAGTTCATGCGGCTGCCTCCTCAGGGGTGAGCTCACCATGCGCAATTGGATTTTGGCATTATTCTATGATGATCAAGCATTGAAGGCAAACGACAAGGCGGGCGCAATAAAGCAGAAAGGGATGCGTCCGCAGGACGCATCCCTTTCTGCTTGAGCCAGGCCCAATTTTATTCCTCACCCTCACCGTTTGGTCGTTTTTGCCGTGAGTCCCCCACGGCACAAGGCTCGGACATTCAGGTGCGCACCCCTAATCGGGGCAAAATCCACCTATTTAGCACGAACCAAGCCAAAATAATCAAGAAGGGTAATAAATCATCCAGCGAAAGGCCAAATAACTCCACCCAACCTCCTTTTAACCCTGTATGCGCAGTAAAAGGCCAATCACTTCCTCTACCGCTCCCTCGGAGCGTGCGGTTTGAGCCTCCTTGAGGCGCGACAGGGCGTAACATCTGACCAGCTCTTCGCTCACGCGGCGCGTGGCAGCCTGGACGGAGGCCAGCTGGTTCAGCACCTCACGGCAATCGCGGCCAGCGGCCAACATGCGTTGGATCCCTTGCGTCTGCCCCTCGATCCTGCGCAGGCGCTTGATGAGCTCATCACGGATCTCTGCTGATAGCATGCCCGCTCTCCTCATACCCATGCCCCACCCCTAGGCTCAGAGGGCGTAGGGTAGTTTGCCTCTCAAGGAGCTAACTAGCTCCGCCGTTTGATCCCTCAGCCCGATGGTGCACAGGACGAGGCTGAGGCCTCAGCGCCCCCGGTCGAGGCCATCCCGAAGAGGGAGATGCTCTTCTCACAATTCTTGCTGTGGCATTGGGGGCACTCTACCACGACGACAGCGCCGGATATAGAGCGCACGAACTTTTCGAAATGTAAACCACAGTCTTTACAGTGATACTCGTAGATAGGCATAACGCATCCTCACTTCGGCATCGCTTTCGCCAAAGCCCCATCGATCTTGCTCTTGAGCACGGGCTTGGGGGCAAAGCCTACCATACGCTCCGCCTCTTTGCCGTTCACATAGAGGATCAACGTGGGTATCCCGCGGATGCCCAGTTTGATCGGCGTATCGGGGTTTTCGTCGGTGTTCATCTTGGCGAAAACCACCTTACCCGCATACTCTTCGGCAAGCTGCTCGACGATCGGTGCAACCATCTTGCACGGCCCACACCAGGGTGCCCAGAAGTCAATCACCACCGGGACCTTGGACTCAAGCACCTCTTGCTGGAAGTTGGCGTCTGTAACTTGCTTGACCTTGTCGCTCATTTTCTCTCCTTTGTAGAATGATCTTTCAACTGCGCTAAACATCTGTATCCAGGCTGATCGCCCCGTAGGGGCAGGCCAGGATGCAATTCCGACAGCCGAAACAACGGCTGGCATCCACCCAAGGGCCTTCGTCGGCATCAAGCACAACCAAGGCGTGGGTAACACAAACCTCTCGGGCCGGACAGTGCTTGCAAGCCCGGCACAGCCTTGGAGATATGTGGGGGATGGCAGCTGCATCAACCTGCTTCAAGATAGGCATCGGCCTGCTCCATATAGGATACCCCCCTACCGTATTTATATTTTAGCATACATCGTCATCTTTGTCAAGCGCAATTGCACGGCGCGTGCAAAGTCGAGTTATGTAAAACACATTCGGGCGATCAGCCCCTCGATGAGATACCCCATGAGGCGCCGCGCCGCAGCCAGGCTGGGCGCCTTCTGTCGGTGCAGGTAGGCGAGGGCAATGTTGTTCAGCGTAGCATTCAGATGCGCCGCATGGCCCATGCGGGTATGGCACCGATCCTCCGCAAAATCCACATCCCGGCGGTAATGTAAACCGCTCTCAATACCCCAATGCTCCCGGACGAGCTCCAACAGGCGCGCCGCGTCAGCGCATTCGGCGGGCAAACTGGTCACCCCATAACGGATCGTGCTCGTCCTTTGTCGGGTGGCCAGGTCCAGAGAAACGGTTTCCAGCTGGAACACCTGGGCCAGGTAAGGCCAGTCACTATAGCCCTGGAGGATACCGCTGCTCCATAGCGTGCGCTTCTCCAGACGCCCGTGGCCCTTCTCATACCCCGTGCTGGCCCTATCGATCCGCGCCGGGGGCTCACCCCCACCGGGAGCCTCGGGAGCGGGGGCGAAGACGGCCTCGATCTCCTCCTTGAGCCGGGGTTGGTTGTCTTTCACGTTCCAGAGGTAGTCCCCACCGGCCTCCACGATCTGCACGCTCAACTGCCGTTGCGCCAGGAGGGCA
>DAOTVR010000094.1:0-7707 GCA_034436315.1 Anaerolineae bacterium
GGCATTGCCGCCGTTCGCTGGGCGCCGCGTGTGGCCCCGTGGAAGGTGCGCCGGCTCTATGAGAACGATGCCCAAGGCCTGGTTGACGAGGAATTGATCGACGATGTAGCGTATAGTCTCTATGCTCGCTGTCAGAGTATCCTCGCCGTCTACGCGGCGGAGCAGGGACTCGTTGCCTGTCCGCTCTGTGGGGCAGAAATTCCGCGTAGGCAACGTGATGAGCAAGAACTTTTACGTTGTCCTTTGGGGCATTGGCAGACGACATGGGGGCTGTACCGAAAAAGCTACCGACACAAGCAATTGTGGGCCGGCCGCGCTGTTACCGCCTTTATGGAGTTTGTTAAGGGCTTGCCTAAAGCGCGAACTCCGCGCGAGAAGATGTTGCTCATTGATCGTCTGATACATGCCTGCCATCAGAGTCTGACGGGTGCTGCCGCGCGTTATAAGCGCCCCGTCGCTTGTAATCTCATCCAAGGCAAGATGAAGGAGCTGATCGCCTTATTGGATGGCTTAGCTTATGGGCCTTGCACGCCGCCCGAGATCTTACGAACTCGTGCGGCTTGGCGTGAGGAAGCTGTGCCCTATCTTTTTCATTCCACCGCAGACCATAACAACGAAGGGATTTAGCGCGGCTGAGCCTGACTAGGACGTGATGCCTCTAGCTCTCGTCATGGAGTTGTGCCCTTTAGGGCTCGCAATAGCTCCTGTGGAGAGAACACCGGTCCGTCGGTGCAGACGAGCCGGTCGCCACAGTGACAACTCCCGCAAAGGCCGATGCCGCATTTCATGATCCGCTCCATGCTTACCCAGCAGGGAAGGTTGGCTGTCTCTGCTTTGAGCGCCAGGGCCTGCAGCATTGTCTCGGGGCCACAGGCGTAGATGCCGTCGGGCCAAGGCTTTCCATCGCCTCGGCTCTCTCCCCCTTGTTGAGAGAGGGGAGTGAGCCAAGTTTCGGCCGCCTCCAACACTGTGCCGTGATAGCCTAAAGAGCCATCGTCGGTGGCCAGGATGACGCGACAGCCCAGTTCCTCAAAGCGCCAAGGTAGCATCAACAGTTCGGCAGTTCGCGCGCCCAGTATAGCCACGACCTCGTGGCTCAGCTCACGCGCGCGCTTGGCCAGGAGGGCGAGGGAGGCCGTGCCGCTGCCCCCGCCCAGAAGCAGATGACGGCTTCCGTGAAGGGTAAAACCGTGTCCGAAAGGCCCCCGAAGCCAGAGACGATCCCCGACGTGTAGGGTGCACAGGGCGCGGGTGAATGGCCCCACGGAAGCCACGGTCAGGCTGACAGGGTCGTCGTCCATAAGGGTGAAGGGGCGCTCCTCAACACCTGGCAGCCAGGCCATAACGAACTGCCCTGGCTGAGCAGGCAAGGCGCCATCCAGGATCAGGGTCACACCGGCTCGGCCTTCGGGGATGACGCGGGTTATCCGCAGGGTGCGGTGGAGTTGGGCGGGCACCGGGCTAGACATGGGCACATCCTCGCAGGTCCCGGAGGTTGGGGTAGCCCTCTTCGCGCATTAGAGCAATGAGCTCTCCTAAAATGCGGGCAAAGGCCCCACTTCCATAGTAATATAAGGCTGACCCGATTCCTACGGCTGTGGCCCCGGCCATGATCATCTGCATAGCGTCCTCGCCGCTGAGTACGCCGCCGGTGCCGATGACAGGGATGTCCACGGCGGAGGTGATCTCGTAAACGCAACGGACGGCGATCGGGCGCAAGGCAGCGCCCGATATACCCCCCACCAGGTTGGCGAGGACGGGTCTGCGAGCGCGCACGTCGATGATCATCCCCGGCATTGTGTTGATTGCAGTGAGGCCATCGGCGCCGGCATCGGCGACGGCGCGGGCTACGGCCACGATATCGGGCGTATTGGGGGAAAGCTTCACCAGCAGCCGGCCGGGGTAGATGGCGCGAACGGCCGCTGTCAGCGCGGAGGCAGCTCGCGGATCCAGGGCGAAAGGGCGGCCGAACTCGGCCTCTACGTTAGGGCAGGAGATGTTGAGCTCAATGAAATCGGGGTCGGCCTCGGCTACCAGGCGAACCGCCTCGCAAAAGTCAGTGCGAGAGTGTCCGTAAACGCTAGCGATGAGGGGCACGCCCAGCGGGGCTAATCCTTTTTTGGCTTCGCGGAGGATGGCGCACTCCTCGGTGGCGCCGGGATTGGCGAGGCCAATGGCGTTAATCAGCCCCGCGCCCCAATCCAAGGCGGTGGGATTGGGGTGGCCCTGGCGGGGGTTCAGGCTGCAGGATTTGCTGGTTACTGCGCCGGCTCCTTCACGGGCCAGCCGGACCAGCGTTCCCGCCGAGCAGCCCCAGATTCCAGAGGCCAAGATGAGAGGATTGCGCAGGGTTAGGCCGCAAAGTTCAACGGTTGTGTCGGGTTCAGACACGAGGGCTCTCCTGGGCCAGGTAATCGCGCACGCGCTGAGCGTCAGCAGGGGCAAGCTGTCCGCCCTCGGCCAAGATATCAACCAGCTCCCGCAAAGTCAGTGCGGCATGGAGGCGCAGGCCCTTTTGGGCTAGATCCCGCGCGCCACCCTGTTCGCGATCAATGAGCACCGCCACGTCCTCAACGAGCAGCCCCTCGGCGAGGAGCGGCTCCAGAGCTTCTAACTTACTCCCACCCGTGGTGATGAGGTCGTCCAAAAGGACCACGCGCTCGCCTGCGCGGTATTCCCCCTCAATTGGGCGCTTGGTGCCATAGGCTTTGACCTCACGTCGGGGGTAGATCAATGGCCGCCCTGTTTGCAAGGCCACCGCCGTGCCGATAGGCAGCGCCGCATAGGGGATGGCAGCAATGCGATCATACGTTAACGGGGCCAGCAGCCGCGCGTAGGCGTTCGCCACCTCGGCCAGGACACGCGGATAGGTAACCAGGCGGCGCAGGTCAATATAGATCGGTGAATGGGCCCCCGAATGGAGCACGAAATCCCCAAAGCGCACGCAACCTGCCTCGAAAAGCAGACGAGCCAGTTTAGCGGCCCTCATCCTACGGAGATCGGCTATGGTTTGACATGCTGTGGAAAGAACTTGAGCTCGCGTGGCATTGATCTCGTCTCGGAGCGATGCCGCGGCGGCGCGGGGGTCGGCAGCATAAAGGACGCTGCGCGAGGCGTTGATGATCAAGCCCATGCCGTCGGGGCGCAATCCGGCGCGAAGCACAGCCTGAAGTTCTCCCCCTTGAGCGCCGACCCCGGGGATCAGGAACCAGGCATGAGGCGATTGTTGGCGTATATCGGCGATGGCCTCAGGGTAGGTAGCGCCGATCACCAGGCCGATCTCTCGCCCGCTTGCCCAGCCCTCGGCCAGGCGGGCGATGTGCCGATAAAGCGGCTCGCCCCCCTGGGACCAATCCTGGACCTCCGGAGCACTGGGGTTAGACGTCTTGCAGAGCAAAAAAACGCCACGGTCAGGGTAGGCGAGGAATGGCTCTACGCCGTCGCGTCCCAAGTAGGGATTCACTGTCAGGGCATCTACACCCCAGTACGCAAATGCGGCCCTGGCGTAAGCCATGGCAGTAGAGGCGATATCGTTGCGTTTAGCGTCAAGGATGACCGGGATGTCGGCCGGTATGGAGTCCAGCGTCGCGCGCAGGGCACGCAATCCCTCCTCGCCCAGAGCCTCGTAGAAGGCGATGTTGGGCTTGTAGGCGCAAACCAGGTCGGCAGTGGCCTCAATGATGGCCCTGTTAAAGTCGGCTACCGAGGGGTAGCGCGGAAGAATATGCGCCGGGTCAGGATCAAGGCCCACGCACAGCAAGGAATCGCGGCGACGAATGCTTGCTTCCAGTTTATGCCAAAAGGTCATGACGTTCCTCTTACGCTTTGCCCAGCACCGCGGCGAGTAGAGCCATGCGGATATACATACCGTTCTCCATCTGTCGGAAGTAGGCGGCACGGGGATCATCATCTACGTCGTAATGGATCTCGCCGACGCGGGGCAGGGGATGCATGAGAGCCATCTTAGTCTTGGCGCGGGCCATCAGCTCAGGAGTGATCTCATAGTAGTCCTTGACCGCCTCATACTCGCGCAAGTCGGCAAAGCGCTCCTTTTGGACGCGCGTCACATAGATCACATCGGCACTGTCGATGATCTCCTCCACGCGATCGGTTTCCATAACCGGGCGACCTGCCTCCAGCATCTCTTGCTTGATCTCGGCGGGGATGCGCAGGATGTCGGGAGAAACAAAGCTCAGACGAGTGTCATAAAGCCGAAGCAAACGGGCGAGCGAATGCACCGTACGGCCGTGTTTGAGGTCTCCCACCATGGCTACATGCAGGCCGTCAATGGTGCCTAACTCGGAGAGAATGGTATAGATATCCAATAGGCCCTGGGTGGGGTGCTCGCCGATGCCATCGCCGGCACTGATGATGGGTTTGGAAGCATAACGCGCGGCTACTTCCGAGGCTCCCACCTCTGGATGGCGGAGGACGATGACATCTGCATAACATTCCAGGGTACGGATGGTGTCGGGGAGTGATTCGCCCTTGCTTACCGAGGAGTATTGCACGCCGTGGATCGGTATCACCGAGCCACCCAAGCGCTGCATTGCGGCTTGAAAGGAAGAGGATGTGCGCGTGCTGGGCTCGTAGAAAAGGTTAGCCAAGACATAGCCCTTGAGAAGATCGGTGGCGCCTACGCGTTTCACGATGCTGCGCATCTCGTCAGCTACGGTGAAAATGTAAGACAAGTCCTCAGGAGAGAATTGCTTGACCGAAACGATGTCGCGCCCATAAAAGCTGCTGTGGCGATCGGGCGCTAGGCCAACGATCTTTTTGCCGCCGTCTTTTGAGGACATGGTTCACCTCCAATTAGTGAACTTATTGCCGCCCGAATTCAAGGATCGGCCAGAGGTACCTTGGGACTTCATAGCTCGCTCTATTTATATGCTACTTCTGTACCCAGTGACCGTCAAATGAGTTTTGACAAGGCCAAGGAGGCCGCATAATATCCAACCCAACATGTATGATGGCCCGGCACGTAGACCAAGCGGGGCCAATCTCTTAGGAGGTTTACAGAGATGATCCAAGTTGAGAGCCTGACTAAATACTATGGCCCTACGCGGGCTCTGGATCAAGTTTCCTTTGAGGTGGCTCCAGGAGAGATCGTCGGTTTTTTGGGCCCTAACGGGGCCGGCAAGACGACTACGATGCGCATCTTGACCGGCTTCTTGGCTCCCAGTCAGGGGACGGTGAGGGTGGCTGGATACGACGTCTTTCGCGATTCCCTTGAGGCGCGCCGGCGGATCGGCTATATGCCGGAGACTGTGGCGCTCTATAATGAGATGTCTGTGCACAGCTATCTGATGTTCATGGCTTCCATACGAGGCGTGACTAGGCCAGCACAAGCCGTTGCGCGGGTGATGGAAGCTTGTGGGATTGAAGAGGTGCGAGATACGCTGATCGGCAAGTTGTCCAAGGGCTATCGGCAACGGGTGGCTCTGGCTCAGGCCTTGGTGCACGATCCGGAGGTCGTTGTGCTGGATGAACCGACCATTGGACTGGACCCACGGCAGATCCTCAGCGTTCGAGAGCTAATCAGGAGTCTTGGGGGGGCTCATACCATTATTCTTAGTACGCACATCCTCCCCGAGGTGAGCCAGGTTTGCCAGCGTGTCTTGATCATCAATCGCGGACGCATCGTCGCTGAAGACACACCTGAACGGCTCACTACCGCCTTGCAAGGGGGGGCACGGGTTAGAATGCAGTTCGCTCAGCCTCCAAAAGATGTGGTTACGCGGCTGGAGGGGGTTGAAGGGGTCTCCGCCGTAGAGGCGCTTGATGCTCATACTTTCGATGTGGTTTATGATGCAAGTATGGATCGGCGCGCGGAGCTGGCTGCGTTGGCGGTCAACGAGGGCTGGGGGTTGCTGGAGTTGCGCCCGGTCGCTATGAGCTTGGAGGAGATATTTCTGCAGCTCACCACAGAGGATACGGCACAAGCGAATACTGCTGAGACGAGCGGAACAGAGCAACTCTCGGAGGGGACGCTATGAGGAATGTTTACTACATCGCCAAGCGCGAGTTGGGCAGTTACTTTGCTTCGCCTATAGCCTATGTCGTCTCTGCGGTTTACTTGGCCGTGATAGGAGGGCTTTTTGGGTTTATCTTGTACTACTCCCGAGAGGCGACCTTGCGCTACTTGTTTGGCCATGTGATCGTCATCCTGTTTTTGGTGTTAGTAACCCAGGCCCTGACGATGCGCTTGCTGGCCGAGGAGCAGCGATCGGGTACTTTGGAATTGCTCTTGACCTCGCCCGTGAGAGATTGGGAAGTGGTTCTGGGCAAGTATCTGGCAAGCCTCTGTGTATTCCTGGCGATGATGCTGCTCACAGCGTATATGCCCATTACGCTTTCCCGTGTGGGTAAGCCCGATGTGGGGCCTCTGCTTTCGGGTTACCTGGGATATGTCCTCCTTGGCGCGGCACTGCTAGCGATTGGCCTTTTCGCTTCCTCGCTTACCCAGAACCAAATCGTAGCTGCTGTCGTCGGCATAGGCATTACCCTTTTGATGTGGCTGGTCAGCGGCCTTGCCGACATGGTGGGCGGAGTGCTCAAAGACATTGTAGAGTATCTTCCGCTCTTTGCGCATTACAACGACATGATGCGTGGGGTCATTGATACGAAGGATATCCTCTACTATGTGAGCGTGGTCTTGCTTTTCCTTTTCCTGAGCGTGCGCGTGCTGGAGTCCAGGAGGTGGAAATAAGATGCGCAAGTGGGTTGATCTCTATTCCAAATACCTGGCTCTTTTAGGCTTGGCGTGTATCGTAGTGGCCTTGGGTGGATGGCTTGTCGCGGGAAAGGCTCAACTTTGGGTGGAGATCTTGGGAAGCGTGGGCGTTCTTCTCGTAGCTGCAACCGTCCTCCTTCAGCCGGCCCAGGCCAGGGCCGTCCTGACAGGGCGCCAAGTGCGCTATGGAGGCAATGCAGTAGTCATGAGCATCGCTTTCGTGCTGATCCTCGGATTGCTGAACTACCTGGGGGCACGTCACCATCAGCGTTGGGATGTAACGGCAGAAAAGAGCTTCTCGCTCTCGGAGCAAACGTTACAGATCCTGAAAAACCTCAAGGAGCCGGTGAAGGTAAAGCTCTTTTTCACACCCCAAGCCTATGGGCGGACGGAGGCAGAAGACCTCATCAAAGAGTATGCGATACGTTCCGATAAATTAAGTTACGAGTTCATTGATCCTGTAACGCAACGTCGCCTAGCCTTGGATTACCAGGTGAGCCGAGATGGGACGATCGTCTTTGAGCGGGGCTCTAGACGGGAAGTGACTTTTGGCTATCAGGAGCAAGACCTGACGAGCACCCTCTTGAAAGTCACGCGAGATACCGTTAAAGGGGTCTATTTCCTCACGGGGCATCAAGAGCGCGATCCTGATAGCCAAGAGCAGGAAGCCTATGGGCTTATCAAACAGGTATTGGAACGCGAAAACTATAAGGTGGGCAAGTTCAACTACGCGATCACCGACACCGTCCCCAGCGACATGGCTGTGTTGGTGGTAGCCGGGCCGCGCAAACCCCTCTCTCCAGAGGAAGTCTCGCGCCTGAAACAATACGTTAATGAGGGAGGCAGCCTGTTTATCCTTGCCGAGCCCGGGTTGGCAGATCCTTTCGGGGGAATGCTTGCTGCCTATGGCATAGAGCTGCCCGATAACATCATTATAGATCCGGCCAAGTCGTTTTTTGGTGATATCGCCTCGC
>DAOTVR010000095.1:0-3623 GCA_034436315.1 Anaerolineae bacterium
AGATGATGGCCAACGTCGGCACCTCAGGGATCGAGTCCACAAAGGCGGTTGTGGGGTCGAGCATGAGCAGCATGTCCGACTCATGGATCTCCTGAAAACCGCGGATGGAGGAGCCATCGAAGCCGATACCCTCCTCAAACAGCTCCTCCGTGAGCGCCCTGGCCGGGATGCTGAAATGTTGCCAGATGCCCGGCAGGTCGGTGAACCTGAGGTCCACGATTTGGACCTCTTTGCTCATCTTGAGCACATCCGCTACCGTCTTGGTCATAGGTTGCCTCTCCTCTATGGCATGCTTTCTTATCCGCCGAACCTTAAGCCATCTCCCCCTTCGGACAAGCTGAACCGATCCGCTTGCTTGCGCCCTCGCCCGGTGAGGGCGCCTAACAAAGAGAGCATCAAACCTTCACCTTGTTGCGCCAACGCTCCTGAAGGCTCATGACCTCAAGCCGTCCTTCGCGGAGCGCGGCGATCGCCAGCGTCGCGGCTTTAGCCGCCGACAGGGTGGTGAGTACGGGGACGCCATGGGCGATGGCTACCTGGCGCAGGACATGCTCATCGCTGAAAGAGCGCTCTCCCAGCGGCGTGTTGATGACCAGGTCAATGTCACCGTTGATGATCAAATCCACCCCGTTCGGGCGCCCCTCGCTCACCTTCAGCACGTCCGCCACCTTCAAGCCGGCGGCGCGCAAAGCCTTGGCCGTGCCTGAGGTAGCGATCAAGGAGAAGCCCATCGCGCTGAGCTCCCGGGCGATGGGCAGCAAATTGGGCTTGTCGTGATCGTTCACGCTGAGAAAGACCGTGCCCGAGGTCGGCAAGGCGTTGCCTGCAGCCATCTGCGCCTTGGCATAAGCCATACCGAAGCTCTCGTCCATGCCCATCACTTCGCCCGTGCTGCGCATCTCCGGCCCCAGGATCGCCGGCTCTCCGGGAAATTTGATGAACGGCAGCACGACTTCCTTGCAGAAGTACCCCTCCAGCAGCGGCTCATCGGGAACATCCAACTCCCTGAGCTTGCGCCCGCTAATGAGTTGACAAGCCACGCGGACCCAGGATACACCGGTCGCTTTACTGACGTAGGGCACCGTACGAGACGCGCGCGGATTAGCTTCCAAGACATAGACAACCCCGTCCTTCATGGCGTACTGTACGTTCAGGCAACCCACTGTGTGCAGCGTGCGGGCCAGGATGCGCGTGTACTCCCGCAGCGTCTGTAGCGCCTCTTCACTCACCATGACCGTGGGGATCACGCAGGCGCTATCCCCGGAGTGCACGCCGGCAAGCTCGATCTGTTCCATGATGGCCGCAATGCGCACATCCTCGCCGTCGCTGACGCAATCCACATCCATCTCAAAGGCGTCTTCTAGGAAACGGTCGATAAGGATGGGAGTATCCTCGGCCACCTGAACGGCGGAGCGGATGTAACGGTCCAACCCCTGCCGGTCGTAGACGATGGCCATCGCCCGTCCCCCCAATACGTAGGAGGGGCGCACCATAACGGGATAGCCGATTCGCTCCGCGACGGCGAAAGCCTCTTCAACGGAGCGGGCCGCACCATGTTCCGGCATGGGCAGGCCGATCTCGCGCATGAAGGCTCCGAAGCGCTCCCGGTCCTCGGCGAGGTCAATGGCATCGGGCGAGGTTCCCAAGATGGGCACGCCCGCCTTGGCCAGCTTGCCGACCAACTTCAGGGGCGTTTGCCCGCCAAATTGGACGATCACCCCCTCGGGCTTTTCCAGCTCGCAAATGTTGAGGATATGCTCCAGGGTTAGCGGCTCAAAGTACAGCCGATCGCTGACATCATAGTCCGTAGAGACGGTCTCAGGGTTACAATTAACCATGATCGTCTCATAGCCGAGTTCCTGGAAAGCGAAGGAGGCCTGAGTGCAACAGTAGTCGAACTCGATTCCCTGGCCGATGCGATTCGGTCCGCTCCCCAAGACGACGATCTTTTTACGCTGGCTGGGTTGGGCCTCACAGATAGATTCGTAGTTACTGTACAAATAAGGCGTGTAGGCCGGGAACTCGGCGGCGCACGTATCTACGCGCGAATAAACCGGACATACTCCTAAGCGCTTGCGATAGGCACGTACCTCCAACTCCTGAACAGGGGGCGAGACAAGCCTGCCGATCAGCGCATCGCCCATGCCCGATTGTTTGAGCTCGCGCATGAGTTCCTCATCTATCTCGGCCAGCGGGCGACCGGCGATCCGATCGCGCAGTTGGCGAACCCTATCAATCTCTCTCAAAAACCAGGGATCAATGCGCGTGAGTTCGCTGATCTCCTCAACGCTTAGGCCCGCATCCAGCGCGGGCACGATGTAAAAGATCCGCTCCGGATTGGGCACGATGAGCCGACGGCGGATTTCGGCCATATCGGCCTTGGCGGCCTCGGCGTCGAACAGGCTATCCCGCCCATCTTCGCGGGAGTAGAGGCCCTTTTGCAGGGCCTCGGCGAAGGTGCGCCCGATCGCCATGACCTCGCCCACCGATTTCATCTGCGTTCCCAGGGTTGGGTCCGCCTCGGGGAACTTTTCCATGTTCCAACGGGGGATCTTGACCACCACATAGTCCAGCATCGGTTCAAACGAGGCGGGCGTCTCGCGCGTGATATCGTTCGGAAGCTCATGGAGCCGGTAGCCCACGGCCAACTTGGCCGCGATCTTGGCAATAGGGAAGCCGGTGGCCTTGCTGGCCAGAGCCGAGCTACGCGACACGCGCGGGTTCATCTCAATGACCAGCGTCCGCCCGGTCTCGGGGTGGACGGCGAACTGCACATTAGATCCGCCCGTCTCTACGCCCACGCGCTCCATGATCCGGCGAGCCATATCGCGCAAGACCTGATACTCCTTATCCGTCAAGGTCTGCGCGGGAGCTACGGTGATGCTATCCCCCGTATGCACGCCCATAGGATCTAGGTTCTCAATAGAGCAAATGACCACGTATTCGTTATCGGCGTCGCGCATCACCTCCAACTCGAACTCTTTCCAGCCGATGACCGACTCTTCCACCAGGACTTGGTGCACCGGGCTTTGCGCCAAGCCGCGTTCAACCATCTCTTCGTAGTCCTTTTTGTTGTAAGCGATGCCGCTGCCCGTGCCTCCAAGCGTGAACGAGGGGCGAATGATCGCCGGCAGGCCGACATCTTGGAGGAAACGCCGCGCTTCGGCGAGGGAAGAGACGGAGTAGCTCTTGGGCACCTCCAAGCCGATCTCAATCATGGCCTGCTTGAAAAGCTCCCGATCCTCGGCGATCTCAATCGCCTGAGGGCCCGCTCCGATCAGCTCTACGCCATAACGCTCCAATATCCCCTGTCTATACAAGTCCATGGAGAGGTTGAGCGCCGTCTGGCCGCCCATGGTGGAGAGCAACGCATCGGGGCGCTCTTTGGCGATGATGCGCTCCACTACGGGCACGGTCAAAGGCTCGATGTACGTCGCATCGGCGATTTGCGGATCGGTCATGATGGTGGCGGGGTTGGAGTTTACCAAAATCGTGTAATAGCCCTCCTCGCGCAGGGCCTTACAGGCTTGCGTCCCCGAATAGTCAAACTCGCAGGCTTGCCCGATAACGATCGGGCCGGAGCCGATGATCAGTATCCTGTGTATATCCGTTCGTTTCGGCAT
>DAOTVR010000096.1:0-3584 GCA_034436315.1 Anaerolineae bacterium
GCGGTCATAGCGGCCGGGGGCGTGCCCGTCATCGCCGAGATAGATGCCTCGCTCAACATGGATCCTGTGGATCTGGAAGCCAAGATCACCCCTTACACCAAGGCCATCATCCCCGTGCATATGCGCGGAGTGCCCGCGCGCATGGACGAGATCATGGCCGTGGCCAGGAAGCACAACCTCATCGTGGTGGAAGACGTGGCCCAATCCAATGGCGGCAGCTACAAGGGCCGGCCTCTAGGGACTATCGGCCACGTAGGCTGTTTTAGTTTCCAGCAATACAAGATCATCACCTCCGGTGAAGGGGGCATGGTGGTCACGAACGACATGATCGTTTATGAGCGGGCGCGCCTGCAGCATGATTGCGGCCTGGCCTTCTGGCGCGGGATCAAAAAAGAAGATCCTGGGGCGGTTATCTCAGGTGAAAACTATCGCCTGTCAGAGCTTTCGGCCGCCCTGGTATTGGCCCAAACAAGTCGCCTTGATTCGCTCCTGGCCCGCTTCCGCCAGGTCAAGGCGCGCATCGTGGCCGGCGTGAGCGGTCTACCGGGGATTACCCTCCAGGATGTGCCCGACCCACAGGGTGATTGCGGCATCACCTTCACATTCTTCCTCCCCGACGCGTCCCTGGCCAAGCGCTTTGCCCAGGCGCTCAACGCAGAGAATATCCGTTGCGGCACCATTTACGACAATACCATCCCCGACCGCCATATCTATAGCAACTGGCCCTTCATGATGAGCGGATTAGCCGAGGAACGGCGCGCGCCCTGGAAGAGCCCCTTCTATAAAGGGGCTGTAAAGGGCTACAAGCCGGATCAGTGCCCGCGCTCTCTGGATTACCTGGGGCGGGCGATCATGCTGTTCATCGACCAGTTCTTCACCCTTGAAGACGCCGATTCGGTGATAGAGGGGATCCGCAAAGTAGCCGCCGCTTTGCTTTGATTTGTGGCGTTTCTAGAGGTTGACTTTTAGCAAGTTGTGATTATAATGCGAACAGAATTTTTCGCTTGAAGGTATCATTTGTCGCCTTTACAACCATACAGGATGCCTATCGAGCCTAGGACGGTACGTACGAGATAGTTCGAGCAGAAGCAGCGTCGCTCCGTGTGGTTTTTTCGGCCCCTGCACTGTTCGCACTCCAGGCCTGGGGCATCCGTCGTCATAAGGATTGCGAGCATGCAGAAACAGCCGAAGGTTGCGGTTATCGGTGGGGGCATTGCGGGTTTGACCGCTGCCCTGAATTTGGTTCAGCGTGGCGCCCAGATTGCACTGCTCGAGCGGGAATCCATCCTAGGTGGCAACGCGCTAACCGTGTGCTGCAAGGCCCTTGAGGGCAAGTGCCAGTTATGCGGTGGCTGCCTCCTCGCTGATCGCCTGGCCGCAATTAAGGAAGCACGCGATATCGCCGTATTTACCAATACCACCGTCACTCGGGTAAAGCGAGTTGGCGGTGGTTTTGTTTTAGATTTGGCCGTCGCCTGGGCCCATGACACAACACTTGCTGTAGACGCTGTGATTCTGGCCACAGGTTTCGATCACGTGGACGCTCATACCAAAGGGCCGTATGGCTATGGGATCTTGCCCAACGTAACGACCGGCGAAGAGGTGGAAAAGCGCCTTCGTCAGAACGGGCGTAGCGCCTACGAAAGTCTAGGGCTCCACAAGGTCGCCTTTATCCAATGTGTGGGCTCGCGTGATGAGCATGTTGGACGCGGTTACTGCTCACAAGTCTGTTGCCGCTACGCGGTGCGCCTGGCACGTCTGTTCAAATCCTGGTATCCTGAGGCCGAAGTGACTATCTTCAAGATGGACATCCAAACCTCAGGCCGTGACTTTGATCCCACATGGCAAGCCGCCCACAAGGAAGGGATTCGCTTCGTTGCCGGCCTTCCGGCAGTGATCCGTCGTTCTACTGAGGCCCCTGGACGCGCTGCGTTCATCTACGATGATATCCTTGCAGGCAAACTCGCCCAAGAGGATTTCGATCTAATCATACTCTCTGTAGGCATGCAACCAAGGCGCGATGCCGATCGCGTCGCCGATCTCTTCGGCCTCAATCGGGACCCATACGGTTTCTTTGCTACCAACGACGACGAGACCAGCACGCTGATACCGGGGGTCTTTGTCGCCGGGAGCTGCCAAGCTCCTCGCTCCATCGCCGAATCGATCGCCCACGCCCAAAAGGCAGCGGAAGCGTGCTACGTCTATTTGCAGGAGAGGGGCTCATGAGCCAGCGAATCAATGTGGACAAACGGGTCATGGTCCTCGGAGGGGCACCCGAGGCCGGCTTGGTGACTCAGGAGCTTCTCAAGTTAGGCTATTTCGTTCACTGGATCACCCCCGACGAGGCGCTCCCGAACGTTCCTGAAGATCATCCCCGGCTCACCTGCTATGAGAATTGCGCCCTTATCAGGCTCGATGGCCATGTCGGCGGCTTCATAGGCCGGTTTCGGCGAAACGGCACCGAGTTATCTCTGCATGCTTCAGCGCTGGTCGTGGCCACGGGCAACGAGCGGTATTACCCCATAGAGCGCTATGGATTGGCCCTATCCTCTAATGTGCTGACCGTCCCCCAAGTGCGCAAGCAACTTGAGGCCCCTCGTAGCACAGGGGCCGCTTTGCCCCATCGTAACCGACGAGCGCTCCTCCTCCTGGATCTAAATGGGGAGACGGCCAAGGAGATCTCTGCCGAGGCGATGCGCTTGGCGATCGATCTGCGCGCCCAATGGCATTGCGAGGTTTATGTCTTCTATCAGAACCTCAAGGTGGATACCTATAACCTTGAGCGGCTGACTCGAACGATGCGCGAAAAGGGGATCGTTTTCTGCCGTTACTCCGACCCCCAGATCACTTTTAGCGATGAGCGCATCAGTGTATCCTATATTGAAGGGACGGTGAGCGGCGAGTTGCTCATCCTGCCAGAGGCGGTGCGCCCCCGTACAGACACCCAAGAGCTGGCCAAGGTGTTGCGCGTGCGCGTCGGCGAGGACGGCTTCTTCCAGGATATCAATATCCACGAGTATCGGCCCGGGCTTTCGGCGCGTAAGGGGATCTTTTTCGCCGGGCGCTGTCATATGGATGGGGATTGGGCCGATATCCAAACGGACGCTTTACAAGCCGCGGCCAACGTAGACGCGTTGTTGGGTCCGGGTTTCTTGGAGCCGGAGCCGATCATCGCTCACGTTGATTCAACCAAATGCGTCCGTTGCTATACGTGTGTGCGCACATGTCCCCACGCAGCCGTGGAAATGGCCGATTATGACGAAGTCATCGCGGCGCGTGTCGTCGACCTGGCCTGTCGGGGTTGTGGAGCCTGCGTAGCCAACTGCCCCGTGCGCGCCATTGAACTCATCGGCCAGGCGATGCCGGCCTGGGTGCAAAGCCCATGAGGAGGACTTTATGCCTGAGCGACCCAAGATCGTGCTCATCGGCTGTGCTCACTCCGCTGGCGTAGCTCTTGAGGAGCTGAAAAGTGGTGCTCAAAGGCTGCCAGCTCATGTCGAGTGGGTGAGCATACCTTGCGGCGGCACCTTGGACGAGTTGCATATCTTGCGTGCCTTTGAGTCTGGCGCCGAACAGGTTATGGT
>DAOTVR010000097.1:0-2654 GCA_034436315.1 Anaerolineae bacterium
TATCTACGGCTTTAAGAGGGGGCGCGCCGAAGGCTCCTGGGCCCAGTACATGCGCTTTCCGGCCAACGCCATCAACCATCGCGTCCCAGCGGAGATCCCCGTGGAGCAGGCGGCCCTGATTGAGCCTTTGGCCTGCGCCATCCACGCCGTGGAGCGCGGGGAGATCCAACTGGGCCAGGTAGTGGTCATCGCCGGGATGGGGCCGATCGGTCTGTGCATGTTGCAGGTGGCTCGGCTGAAGGGGCCGGGGCTGCTGATCGCCCTGGACATGAAGGTGCACCGCCTAGAGCTTGCCAAGCGGCTGGGCGCCGACCTGGCCCTGGACGTGAGCCAGGGCGACGCCGTGCAACGGGTCCTGGACCTGACCGAGGGCTATGGCTGCGACATGTACATCGAGGCCACGGGCGCCGGACCGGCCGTGGCTCAAGGGCTACAGATGCTGCGCCGCCTGGGCACTTTTGTGGAGTTCAGCGTGCACGCCGGCCCCGTGGCCGTGGACTGGTCCATCATCGGCGATGTGAAAGAGCTCAACATCCACGGGGCACACTTGGGCCCTTACTGCTATCCGCTGGCCATTGAATATCTGCGCAAGGGCGTTGTAGATGGCGCGGCGTTAGTGAGCCATCGGCTGCCCCTGGAGCGCTTTGCCGAAGGATTGGAGATCGCCCATCGCGGGGACGAGTCGGCCAAGGTGGTGCTCGTGCCCTGAGCCGAGGGATGGGGCCTATTCGGCGAACGCTATGTGTCTTAACGAGCTTGGCTTAAGTGCGTATTTTTGATGTATAATGAGGAATCGGCAGCAAGCCCGTTTTCGCTGACTATTTGTCAGTCTCGGTCGCTCTGGCCGGAGGATTATTCGTGACATCGGATGTAAAGTTTGTCCTAACTGGTTAAGTATTTACGGCATCTTATGCTGCCTTTAACGATAGCTTTATAAGGGCCTTCACAGCTCCTTTACGGTCTAATAGGTGAAGTCTGTTATAGTGGTTAATGAGGTGAAAGAGACCCAATAGACAGCCTCAGACGCTGCCCTGATAGATGACCTTTCGGGGCGTATCGCGTTAGAGGTGGCCGCAAAGGAGCTTTATGCATTTGCCATCTTCTTGGACTCGTGTCTTGCTCCTCCTTCTATTTTGCATCGTGCTTGCGCCCATGCGAATCGTGCGCAGTGACGAGGACTCACTGCAAGGTGGGCCTCTCACTGGCATGTCTACGCCGCCGTCGCAGATCGGCCTTGGTGCGGAGCCGCTCATCGGGCCGTTGCGAGTACAAACGCCGGGGGCGATCGAGAAGTACGCCAAGTTTGAGGTCGCCTTTGATGTTAGCACGGTGGCTACGAATCCCTACTTCCCCTACGATCCTGCGGCCCCCAGCGGCGTGGAAAGCGGCATCGGGATCAGCGTGGATGCCCTATTCCTTGCCCCCGGCGAAAGCGATTGGGGCCGGGCGCGGGTGGTGCCTTGCTTCTACTACCAACCCGTGGAGGAGCTCGGCAGCGGCGATAGCGTCGCCTTGGTGCCCGTGGGCCAGGCCGACTGGCGTTGCCGTTTCTCTCCGGATATCGTCGGGGTGTGGCAATATAAGGTTCGTGCCCAAGACGCCGCCGGGATCACAGAGACCCCGCCCCAGCAGTTCACCTGCGTGGATTCCACCCGCAAGGGCCCAGTGCGCGTCAGCCCCACCGATCCGCGCCTGTTCGAGTTCTCCGACGGCACGCCCTTCATCTATCCTCTGATCAATGTAGAGGACGGTAATCCCTTTAACAGCTTGGCCAGGATCCGCGCCAACATCCGCAAATTCGGTGAGAATGGAGTGCGCTTCGTGCGCTGGTTTCCCACCGGCGAGGGGGCAAACTACTATATCATCCCCTTCGGAGACGATCTGCGGATGAGCTGGGTCTTTGGTGACGGCCGCACGACCATCACCGAGGTGGATCGTGCCAGGGGGAAGAAGTTCAGCTTCTCGCCATACTACTATAGTGCTCAAGACGTCCAGGTCATCCCCGGCGCTAGATATCGCCTTAGCTTCCGAGCCAAGGTGACGGGCGAGAAAGTCTTGCGCGCGCAGATCGGCTACCGTAGTGACTTGATGCTGGATATTTGTTCCTCAACTTCCACCTACCACGAGTCGGTGGGTTGCCATTGCGATGAGCGAAACGGCGATTGGCAGGATTATAGCCTAGAGTTCACCAACGGTAGCGCCACGAGACTGAACGTGGCCTTGCGCGGGCTTTATGTGAGCACCGATGCCCCTGCCCCCTTCAATACCCCCAAGGACGGCCAGATCAGCATCCATTCCGTCCGCCTCCAGCGCGACGAGACGGGGCGGGGAGACTGGGGCCCTAACTTGCTGAGTCGCTCTGATCCGGATACCTATAGCTATGTAGACCAAGTTAACGCCGCTCGGCTGGATGAGGTCTTTCGCCTCTCCGAGCAGTACGGCGTCTACCACAAGTTGACCCTGTTCCACAAGAACGATGCCGTCTTGAACCGCTTCCAGGCCGATGGCTCGGTGGGCAACTGGGCCCAATGCAGTTGGGGGCGTTGCCCCAACAACTTTTACTCTGCCGAGGGGCAGGCCGCGCGCTGGTACGAGAGGGCCTATACGCGCTACTTCATCGCCCGCTGGGGCTACTCGCCAGCCCTTCATTCCCT
>DAOTVR010000098.1:0-14028 GCA_034436315.1 Anaerolineae bacterium
CCCATGCCGCCTCGCCCTTGGGAGCTGGAGGCGCGCGCATTGGCCGTCTTACGGGCTGTGCGCGAAGCCCGACGGGCGGCGCAAAACGGGGGGATGATAGGACTGGCCCCTGAAGGGCGAGATGTTGAGGAGGGCCTGGGGGAGCCGCCCGAGAACGCGGGGCGTTTCATCGCCCTCTTGGTAGAGGCGGGGCTGCCCATCTTGCCCGTCGGCGTGACAGAGGTGGAAGGGCGGATGCGCATCGCCTTCGGAGAGCTTTTCCGTCCGGAGATCCCAACGGGGAAGGAGGCACGGGATAGGTTGGTGACGAGGAAGGTGATGGAAGCGATCGGGAAGGCCATGGCAGGCTAACCGATCTCCAGCTTGAGCACCCGCTGCGCATTCTCTCCCACGATCTTCTCATAAGCCTCCTGGGAAAGCTTGCCCTCCGCCAAAAGCCCCTTGAGATACCCTAACTGCGGCATACGCCCGGAGGCGTCGGCGAAGCAAGTGTCCGTGCCAAAGAGGAGCTTATCCTGGAACTCGTTCAGGAAATAGAGGCCGTACTCCACGTCACGGGTGAGGGCATTGTAGCCACTGAAAGCCGAGAGGTCGGCGTAGAGATGGGGGTAGGTGCGTAGCAACCTGGGCAGTGCTCCCTCGCGCCGAATCGGCCCCTTGGGGTAAGCCCATTTATCTGCCGGGGTCACGTCAGCGGAGATCTCCGCCCAAAACCCCGGCCCGTGGCCGATGATGATCGTCCCCGGCACTGCCTGCAACAGCCGCTCCAAGCGCGGCGCACCGGGATCATCCTGCAAGCCGTAAAACCCGGCCTCAAAGCCGCTGGATTCAATGGTCACCACCAGGCCCTTCGCACCGATCTGGCGGAACATGGAGATCACCCGAGGGTCGTCAAAGGGAAGGCGAGCGGTTACTTCCCCGATACCCTTGCAGCCGTGCGCCAGAAACCAATCCAAAAGGGGGCCGAAATCGCTGTCGGGGCTGTTATGCAGCCATCTTGGATCCATGTTGCCGAAAGGGATGATGCGCCCGGCGTAACGTGCGGCATCTACGACCTGCTCGCGCACCGACATGCGCTCATCAAGCAAACACACGCCTGCCGGCGCGCCCTCAGGGGAGGCGTTGTAGACGGGGAGCAGCGCCGCCATGTCAATACCCTCCTCATCCAAGCGAGCGATGAGGTTCTCCCAGGTGAGCGGCTCGCGCGGCTCGTCCGGCGAGAGGCGAAAGTCGCCAATGTGCGCGTGCATATCAATGATCATCCCGGTCGCTCCTTCTTCGCGCGTTGGTTGGTTTTCATCGGGACCATTTTAACGCGACTTGGTGGAAGGGACAAGGGAATGGGCCCAAAGCGCTTGCCGAGGCCGTTGTAGCAGGCTATCATGGACGGTAATTGCCCTTATCTCTAGCAAAAGAAAGCGAGGCGGCATGAAGACTCTCATCTTGAGTGCAACCGAGGTCTCCTCTGCCTTGGCCATCCAACAGGCCATTGACTCCCTAGGGGATGAAGGGGGGCGCATCGTGCTCCCTGAGATGGAGCTGACCCTCGACAGAGGGCTGGCTTTGCGCTCTAATGTAGAGCTAAGCGGCCAAGGGGCGGGCACGGTATTGCGCATGGCTCGGGGGCGAGTCTATCCGTTAGCCGGCTACCACAACTACGGCATGGCCGACGTGCCTCTGCAGTTCACTGATGGCCTAGAGCCGGGGATGACCGTGGCCATCCGCGATAATGCGCACCAGGGTTTCTTTGAGACTTTTGCGCGTATCACCTGGGTTGAAGGCACTTGGGTGGGCCTGGACCGGGGCCTGGAATCAGATTATAGCGCCGAGCAGCAGCCGATTCTGGTGACCAGCTTCCCCCTGATCTACGGCGAGGGGGTGGAGCACGTCGCCGTCCGTAGCCTAACGCTAGATGGCCGCCGCGCCGAGCAGCCCGCGGGTATTGGCTCTTGCCGCGGCGCGGCGCTCTATTTCATTCGCTCGCATCATTTCATAGTGGAAAACGTACTAGAGTGGGATTTCGCCGGCGAGGGCTTGGGCTTTCAGATGTGTCGTCACGGCCACATTCGCGGCTGTCGCTTCAATGGCAACGCGGGCAACGGCTATCACCCTGGCGCAGGGAGCACCAGCGTGCTCTTTGAGGATTGCTTGGCCGAGGGGAACGGACGGGCAGGGTTCTTCTTCTGTGTGCGTGCCAACCACATCACCGTGCGCCGCTGCACTTTTCGGGGCAATGTAGATTGCGGCATCTCGGTGGGCACGCGCGATTGCTACAACCTCATAGAGGATTGCCGGGTAGAAGATAACGAGGGCCCGGGCATCCTTTTCCGCGCCAATCCACGCCCCACTGAAGTGCACTCCTGCCGCGTCTCCGGCTGCCACATCGCCGACAACGCGCGGCGGACGGGTTGGGGGCAGATAGATATCCTGGGCGATGCCCATGATCTAGCTTTGGTGGATAACACCATCATTGGCCTGGCCGGGCGCGAGCGGGCAGGGATCTATATAGCTCCCTCGGCGCAAAGTATCTGGCTGGCAAATAACCACATCACCGATTGCTTCCCGGCGATCATCGGCGATAGAGGCTGCTTTGCTGCTGCAGAGCCGGCCCTTGCCTGCGGTTATGAAGCCGCACGAGAGAACCACTTTCGGCATTTAAAGGCATAACTCGTTACGACGGCGATCACAGCCCTAGCGCCGATCTTCTGCAACGCCCTCGCGAACTCTAGCGCACCGGGTGATGATTCTACAGCAGTCCGCGGCAGGGTAAGGGGACCGAGGAAGCATCATTTGTCATAGCCTAGTTCGCGCAGGCTCGTCCGCACAGCCTCTTGGTCGCTCCAGGGATGTTCTACGGTGCCGAAACACATGGACCGTTCATGGCCCTTTCCGGTGATGATGACCAGATCACCGGGCTGGGCTTGTCGGAGCGCTGTGGCGATTGCCTGGCCGCGATCTGCGATGCGAAAGAGATTCTCTCCCTCTACACACCCGGCCTGACGGCAGCCGATGGCGATCTCTTCGATGATGGCCTCCAACGGCTCGGTCCGCGGGTCTTCGGCGGTGAGCACCACCACGTCGGCGAGTTTCCCGGCAACCTCGCCCATCCAGGGGCGCTTAGCTCGGTCTCGCAGGCCGGCACAGCCAAAGACGACGATTATCCTGCCGGAGGTCAATTCACGCACTGTACGAAGCGCGTTTGCCAGGGCGTTCGGAGTATGGGCAAAGTCCACGATAACTTTAAAGGGTTGGCCGAGGTCAATGCGTTCCATCCGCCCGGGCACTCCGGACATGGCTCCTACTCCACGTTGTATCGCGTCGGGAGCGATTCCCAAAGCGTAGGCGACGGCAATTGCAGCCAAAATGTTGTAGACGTTATAGCGTCCTACGAGGGGTGAACGCAGGGGCACTCTGAGGCCGCGCCCTAAGGCTACAAAGTGCAGCCCTTGGGGGGAGGTCGTGATCCCTTGGGCAGTCAGGTCGGCGGGCTCAATCAGACCGTAGGAGAGCTGCACCTCGGCCGGGATGGCACGTAGATGTTGATACGAGGAATCATCGGCATTGAGCACGGCCACTTTGGGTGTGCCGAGCTTACGCGCCGAACGGCTCAGGGCGTGAAAGAGCAGGGCCTTGGCTTCCCGGTAAGCCTCGTAGGAGCCATGGTAATCCAGATGCTCATGGGTGATGTTGGTGACTACGGCTACGTCATATTCGCAAGCTGCTACGCGATGCTGAGCCAGGCCGTGGGAGGTGGATTCAAGGACCGCGTATTCCGTGCCGGCCGCGACCATCTGGGCTAAATATTTCTGCACCTCGGGCGCATCGGGTGTCGTGGTGTGGAAGCCGGTATCTATCTCTTGATCTCCGATAGAGGCGCTCACCGTATCAATGCGCCCTACTTTGTGGCCGGCAGCACGTAGGATTTCGGTGATGAGGCGCACGGTGGTGGTTTTGCCGTCTGTGCCTGTGACCCCAATGACCTTGAGCTGGCGCGCCGGGAATCCGTTCAATGCGGCGTGTAAATAAGCGAAAGCCTCGCGAGCGTTAGGCACAATGGCCGTGGGCACACCCTCTAACTCGGGAAGCATCCGCTCTACCACAAAGGCTACAGCTCCGGCCTTTAGGGCAGCGCTCACAAAGCTATGTCCGTCCACGTGAACACCCGGTATGGCAACGAAAAGGTCTCCTGGCACGACTTGGCGGGAGTCACAGACGACATGATGGATTTGTAGGGAACGCCGATGAAGCCATTCTGCTTGGGGCAGGGCAGCTGCCAGTGTGTCAAGCGCGATCATCCATCAGATCCGTTTTCTACCTGCCAAGGCTTCTGCCAAGGTGATCCGGTCTGCATATTCTAGATCGCCGCCACGAGGCAATCCGAGGGCCAGGCGCGTCACAGATACGCCGAGAGGGGCGATCAGCCGTGCCAGGTACATCGCCGTCGCATCCCCCTCAAGGGTAGGGTTTGTAGCAATGATCACCTCGGTCACCTGGCCGTCTTGCAACCTTGTGGTCAACTCCTTTATGCGCAATTCGTCAGGGCCGATCCGCTCCATGGGCGAGATGTGCCCGTGTAAAACGTGGTAGAGCCCTTTATAATGCCCCGTATTTTCAATGGCCAAGAGGTCCAGGGGTTCTTCAACCACACAGATCGTCCCACGGTCTCGCGCAGCGTCTGCGCAAATCGCACAAGGATCCTCTTCGCTAATGTTGCAACAGATCGAGCAAAGCACGGTGTTTTCGTGTAGAGCCATCAAAGCGTTGGCCAGCGCGAGCGCGTCTTCTCGCCCTGCGCGCAATAGATAATAAGCCAGCCGTGAAGCTGTCTTGGGTCCGATTCCTGGGAGGCGGTTGAGCGCCTCAACGAGACGGGTAACAGCTTTCGGAATCGCAGCCATTAGAATAACCCCGGGATATTCATGCCGCCCGTCAAGGGCCCCAATTTCTCCTCCACGAGGCGGCGCGATTTCTCCATGGCCTCTCTGAAGGCCGCCATGATCAGGTCTTGCAGCATTTCCACGTCATCGGGGTCAAGTACCTCCGGTTTAATACGAATAGAGCGTAGCTCCTGGGCGCCGGTCATCTCAATCGTCACCGCTCCTCCTCCGGCTGTAGCTGTGACGACCGTTTCGGCAAGTGAGGCTTGGGCTTGGGTCACCTGAGTTTGCAATTCCTCTAGGCGCCGCATCATATCCATGCCCACCGGAGCCCGAGGAACTTTGAATCTGCTTTTACCCTTGCTGCCCACTGTCGTTCTCCTTTTCTTCTTCTACGAAACTCACTTTGGAGATTTGCCCTCCCCGCTTTTCCAGTTCCTTCACGACCGGATGGTCAAGTAGCTTACGACGCGCTTCTTCTCGCCCTTCCTTTGGCGGGAATAGCTCCTCTTTTGCTTGACCTGGCTTTGCCGTTTCTCGCTGGCCTTTATCCACCACACATCTGATGTGACAGGTAACCCCCATAACTTCTGATAACACGCGCTCGACGATTTCTCTTCTCTTCTCCTCCACCAAGCGGTCACGGTGAAACGAAGCTTCGCATCCCAAGGTGATCGTATCGCCGTGAACCTCAATCGGTCGCACAGAGTTCAGGATCGCTCGTAACTTGGGGTCGAGGGCTTTCATACGCATCAATACCTGTTGCCATTTGCCTCGCACCCAATCCAAGGTTAACTGCTGAGCGCGAACCGAGGGGCCCTCAACGCCCACATCACTCAAACCCTCTGGGCCGGCCTTTTCCTGAACACGGGGGCCGGCATCCGGTATGCTGGGAGAGGCGACTGAAGTATAGGGTGGGGATAGCTCCTCAACTGTTTCCTTGGGCGGCTGTGCAAGTCCGGCATCACCCACGTGCGGTGGTTGGCTTGGAGCAGTTTTGGCGATGAGGGAGGTCGCTCTGTCGGCCGGTGCCTGTTGGGTAAGGCTCTCAGCCGGTACCGGCTCACTAGCAACCATGGGCGCTGGACGCTTCGCCGTATCTTCGGGGCTCGCTCCGCCTTCGTTTCGGTTGGCGGCCTCTAGGAAGGCTAACTCCAGAGACAGCTGTGGGCGAGCGGCGGTGCGCAAGCCGAGTCCGGCATCGTTAAAGAGCTTGATAGCTCGAACGAGAGTGTCCAGAGAGAAGGCCCCTTCTTGCGTAAGCCGGCGCATCTCGGCGAGGGTCTCTTCATCGAAACTCTGGAAGCCATCCTCTCCCCCGATGCTCAGGAGCATGAGGCCCCTTAAATAGTCCAGGATCTCTGTTAGGAACTGGTGCGGCTCAATCCCGTTGTCCAACGCTTGGTTGATCAGGCGCATCCCCGTCGGCACGTCGCCGCTTATCAGGCATCGGGCTAGCTGGCCGATCAGGGTTGGAGGTGCTACGCCCAGAATGCCGCGCACTTGCTCCAAGGTGATCTCCTCCAATCCGTAAGCCGCCAGCTGATCTAGTAAACTCTCTGCATCGCGAAAGCTGCCCGTTGCGCGTCTGGCGATCATCTCCAGGGCTTCATCGGAGATCTTGATCCCTTCATTCTCGCAGATCAAGCGCAATTTCTGCAAGATGACGGGAAGCGGGCCCCGCCGAAAATCAAAACGCTGACAGCGCGAGAGGACTGTATCCGGAAGGCGATGAGGCTCTGTCGTGCAAAGGATAAAGATGGCGTGTGCAGGCGGCTCCTCAAGGGTCTTGAGGAGGGCGTTGAAGGCCTCATTGGTCAGCATGTGCACTTCGTCGATCACGTAGACCTTATAGCGACACTCGCTGGGGGCAAAAGCCACCTTGTCGCGCAGGTCGCGGATCTCATCTATGCCCCGATTGGAAGCACCATCTATCTCGATCAGATCAAGGGAGCGCCCTTCTGTGATGCTACGGCAGATAGAGCATTGGTTGCAAGGAGGATTATCTGTCTGGCCAATGCAATTGACTGCCTTGGCCAGGATACGCGCCGTTGAAGTCTTGCCTGTACCCCGCAATCCGGCAAAAAGGTAGGCGTGGCCAATACGTCCGGCCTTGATCTGATTGCGCAACGTCGTGGTGATATGTTCCTGGCCAAGGATGTCGTCAAATGTCTGTCCGCGCCATTTGTTGTAGAGAGCCTGAGTAGGCATGGCCCTGTTCCTGAAACTGACCTGGGCAAGCGAAATCGCCGTCTCGCTTTAGTGTAGCACTGAGGGCCTAGGCTGACAAGCGGGGAAGGTCATCGCTATCAGTTTTGGGAACATTATAATCCGGCATGCTCCCGGGTTTATCCGGCACAGTTACTGCATAAGCAGGATAGGAGCACCCTAACTATCTACTCACTCAACGCGAGGCCCTAGAGACGACCAAGCCGGGCAGAACCTCGCGAAGCGTCTCATAACTCAAATGTCCTTGGCGCAGAAGGAGCGGAGGATCAGCGACGAGATCCACGATGGAGGAGGGCACACCGCCAGGGCACTCGCCGCCATCTAGGATCACAGCCACACGGCCGGCAAGCTGGGCCAGTGCTTGGGCCGCGCTGGTGGCAGGCGGCTGGCCCGAAAGGTTGGCGCTTGTGGCCGCCAGGGCACCTCCTATCCCCTCGATAAGGCGCAAAGCCACAGGATGGTCGGGCATGCGCACGGCGATGGTTGGGCCGCCATTGCAAAGTACTTCGGGCACCTTCGGGTGGCGGGGCACGATCAGGGTCAATGCCCCCGGCCAGAAACGTTCCACAAGCAGCTTAAAAGGCGCGGGAAGCTCGCTGGCCACTTGGGCTACATGCTCCGGCGCGGAGACGAGCACAGGGATGGCCATATGCTTGGGGCGTAGCTTGGCCCAGTAAAGCCGTTCAATGGCCTCGGGCCGCCAAAGGTCACACCCCACGCCATAAACCGTATCCGTAGGAAAGACCACTACCTCCCCTTTGCGTAGCGCTTCCCAGGCCGCAGGTAGCGCCTCAGGCTGGGTTGCCAGGTAAACGCGCGTGAAAGCGGGCTTGCCGACTTGCTCCACCGTTCTCCTCTAGACAAAAACGTTCCAGTACCTCGGCCACGCCGTCGTCCTCCACGCTAGGAGCTACGTAATCGGCGGCTGCCTTGGCCTCAGCGGAGGCATTGCCCATCGCTACCCCCAAGCCGGCCCAGGTGATCATCGAGACGTCGTTGTCTTCATCGCCGATGGCCAGCGTCTCCTCGCGGGAGATGTGGAGCCATTCGGCCAGCCAGGCCAGGGCACCGCCCTTGGACACGCCGAGCGGCAGCCCTTCCAGGAAGAGGCGATGCGACCGCACGATCTGTAGTCGCTCCCCGAAGCGCCGCTCCACCTCGGGACCGATTGCATCCAGCTCCTCCTCGGAGCCGATGAGCATGAATTTGGTCGGCTCTGCGGGAAGTGCTTTGGATAGGTCGCTCACTGTGTGAAAGGGCAGCCCAAACCACTTGTTGTAAAACGCGTCGGGATGGCGTTTTCGCTCAACATAAATGTGGTTCTGAGCGTAAATCGTCAACGATAGGTCGGCCTGACGAGCGAACTCGGCCAGCTCGGCCACAAGGTTCAAGGAAAAGGTACGCTGGTATAAACACTCATGTCGGAGGGGATCCGTGATCACTGCTCCTTGGTAGGAGATAACCGGCACGCTAATATGCAGCTCTTGGGCCCAACGAACCATCGCCGGGTAACCTCGCCCTGAGGCTAATGTCACATCTATGCCCTGCGCCATGACCTGTTCGAGGGCGTAGGAGACTCGGGGCGAGATGGTCAAATCATCACGCAGGATGGTACCGTCTAGGTCTAAGGCGATAAGCTTATAGGTCATGGTCGTTCAACGCGCACGATACGCTCCAGGCCGGCATAGTCGTGTAACAAGGAGATCGTCGCCTCGGGCAGATGGGAGCGAGCTATCTCCAACACCCGATCTCCTTGCCCATGGCCGATCTCCAGGAGCAATAACCCTGGAGAGGCTAGATGCTCGTGGGCTTGGGACAACAGGCGGCGGATCACAGCCAGGCCGTCCTCTCCTCCGTCAAGGGCTACCCAAGGCTCGTATCCGATGACGTCTTGGGGAAGAGAGGGCAAGTCCTCCTGGCGGACATAGGGCAAATTGGCCACGATCAGGTCAAACCGGCCCCCAAATGCGCTCAGCAAGTCGGCGCAGAGGAGCATCACCCGTCCTTCAAGATTGTAGCGACCCACGTTGTACGCGGCCACCGCCAGCGCCTCGGCGGAGATATCCACAGCCCATACATGCGCTTGTAGATGCCGAGCCAGCGCAATGGCTAAGGCTCCGCTGCCTGTGCCCACGTCCACCACGCGCAAAGGCCGCCCCTCATCGGATTGCCAGGCTCGCCCCCAAGCTAAGGCCTCCTCTACCAGGTGTTCTGTCTCAGGCCGGGGGATCAACGCGCGACGATCAACATAAAGTTGAAGATCATAGAAAGCCTTCTGACCAATGAGATAGGCCACCGGCTCATGTTCCGCTCGGCGATGGACGAGCTCTGCATATCGTTCGGCCTGTTCGGCCGTCAGCGGCTCGTCCCAACGCGCATTAAGCTGGGCGCGGCTTAACCCCAAGACGTATCCTAAGAGTACTTCGGCATCCAAGCGGGGGGTCATGCTTCCACTTGCGGCGAGGCGGTGCGTCGCCCGGAGGATCGCCTCGCCCAAGGACACTTGCCCGAGCTCAGCAGGAGAGAGCGACTCGATGGAGAGGTCCATCCTATCGCCCAACAGCTTGACGCTCCTGTGCACGGTCTAGCTCCACCGAGGCTTTGAGCCGTTCGGCTTGGTCGTGGGCGATCAGCTCATCAATGAAAGGATCCAACTCACCGGCCAAGACGCTTTCCAAGCGATAGATGGACAGCCCGATGCGATGATCCGTTACCCGGCCTTGGGGGAAGTTGTAGGTGCGGATCTTTTCGCTGCGTTCCCCAGAGCCGACCTGCTTGCGCCGCGCTTCGTCCAGCTCGCTGTGTTGGCGCTGATATTCCATGTCATATAAGCGGGCGCGCAAGATGGCTAAGGCGCGCGCACGGTTCTGAAGCTGCGAGCGCTCATCCTGGCATTGCACCACGATCCCGGTGGGTAGATGGGTGATGCGCACCGCAGAATCCGTGGTATTCACACTCTGGCCCCCATGCCCCCTGGAGCGGAACACATCAATGCGCAGGTCCTTCTCGTTGATCTCTACTTCCACTTCATCTGCCTCGGGCAAGACAGCCACGGTGGCCGTGGAAGTATGAATCCGCCCACTGGCCTCGGTCACGGGCACACGCTGCACGCGATGCACACCGCTCTCGTATTTAAGGCGCGAGTAAGCCCCTTTGCCTTTGACCTCAAAGATGATCTCCTTGTATCCGCCGATGCCCGTCTCGTTGCTGCTGAGCACTTGGGTTTGCCAATGGTGTTTGGCGGCATACTGGACGTACATATGAAAGAGGTCCGCGGCGAAAAGCGCGGCCTCCTCTCCGCCGGTCCCGGCACGGATCTCCACAATCACATCGCGCTCGTCACGCGGGTCCTTGGGCAGCAACAGCAGCTTGAGTTTCTCCTCCAGGGCCGCAAGTTTCTTCTCAAGCTCGGTAACTTCCTCGCGGATCATCTCTTTCATCTCCGAATCGGTCTCCGCGAGGAGCATCTCCCGCGTGCTCTCTAACTCAGTGGATACCCGCGTATACTCGCGATAAGTCGCCACCAGGTCGGCGATCTCTGCCTGTTCCTGGGCGTAAATCTGAACTTTTTCGGGATCACAAGCGACTTCCGGCGAGGCGAGAAGCTCGTTCAGCTCATCGTAACGGCGAGCGATCTCGGCGACCTGCTCAAACATCGTGCACTCCCATTAGAACATCGCATGATCTTACATCACACATTATAGCAGTTTCCGGGCGAGGGGCCAAAGAGAGCCGTTCTCCTGGGCTCTTGACGAGGGATACAAAAAAGCCGGCCCCTTGTTGGTCGGCTGAGACACCTACCTACGAAGGGGCGGCTCGGTGAAACCTAAAGGTAACAGCTAGGCCTTCTTATCCAAGCTGGTCCGCAGGCGCGACCAGCTCTCCTCAAGGAAGTCCACGTGAAAGGCTTCCTCGTCGCGCAGGCGCTCCAGGATGGCGCGCACCTCGGGGTGATCGGCCACGGCCAGGGCTGCCTCGTATTTGGCCTTCGCCGCGCGCTCGTCGATGACCATCAACTTGAAGAATTGCTCCCAATTCATAATCGTTCTCCCTATCTCAGTCTAATCCGCGAACGAGGGGCTCGCGCCGATGGGCTTGATGCGCCTTATTCGCGTCCATTCGCGCCATGAGCAGATAGCCCTAAGATATAGCGATGCCTAGCGCCTGCAACGCAGCCACGACCAGCGGGGCGATAATCAGCGCCGGGAGCATATTGGCCACGCGAATGCGTTTCAAATCCAAGAGTAAAAGGCCGATAGCCAGAATCATCACCCCGCCTGTGGCCGACATCTCGGCGATCATGGCACTGTTCAGCGCATTCTGTGCCAGCCCCGCCAGGAGCGACAACCCGCCTTGATAGATCAGGATCGTGAGCACGGAAAAGACCACTCCCATCCCCAGCGAGGAGGCAAAAGCCAGGGCCGCGAAACCATCCAACATGGCCTTGATGGCCAAAAGGGAGTAATCTCCCGTCAAGCCATCCTGGATAGAGCCAAGGATGGTCATCGGCCCAACGCAAAAGACCAAGCTGGCGGTGACGAACCCCTCGGTGAAGTGAGCCATGCTATGCGCCGAGGCGCGCTTGGACACGCGGTCACGCAGCCAGGCACTGGCTCGTTCCAAGCCGGCATCAATCTGCCACCATTCGCCGAGGATGGCCCCCACCAGAATACTGCCCATGACGATGAGCACGTTCTGGGTTTTGAGCGTCAATTGAAGGCCCACAGCCAGCGTCACCAGCCCCAGCCCGTGAAGCACCGTCTCGCGTATCCTTTCGGACAAGCGAGAACCTAGGACCGTCCCGGCGATCCCCCCAACGAGGACTGTGGCGATATTGATCAGCGTGCCGACCACTCTCTATCCTTCCCCAACGCAGCTTGTGTTGGCGTCCTCAGGCACTTCCCTCATAGGCACGTGACGAAGGGCTTTAGCCCTCAAAGAAGGGAAATTCCTGCTCATCAAAGTACCAGGTGCCGTTGGTCTTCAAGTACTCGTGGGTCTCTTGCAAGAAGGCGTAATGGGCATCCTCGGCCTTGGCCAGGAACTCCCACATCGCCCTGGCTTCAGGAGAAGAAGCCTTCTTGGCTTCGGCCTCGTAGAACGCGTAGCCACGACGTTCAAAGTCCATAGCCATCTCCAGGGCGCGCATGTCAGATGCGTCTTCAGGGATCAACTGCTCGGCGCTGGAAGCGTGAGGGAAGATCTCGGTGGGATCGACCGAGGCTGCCAAGGCCATGGCTTCGGCGACAGAGATCCACTGCTGTCTGCCGGAGATGGCGGCGTACTGGCCGCGGAGGATATCCAGATGCTTTTGCTCTTCCGCCACCAGGCTCTGAAAGACTTTCTTGCCGTCCTCGGCCTGGGTGCGCTTGGCCGCCTGTTCATAAAAGCGCAAGCCCCAAAGCTCAGTACTCATCCCCTGTTTGAGCACAGCGAGGGCGTTTTCCTTTTCTGTGGCCATCCTTCTCTCCTTTATACCCATCCGCCCAAAGAGACCAGGGCTTCGTAATTGTTCATCAAAAGGTTAAAGTGTGTCAATTCAGCTTGGGTTAGCCATTCATATAAGCGCTTTCCGGCCTCGTCTCGGGTGGCTTTGGCTGCAGCGCGATAGAGATCGTAACTTTTCATCTCGTTTTCCAAGGCAACATGCAAGGCGTCTAACTCGTTGGGATTCACCCCGATCCGTTTCTCTATCTCGGTTCGCTCGGGTGGAAAGATCTTGACCTCCAGATCGATGGGCCGCACGCTCAGGGCGGGCAAAAGCACGTAGGAGCCACCTCCCTCAAGGACATGGAGTTGCCTGAGGACCATCTCGGCATGCATCTTTTCATCGTCGGCCAAGGAGAGGAACATCGCTCGGCCCTTCTCGCTGAGGGTCTCCTCGGCGGCTTTGAGGTAGAATTCGCGCCCCTCTTGCTCCAGCTTGAGCGCCTGGCTCAGTATCTCAAGTGCTTTCTGATTATCTGACATCGTACAACCTCCTCTTGCTAAAATGACCTCGTAAGCCCAGCTCGCGGTATGCTACAGCCGATGTAACCTCTTATGAGTTGTCGACACACCGATATAGTGGATAATGCAGCCGCTTTTACAGGGTGATGATGCTGTTGCGCAGCTCACCCCCACGGACAAAGGTCAACGGCACGGCCTGGCCGGGGCGAAACATCGCCAGGACCTTTTCCAGTTCCGCTGCGTCGGCGATCCTTTGATTGGCGAGGGAGATGATCACATCTCCCGGTTGTAACCCGGCCCGCGCGGCTGCTCCACCGGGCATCACTTTGCCGATGTAGGCCCCGCTAGTAAGCGACGAGCGGCCTTTAGCGGCCATTGCCGCAGCGTCAGCGACGGCCGCCCCCAAGCGCGGCCCTCGCCTCTGGGAGAGTAGTTGATCCAAACGGGCGCGGTCAAAGCCGACCACTGGCTGGCCATTGATCACCGTCACCGGTACGCCTCGCTGCCCAGAGATGCGCACCATCTCCGCCGCTGCGAGGGGGTCGCGCCCCACATCCACTTCGCGAAACGGTATTCCCCTGCGTGAAAGATACTCTTTCACCTGATAGCAATACGGTCAGGTCGTCGTGGTGTAAACAACAACTTCCATCATCGTGCTCCTCGCTCAAACGATCTCGGGGGGCTTCTCCTCTACCAGGATCTCGTCTCCTTCGATCTTGACTTTGTAGGTGGGTAGAGCAACCGTCGCCGGTCCCTTCAGTACTTTGCCATCGCGCAGGTCGAACTCGGCCAGGTGACATGGACAACTGATGATGGTCCCTCGCAGCGCTCCCGTCAGCAGAGAGCATCTCATGTGGGTACACTGTTCGTCCACAGCGAAGATGTTGCCGTCAACGTTAACCAGCATCACCTTGACTCCACTGATCCAGACGGCCAGACGCTGGCCAGGGGGTAAATCCGTCACACGAGCAAC
>DAOTVR010000099.1:0-6421 GCA_034436315.1 Anaerolineae bacterium
CTCTCCTTCGGTTGCCGCTTGATAAAAGAGGCAAACACGAGCATCACCGCCCCAACCATGGGTAAGGCCGAAAGGATTGTGCTCAATAGGATCGTTCTCTGAGCGAGCAACGAGGCCCAGAACGGTCGTGTAGCCTCCTGCAGCTTAAGAGCTTCCGCTAAAGCTGCGATATGTTGGCGCCTTTCGGGATCCCGCTCGCGAGCCTCCATGCTGGCTAACCTCCTCGCGAGCGCGGTTTCGTCCCAGCCTTCTAAATCGGCCAAAGCGCGACGGAGATCGCCGGTACGCCAATAGTCCTCGGCGACTAGGCTAAGATATCTCTCCTGATATTCCGGGCGCAGATCCCAAGGATCGGTGTTGATCCACTTCACGGGCAAGATGAGCCAGCCCAGGACGATCCAGCCGAGCAGAAGCCCTATGCCAAAGGCCACGCTCAGGGAGCGCCAAGACCCCTTAAGACGGGCCAGAATGCTCGGTGGCGCTGTAGGCGCTTCCTCTTCTGGTGCGTCCGGCGCCGCCTCAGGGAGAGAACTTATGGGTTCGTGCTCCTTAAGGTCATCTTGGCTGCTCACAGTAAACCTCTCACGACCGGGGGTACCACAAGGAAAGCCACTCCTGTCAAGCACAACATGATGGAGAGATAAAAGGACATCTTGAACAGATGCGTCCCCTCGCTAGAGATGATCGCGAAACTATTGACTAGGGCGAGCAAAACCAGCATAGCGATCGTCACCTTCTCAAGGAGATCGGTTGGAGGCGCAGCGAAACTAAACAGTTGCACAGCCAAAGCTCGCTCAGCCTCTGTTTGCGCTTCGGTGGGCATAGCCGAATTCATTAACTCCATGAACTTTTTCAGGATCTCTAGGATAAAGACCATCAGAACCGCCAAGACACCGTGCATGACCATCATGAGCCAGGAGAAGGTAGCTGCGACGCCTTCTCGTTTGGCACGAAGCATGGCCGTTTTTGTCGAGAACAGGCTGCATAGGATGCCGGTGGTCTCGGGGTCGCCTCCAAGATTAGTAGCCTCATAGAATATCTCTGTAGCCTGGCTTATCAGGCGGCTGCCCGTCTCCTGGCCGAATTTCCACCAACAGAGCTCGGGCCTGGCAGAGGCACGAAGCCTTAGCCCGAGTTTTCTAATGATGGGCTCCAAGTGAGGGAAAGAATCTAACTCAATACTGTTGAGGGCCTCGCCGAGAGTTGTGCCCTTTGAGGTAGCAGTCCCTCCGACAGAACGAAAGAAGGCGCCGACCTCCATATCGCGTTTTATGACCTTGGCCTCGGCTTTGGAACAAGCAAGCCCTGCGGGAATGACTAGAGCAGCAGAGGCCACAAGCACCCAGCCCACATTGAGGTGAAGCAAGGCAAGGCTTACTCCGACGACGACCGCTGCTCCGGTTAGGATCTTGAGCAGCGTCAGGGCACGCCGTTGTTCTTCAGAGCCTCGTGCCCAGGAGACACTCAGTATCTCTTGAGGGGCAGCTCGTGATACGACCCACGCTACGATAAAATCTACGATGATGGCTGTAGCTATCATGGCCATCATGATAACCGGGCCTGTGTTGTAGATGATGGTTGAGACCATGTTGATGATCACAATCAAAGCTGCGGAGACGGCGATGGACGTGTAGCCGTCGTTCCATTTCTTGAGGGATTCAAGTTGGCGCTCATACTCATTGGCGTAGTGATCGCCCTGCACACTGGCCTCGCGAGCCAAAAAGGGGGCGAGGGGTTCGCCGGCACGGAGGGCATCGGCAAAGCGTAAAAGGAACGTTTTCATCTGTTCCGTCTTTGCCCTCATGCCCACCATGCGGCAAGCGTCGGGGTAGCTGACGCGCAGCTTATCGGTCAGGTTGGTGATCTGTTCAAAGAGCTTAGCCGGAGGCGCCGGCACCCGGCAGGCCAGCTCAAAGATCTTGCCTCGGGTAATGCCGGCCGCGGCCATAGCCGACATAGAGGTCAACTGGTAGAAGAGATCAAACCCAGTGATCGTTTCAGAGGAGTTTTTGCCGGTGGGCTTCAGCAAGGACCTGAAAGACTTCATTGAAACCCTTTACCTTCTTTTCCTTGTGTAGTCGCTCAAAGATCTTGGCTCTTCGCTTAAGCTCCGTATAGATCGCTTTCCTCTTGAAAGGAGGGATCCCTCGCTTAGGCGCTATCTTCTCCTCCAGGATGAAACTGTTCATGTAACCGGGGAACTCAAAGGTATCATTGGCCGGGTTCCAGCGAAAGACTTCAATGAACGAGAAGCTCTTGTTGACCGGATCATAGCCCACGATCTCATTAATGCTCGTCACCCGGCGCACCATGCCACGGCCAGGAGCACGTACAGCAGCCTGGATGACCACGACGTCCAGGTTATCCACATACGCCTTGGGTATGTTGATCGGCTCGCCTGTGAGACGTTGGATGAGCCTCTCCACCGATGCGGCGTGGAAAGTGGACATTACCCCGTGCCCCGTCTGCATAGCCTGAAAAGCGATAGCGCCTTCCTCTCCACGGATCTCCCCTACGATGATTCGATCGGGACGTTGTCGCAGGGCGGCTTTGAGCAGATCAAACATGCCTACAGCGCTACCCTTTTCGTCGCGGCTGGTCCCCCTGGTCACCTCTCGCACCCAGTTCTTATGAGGGACCTGAAGCTCGGGGGTATCTTCAATGGTGACGATCTTTTTGTCGGGCAAGATGAAGGTTGTGATAGCATTCAGTAAGGTGGTTTTGCCGGAGGCGGTAGCGCCAACGACAAAGACATTGAGACCCTCTTCCAATACGAAGGACAGATAGGCCGCCATCGTATAATCCAGCGTGCCGAACTCAATGAGTTCCATCACGCTGAGCGGGGTATCGCTGAATTTACGAATGGTAAAGTTGCTCCCTCGCTTAGAAATGTCACTTCCGTACACGATATTGATACGGGAGCCATCCGGGAGTACGGCATCCACGATGGGATTGCGGACCGTGACCGGCCTCTTGATCCATTCCCCCAACCAAATCACGAATTCGTCCACTTCCTCTTCTGTGGAGAACGTGATAGCACACTGCAAACTCCTGAATATCTTGTGCTCAATGAAAATCGGGCCTACGCCGGCACAGCTGATATCCTCAATATAGGGGTCCAAGAGCAAAGGCTGAAGCAAGCCAAGGCCAACTTTATCTCGCAGGATGCGATACTTGAGAGCTTGATATTCCTCCGGTGATACCTGAATCCGGGAGCCGTTCCGGCCATCCGTGGTCACGATAGCGTCCAGGGCCGTAAGCAGAGCCTTCTCCTTTTCCTCGTCAGTCTCAGCTTGGCCGATCTGGTCGGCAAACTCCAGCAACCTGCTCTCCACTTCGGGTACGATGTTCTCCAGAGATACCGTTAAACAGGGCTCGATGGTGACATAGATGTCGCGTTCGCCCTTCATGTCGGGGTAGATATGAATGAACAAGGTGCCGTCTTTGGTAGGATAGATGAGATTGCGCTCCTCAAGATCGCGCAGGCTCCTAGAGAGCTTCGGATAATAATCGGGGATGCCGATCTCGCCGAGGGGCAGCCAATGCAAATACTTGTGCAAGAAACTGTTAGCCAAGCACGCTTCCCTCAGGCCTTTGGAGAGGCGCGGAAGCAAGCTACAAGTGGCCGGATCACTACAGAGCCCATTGGCTTCGTCAGGAGAGAAAGGAAGTTTCACCTGTACCATAGCGCTCTATCCGTTGACCTTATTGATCGGAATAACGCGCATACCCCAACCCGGCTCCACCTCAAAACTGATGATGTTGCCGGTAGATTTGTCCGCCCCACGTACTTTGGTCACTTCTAGGGTCTTGACAAGCTTTTGTCCCACTTCTTCCGTGCGGAGCTGTAAGTGCGCATCGCATAACGAGCGAAGGCGAATGAGCAAATCAGGGTTTAAGCCATGCGAGTGCACTACAACGACGATCGTCTTGCCCTCATTGCAGATCCTTTTGGCCTCTTCAAAGAAGCCGAGCACATCGTTATCCGAAGAATGAGGAATAGAAGAAGTAAGAGAATCCACAAAGATCATGTCCCAATCGCTTTTAGTCCTCATCGCCCGTATCAGCGTCGGGAGGGCGTCTTTCCCCAGGCGCGAGGTCTCAACGGGATAAACCCTAAGCCGGCCCAGGAGCAAGTAATCCATGACATCCAGATTCAAACTACGCATCTGTTTGATCAGGCTTTTGACGGTGTTCTCGGTAGAAAAAAGGGCTAGCTTGTGCCCATTCTCCAGCGAGCCATGTATCATTTGTTGGGCAAGCACCGATTTCCCTGCGCCCGAAGCGCCTTCAATCAGCGTCAGCGAACCCAGGGGGATGCCACCTCCCATCTTCCCGTCCAGTTCGCTGTTACCTGTGGAAATAACCTTGCTCTCCTGCTCATCCTCGCTGACGAGCAAAGGCTTGATCTTGGTGACAAGCTCGACGGCATCAAAGGGTTTAATCAAAAAGTCGTCGGCGCTCTCGCCTGGGCCGACGACCAGGTCACCCAGTTGGCTTTCATCAGCGATCATCAAGATACGCAAGTGATCTGTTGCAGAATCCCGGCGCAGGCGACGGCACAACTCATTACCCGAGAGGCCGGGAAGTTTAAAATCCAAGATCACCAAATCCGGCCGTTCCTTGACCGCTTTGCGCAAGCCCTCATTGCCCTCAGCAGCGGTCACGACCTCGTATTCCTGCTCTTCAAGCGACTCGCGGATAAGTTGGACTAGCGGCCGATCGCTCTCAACGACGAGGATCTTCTTAGGCATAAGGAGGCCTCTCCATGGATGAAAGCCCGACTTCTATGAAAACCCACAACAGATTGAGCTACATCTCCTCCACAACTCTATTGTACGTGAGATGAGCTCGTCTATCGTGAAGTCAACGTGAATTCATTCGCTGCCCACAGTCCTGGTTGGCGGGATACATCGGCACCTAAAGCGCGTTCCCCACTCACCCCGGTCTGGCCAAAGGCCTTCATAGATCACCTCCCTTGCCATGCCCCTTCATCTCACATGAGCCGGCCTAACGGGTAAAAGCGGCGGCAGTACTGACCCCGTTGGGAGCCGCAATCGTTACCCAGTTGGTGGTGCCTGTGGCTACCGGGGGATTTAGGGCTATCCGAACGACCATTTGCTCACCAGGGTTGAGGATCCGTGGCTCGATGACATCCATGCTGCCCTCCGAAAAGTCCACCAGCCAACTGTTGTCACCGCCCAAGTCGTCATAGGGCAACCAACGCTGAATATACATGCCTCCGTCCTCGTGATACTGGACGATGACATCCCAACGCTCGAAATCGGCCAATTTGGTGTCGCCATCGTTCTGCAAAGTCAACTCCACAAAGTGCCCTCCCACCAAGACCTCAGCCCGCACAGGCGAAAGGTTAGTTCGGAATCTCTCGCCCAGACGCTCTTCCATCCCCCGCCACGACTCAAGGACAGCGCCCTGGGTAGTCAGGTAGGTCTGGCCGATAGTGAAAACGGCCAAAAGCAAAAGGGTAACGACGATAAGGCCAGTGATTGCGTTCTCCATAAGAGATCACTTGGTAAAGTAGTAATCGTCCGAGACCCCATTGGGCAAAACAATCTTGACGTAATAACGCGTCCCATCAACGAGGTCATCGCTTACATCGATGGCTATCCTCAGGGTTGCGGTAGGCTTCCAGGCATCGTCGTTTTCCACGGTATAGGTCCATTGCGGCGCGGTCCCTGTGTTATAGGGGATGAGCACGAAACTCCCCTCAGGGCCGAAGAAGACGTCGCAGCGCTCGACCGGGCGAATGGAAGTAGACCCCACGTTCTTGACCCAGACGAGGGCCCTTTTAGTCACCACGCCATCGGGCACCGCATGGATGATCTCTATCTGGCTCTTGAGGCGCTCGTCTATCCGGCCCTGCATCGTCACCATGGCAGCACTACCCTGGACTACGGCGGGATACAGGGCATTAAAGATGATCACGGCACAAATGATGCCTGCGATGATCAAGAAGCTGGTTATGATGGCCTTATCCAAGTTTCGCCTCGTCTATCCATGCAAGAGCTTCTTCTACGTTCGTTCCCCGGCCAAGTAACTCGCTCAGCTTCAGCAAAACGGCGAGAAGGTCGCTGGGAACAACCCTCTCCACCGGTTTATCCCCGCCTGAGATGGCACAGAATTCCATAAGCGCGCGCTTGGTCTCATCATCGAGATAGCCTTTTTGATGGACCGTTTCCAGCAATCGTGCAGCTCGGTCTTTG
This sequence comes from Anaerolineae bacterium, assembly GCA_034436315.1. Classification (GTDB taxonomy): domain Bacteria; phylum Chloroflexota; class Anaerolineae; order UBA1429; family UBA1429; genus DAOTVR01. The sequence continues at coordinate 6,225 of DAOTVR010000099.1, forward strand.
CCGATCTTGGGCAAGGCTGAGCTGATCCAGCCCATTAGGGCAATCAAATTGGGCTGAGCAGGTTGTGGACCCTGGACTTGATCAGCTTGGACAGCCGTCTCAGACAAGTCCTCGCGCACTCGCCGGATGTCCCCCAGAGAAACCTTCCTCACTTGAGGGATCTCCGGCTCAGGCGCCTCGCTTATCGGTGGCGCCTC
>DAOTVR010000100.1:0-17224 GCA_034436315.1 Anaerolineae bacterium
TAGAGGCCACGCTCCGCCCGCTTCCTTGCGTGGGGATCACCGTCGCACGGAGTGACGGAGTGGTAGGCGGCTTTGAACGGCGAAGGGGCAAGGAGCAGCCCAGCACGATCAGCGCACACAGGCCGAGGGAGAGCAAGCGGCGGAGAACCCCAGGGCCTGCCGACCCTGCCGCCGGACAGAGGCCAGGCTTGCGCATGGCGTCTACCCTGTCCCCCCGGCCCAGGCGGCCAGCGCCTCCTCAAGGACGGCGATCAGGTCGTCGGGGTCTTCCAGGCCGATGCTGAGGCGATAGGTATCGTCATCAATGCCCAGCTCGGCGCGCAGGGCGGGGTTATCGCGGGCGTGGGTGATCGTGGGCATGATCAGGCTCTCGTAGCCCCCCCAACTGTAGCCCAGGTGAAAGAGCTTCAGCGTCGCGTCCACGAAGCGATGCCGCGCGGCGCGATCGCGCGGTTGTAGGCGGAAGCTAAAGAGGCCGGAATAGCCGCTCATCTGCGTCTTGGCCAAGTTATAGCCGGGAAAGGTCTCCAGCCCCGGATGCAAGACCTCGCGCACTTCGGGGCGCGTTTGTAGCCAGCGGGCCACCTTCAGCGCCGAAGCCTGATGCCGCTCCATGCGCACCGCCAGCGTCCTCAGGCCGCGAATGGCCAGATAAGCATCATCGGGGGCCAGCGCGCTGCCCAACTGGTTGGCCATGCGCCGGATGGGCTTCATCAGCGACCGGGGGCCAGCCACCAGCCCCAAGAGCAGGTCGGAATGCCCGGCGATGTACTTGGTGCCGGAGTGGAGCACGAGGTCAATGCCCAGCTCAATGGGATTCTGGTAAAGGGGCGTGGCCCAGGAGTTGTCCATCAGGGTCACCAGGCCGTGCTCGTGAGCCAGCCGGGCTGCGGCGCGCAGGTCCTGAATATCAAAGGTCAGGCTGCCGGGCGATTCCAGGTAGATAAGGCGCGTGTTGGGCTTGAGACGCGCCGAGAGGTCGGCCGCCTCTTGAGGGCGAAAGTACTCCGTCTCAATGCCCAGCTTGTGTAGGGTCGTATCGCAGAAGGTGCGCACGGGGCCATAGACACAGGAGACGACCAGCAGGTGATCGCCCGTCTGCAGGAGGGCCAGCAGCGTCGCAGTGATCGCCGCCATGCCGGAGGAAAGGGCCAGGGCATCCTCGGCCTTCTCCAAAAAGGCGATCTTTTCCTCCAGGACCCGCGTGGTGGGATTGCCCGAGCGTCCGTAAACGTAATGCTCTAACCTGCCCTCAACGGTATCCAGATACTGTTGCAGGCTCTCAAAGGAATAGAGCGAGGCGTGGACCACGGGCGGGTTCAAGGCCCCATGCCATTCGGCGCGGCGATCGCCGCGATGCAAAAGCTCGGTCTCTCGCTTCATTCCCCACCACCCACGTCCTCAGTTATCATCACAGCCCTTGGTTGCATGATAGACGGGGGTTGGCCCGATGTCAAAGGAAACAACACTTTGACGGCGCGGCGAGCCTCGCTTATACTTCCGCCATTCTGACTTGAGAGCGAGCCATGAGCCGAGTCATCAACACAGCCGATCCCGGCAAACGACGCAACCAGTGCCGGCGCACCATCGCCGAGATACTGCGCCACCTGATGTTCAAACGGAGGTTTGACGAGGAGACCAAGGATATGGCCGCCGCGTTGGTCTTTGCCTTGCGCGGCATCGCCGAAAGCGTGGAGGCGACCACCGCAGCCTGGGAGAAGAAGGATTACTATCTCAAGGCCGATCGCTTCCGTCTAGAGTGGGAATGGGTGGCCCCGGCAGCCAAGCGCCTTGAGGAGCTCGTCCTAGGGGGCCATTGGGAGAAATTGCCCCAGGAGCTGGCCGCCTTAGCTCCCCATTTCGCCGATATTCGCATCTCCAAGATGACCCGCGACCCTTCCGCCTGGAAGGGAAGTTATCACCTGTTGCTGAAGGAAGTGGCCGAGAGCGTTCGGCCCCGTTAAGGGTCGCCAAGCTGCTACCTATTCCACCGGTAACTTGATGACCGGGTTAGAGAGCGTGCCCAGGCCCTCAAAGGTGATCTCAATGACATCTCCCTCAGCCAGGGTGAAGGTATCCGGCGGGACGGCGCCCGTGCCCGTGAGCACAAAAACGCCGTTGGGGAAGCTGTTGCAACGCCCCAAGTAGCTCACTAGCTCCTTCAGGGAGCGATGGATCTTGGAAGTGTGCGTCTCGCCACTCCAGGCGAGGGTGCTATCGCGGTAGATCGCGCACTTGACGGCCAGCGCCAGAGGGTCAAAGCCCTCTTTCGCCAGGCGCACCACCGGCCCTAGGGCGCAGCAGCGATCGTAAATTTTGGCCTGAGCCAGATAGAGGGGATTCTGGCCCTCAATATCCCGCGAGCTCATGTCATTGCCTATAGTATAGCCGACGATCTCTAACTTGGGCGTGACCACCAGGGCCATCTCCGGCTCGGGCACATCCCAGGTGGAATCGGCGCGGATGCCCACGGCCTCGCCGGGGCCCACCACGCGGTGAGGCGTGGCCTTGAGAAAGATCTCGGGGCGAGGGGCCTCGTACACGCGATCGTAGATGGTCGGCTCGCGGGATTCGCGCATGCGCGCCTCGCGGCTCCTCTCATAGGTAACCCCACAGGCCCAGACCTCCTGCGTATCCAGGGGAACAAGTAGCTTGAGGCCCGTCCCCGGGGCGAAGAGCGCCTCGGCGGGACAAAGGGGGCTCAAAGCGGCAGCAAGGCGCGCGAGATCCTCTAACGCCTCGGCGGCGCGCCCCCCGGCCGATTTGAGCCAGGCCTCAAAGGTGGCATACTCCGAGCGCCCGGTGGCGCTCAGGTCGTAAAGCTGGCCGGAGGCGATGAGCCCCAAGCGCACAGCATCCCGTCCGGTCACGCAAAAGCGACAAAGGGAAAAGTCGGGAATCATGGCATTCTCCTTAAGTGAGCAGCCCTCAGAGGGCCACTAGGCTGACAGCGGAGCGACTTGATACTCAATGCGATTCGGCGTTGTAACCCGACGCGAAGCATCCAGAATCTCAAGAGAGACCAGGTTGCCCGAAGCGTCATAATCCAGGATCACACCCGGCTTGTCCTCATCGCTTTCGGCAACAGGTGTATCCGCAAGGATGATCGTCAAAGTGTCGGTTTCGCGGTCATAGGTAACTTTCACAAGTTGGTCCTCCAATACTTCTCAATCTTGCTCGTGCGATAGACCGTCACAACTTCTGGCGGCTCGCGGTCTATATCAACGAAAACTCGCAGCAAATAAGTTCTGGGCGGTTCGCCGTATTCTATTCGCGATTGATAGACTTTACGCCCCGCGCGCACAATCTCGATTTGCTCTGGTAGAGATAATACCCTAGCAACGTCAGACTCGCTAATCTGACGGCGAGCCATCTCGGTCCGTGCATGGTTAGTCAAGTGATACTCTGTAACGGGACCTGATAATGACTTGATATGCAGCGTCAGGCCGTTACCCCCTACCGTGATCTACAAAGATGATACGCTGGTGACCGGTCTTTGGCAAATCTTAGGCTCGCCGAGTAGTGACCTTCTCTATAGCTTCAACGACCTGGTCGGCATTGGCAAGAAAGGTGAACATGTACGTCTTGCCCTCCACTCGGAAGCGAATGGCCGGGCTGATGAGCATCACTCGGGTCGTCTCCAGGCCCTTGATCAGCTCCAAGGGGAAGCTCAGGAAATCGGTCTTGGCCAGGATATTATCCGTCTTGGCCAGAAAGGCCAGACGCTGATCGGTCACCACGACGAGGCCATCCGGGCGATCCCAAAAATCCTGCTGATTCCAATATTTGCCGATTTTCTGAAGGATGATCTTCTCCTCTTGGCCACCCCCAAGGGAACGAACAAGTTTGGCCGATCCTCGCTTGGATAGCTCCAGCTTGAGAAAGACCTGGCCCAGCTCAAAGGCGGCGTCTATTAACTCATCCACACCCTCTCCTCGCCCCATCAGGATAAAGCAACGAGTTGCCTCAGCTCATGCCTGAGATGATACGCTGATATAGGATTCTCATCAAGGCTGTTAGGAGACGCCGGCGCGAGGCCCGGCCGTTGCCTCACCTAGCGCAGAGCACGCCGGATCGTTAGCTTCTATGCAGATCTGCTAACAAGAAGATAACAATGGAATAACCCGCCCTTAATATGCCCTTAAATCTACCATGCCATAATAGAGTGAGCGGTAAATTGCCGGCAGTATCCAGGTATCTGAAGGAAAGAAAATAATGGCTACAGCGGATTTACATGTGCACTCGCGGTATTCGGAGGCCCCTTCGGGCTGGTTCATGCGTTGGACCGAGGCGGCGGAATGCTATACAGATCCGGAGACGATCTACGAGCTGGCCAAGGAGCGGGGCATGACCTTTGTTACCTTGACGGATCACAACAGCATTGAGGGCTCTCTGCTCCTCAAGGAGCGCCATCCAACGGATGTCTTCACGGGTTGCGAGGTCACAGCCACCTTTCCAGAGGATGGCTGCGAAGTGCATATCCTGGTCTACGGGCTCAACGAAGAGGAGTTCAACGAGATCCAGCGGCTCAGGCGCGACATCTACGCCCTGAGGGCCTACCTCTTTGAGAAACACCTCGCCCACTCCGTGGCCCATGCCACCCATTCAGTTAATGGCCTCTTGACGCTAGAGCATTTGGAAAAGCTGCTCCTGCTCTTTGATGTCTTTGAGGGCCGCAACGGCGGGCGCGGCAAGATACACAACGAGACCTGGTCGAGTGTGTTGAGAAACCTCACTCCCTCACGGCTGGAGGATTTGAGGCGCAAGCATCGCATCGAAGCCCTCGGCATTGAGCCGTGGATCAAAGGCCTCACCGCCGGCTCGGACGATCACGCGGGCGTTTTCGTCGGCAGAACCTATACCGTGGCGACGGCCGAGACCACGGCCGACTTCCTGAAAAGCCTGCTCGCGCGGAAATCTCTGCCTGAAGGCCGGCACAACGATCATCAATCCTTAGCCTTTACAATAGGGAAGGTGGCCTACGACTTCTCCAAGACACAGCGAGAGGCCAAGTTACACCCCGTGTTAGCGCCGCTGAGCGAGCTGCTCTTTGAAGCCAAGCCCTCGAGCTCCAAGAGCAAACTCCATCTCGGCCTGCTCAGCTTCCTAGCCAAAAAGACACGAAAGAAGGTGCATGCCTCGCTTGAGAAGCTGGTACAATCCCTCTGGAAGAAGCACGATCTGCCCCTAGACGCGCGGTTTGAATACGCTTACGCTCAGCTCAGCGACATCGCCGATGATCTGCTCAGGACTTGCTTCAAGTCCATTGCCGGCGATTTGGAGAAGCGGAACCTCCAGCGTCTCTTACCCGACCTATCGTTGCTGACGTCTACGCTCACCTTGGCTGCCCCTTTCCTTTTGACCGCAAGGCAAATGAACAAGGGGCGGCAGTTATTGGAGGAGCTGTCCTCGCGCCTGGACGGAAGTCATCCGCCCAAGGGAAAACGCATCCTGTGGTTTACCGACTCACTAACCGACCTCAACGGCGTATCGGTGACGCTGAATCGGATCAGCTGGCTTTGCTACCTGCGCGACGATCCTCTGCAGGTAGTGACCTCGTTGCCTCCTGAGAACGCCGATGGCTCGCTCCCACCGAACGTGTTGAATCTGCCCCACACGTTCCAATTCAATCTCCCCTACTATGAGAGCTATGTGTTGCGAGTGCCCTCGCTCCTCAAATCATTGGAGGTAATCTACAAGCTGGATCCCTCGGAGATCATCATCTCTACCCCAGGGCCGGTTGGTCTCCTCGGCTTGCTGGCCGCCAAGTTGCTGGGGATCAAGAGCGTGGGCATCTACCACACCGATTTCGGCCTACAGATACGCGAGATCTCCGGCGAAGCATCCTTGGCCAAACTGGTTGCACAGTATGTTGATTGGTTCTACTCCTGCATGGACGAGGTACGCGCGCCATCCAGGGCCTATACACACATCTTAAAGGAGAGGGGTTTCAACGAAGCCAAGCTCAGCGTCTTTCATCGCGGGGTGGATCTCAACTTCTTCCGCCCCGAGCAGGGCGGCCTAAAGTTTCTGCAGCAGCACTTTGGCCTTGAAGAGGGGCCCACCCTGCTCTACGTAGGCCGGGTTTCCAAGGACAAAGGGCTGGACTTTCTGACCGAATGTTACATGCGCCTGTTTGCCCGGAGGCCCGATCTCAACCTACTCATCGTCGGCGATGGCCCTTATTTGCAAGCGTTGCGCGCCAAAATGAAGGCCTTCCCGCGAGTGATTTTCACGGGCCGAGTCCGCTGGGAAACCTTGCCCAAGTTCTACTCAGCTGCGGATTTCTTCGTGTTCCCCAGTATCACGGACACTTTCGGCATGGCCGTGCTGGAGGCGCAATCCTGCGGTCTACCCTGCATCGTTACGGACGTGGGCGGCCCGCAAGAAATCATCTTGGATGGCCAGTCGGGCTTCGTGGCCAGAGCAGGCGACCTGGCCGACTGGGAGGGGAAGATCGAGCGGCTGTTGATGCTTTGGGAGAGCGACAAAGAGGCCTACTTGAGCTTGCGCGCCAAAGCCAGGGCTAACGTCTTGCGCAACTTTAGCTGGGATAGCGCGCTGGCGGAGATCACCGGGCGAGACCTATTAGGGTGCGACGATAAGTACAGCCTGAGAAGCGCGCATTGGCTCATGCAATGGGCTGCTGAGCCACTCGACCTGGGGCCAACAGTGCCTCAGCTCACCTTCCTAGAGCTGGGCGAGGACGCAAAAGAGGCCAAGCCCCTGGACGAAGTCAGGGCTACGGGAGAATGACTTTGCCCCGTGAGCACTGAGGCCTATAGTCTTTGGAGCTCAATCCTCTTCCGCCTTCAGGAACTGCGTGCGATAGAGCTGGGCATAGAGGCCGCCGCGCGCCAAGAGCTCCTCGTGCGTGCCTCGCTCCACGATGCGCCCGCCATCCATCACCAGGATGGTCTTGGCCCGCTGCACCGTCGCCAGGCGATGGGCGATGACCAACGAGGTGCGCCCGGCCATCAGCCGCTCCAGGGCGTCCTGGATCAGGGCCTCGGTGCGCAGGTCCACGCTGGAGGTGGCCTCATCCAGGATGAGGATACGCGGTTGGGCTAGGATCACCCGCGCCAAGCAGATCAACTGCCGCTGGCCCAAGGAGAGGTTAGCAGCGCCCTCCAGGATCTCGGTCTCATAGCCCTGAGGCAAGCGCATAATAAAGTCGTGGGCATTGGCTGCCTGGGCGGCAGCGACGATCTCCTCTTGGGAGGCCCCAGGGCGGCCAAAGGCGATATTATAGGCAACTGTCCCCTGGAATAGGAAAGGTTCCTGGGGCACTACGCCCAGTTGTCGACGCAGCGAGGCCAGGGTAACCTTGCGGATATCCAGGCCGTCTATCAGAATGGCCCCCTCGGTGACCTCGTAAAAGCGCTTGAGGAGGTTGGTGACCGTGGTTTTGCCCGCGCCGGTTGGACCAACCAGGGCTACCGTCTCGCCGGGGAGGATCTCAAAGCTCACCTCATAGAGCACGGGGACGCCTTTGACATAGCTAAAACTCACCTTATCAAAGACGACGTGCCCTTTAACCTCCGGCAGGTCCACGGCATCCGGCGCATCCTTGATATCCGGCTCCATGGCCAGGATCTCCAGCACCCGCTCGCCGCCGGCCATGGCCGCCTGCCAAGTGGTAAAGATCATGCTCAGATCCAACACGGGCTGAAAGAGGCGCGCCGTATAGCTCAGGAAGGCGACCAGCACCCCCAACGTCACCGCACCGCTGGCCACTGCGCGCCCACCGAACCACAGGATGATCCCCGTGGCCAACATGCTGAGGATCTCCATCACCGGCGTAAAGAAGGAGGCCAGGGCCACGGCGGATAGGTTGGCATCACGCGTCTCACGGTTGACCTGTTCAAAGTTGCGGCTGGTGCGATCCTCCTCGGAGAAAGCCTGGATGACGCGCATGGCACTGATATCCTCAGCCAGGCGCCCTGTCAAGATGCTGACCTTTTCGCGCGTGCGCCGATAGGCCATGCGGGCGCGTCGCCCGAACATCCAGGTCGCTATGACCATCAGCGGCAAAACCGAGAGGGTCAGCAGGGCGAGCCGCGCGTTGATGACCAACATGACCACGATGACGCTAACCAGCACTACCAGGTCGCTGGCCATGTTGATGATCCCCTGAGAAAGGAGCTCGTTGATTACCCCCACATCGCTGAGCATGCGCGAGATGAGCGTGCCCGAGCCGTTCAGATCAAAGTAACTCATAGGCAAGGTCTGATAGTGGCGAAACAGTTGCCCGCGCATGGTGCGCAGCACCTGGTTGCCCACGAGCTGCAAGACCACCCTACGCCGCCAGTTGCCCAGAAAATCCAGGACATAAGTCGCCAGCGTCGCCAGGGCCATCCAGCTCAGCCCGGCCAGGTTGCCCACGCTGATATAGTCATCAATGGTCGTCTTGATCAGATAGGGAGCCAGCAAGGCCAACCCGGAGCCGGCCAGCATGAGGAACACCACCTCAGCCATCTTGCGCTTATGGGGGGCCACGTACTGTAGCAGTTTGCGGGTGATGTTCCAGTCAAAGGCTTTGCCCACCACATCCCGGTAGTGGGAGATGTGGGCGTGAGGGCCTCCGCGAAACATCTCAGGGGTATAGGTGAAGGTCATCATCCCCTCCCCACCGTGCTGGGCTGAAGCAGCCCGTTTTCCGGCCTGAGCTGACGATAGTACAAGTCGGCATAAAGGCCGGATTCGCGGATCAACTCGCTATGTCGCCCCTGGGCGACAATCCAGCCATGATCCAAGACCAGAATCAAGTCGGCGTTGCGCACTGTGGAGACCCGTTGATCGATCACGAAACAAGTGCGTCCCTTCATCAACCGAGCTAGGGCAGCCTGGATCTCCTGCTCGGTCTCCGTATCCACACTGGATGTGGCATCGTCCAAGATGAGAATGCGCGGATCCAAGAGCAAGGCGCGGGCGATGGCGATGCGCTGGCGTTGCCCGCCCGAGAGGGTCACCCCGCGCTCCCCGACCGGGGTATCGTACCCTTGAGGGAAAGCCATAATAAAGTCATGGGCCGAGGCGGCCTTGGCTGCGGCTTCAATCTCCTCCTGGGTAGCTTCGGGACGCCCGAAGGCGATGTTCTCGCGGATGGTGCTGCCGAAAAGCATCGTCTCCTGAAGGACGATGCCGATCTGCCGGCGCAGCGATTCCAGGGTCACCTTGCGGATGTCTATGCCGTCAATGGTGATCACCCCGCTGGTCGCCTCGTAAAAGCGGGGGATGAGGTTGACGATGGTGCTCTTGCCCGAACCCGTCGGCCCTAAAAGAGCAACTACCTGGCCGGGTTGGACGGTGAAAGAGACATGTGAGAGCGCGTTGGCACCCCCAAAGTAAGAGAAAGAGACGTCCTTGAAGCTCACCTCGCCCTTGATGGGCCCCAGTTCCACGGCCCCAGGCAGGTTTTGCACTTCCAAAGGAGCGTCTAGGATCTCAAAGACCCGCTCCGCCGAGGCCCTTGACTCGCCCAGCAGCGAGGCCAGCGTGCCGAATTGCCGCACAGGGTTAACCAGTTGCAACAAGTAGCTGTTAAAAGCCACCAACGCTCCTAGGGTCAGCTGTTGGCCGATCACCAGCCGCCCACCAAGCCAGAGGATGAGCACCGCGCTCAGGTTGGCCAGGAGGACGATAAAGGGCATGGCAAAGGAATTCAAAAAGGCCGCGGCCATAGAGGTCTCGTAGATTTGCTCGTTCACGGCCTCAAAACGGCTCACCTCGGCCGGCTCTTGGGCAAAGCCGCGCACCACACCGATCCCCCGCAAGTTCTGTTCCAGGCGGGAGGTGAGAACGGCCGTCTGGTCCTGGCGCTTGCGCAGGAGCGGCTGGATACGCCGAATGTAACGATTGGAATAGACCACGATCACCGGCATAACCAGGAGCGAGACCGCAGCCAGGAGGAAGTGCATCCGAAAGAGGATGACGCTCGTGCCCACTAGGAGCACAAACGCGTCGACCAGGCGCAGGATGCCGCGGCCGGTGATGCGCTGCAGGCGATCCACGTCGCTGGTGGCCCGGGCTAACAACTGCCCGGTCTGGGTGCGGTCGTGGTAGCTGAAGGAAAGGCTCTGAAGCTTGCGATAGAGCTCGTTACGGATGACATAGGCCACGCTTTGCGAGACTTTCTCGGTGAGGTAACTCTCGCCAAAGCGAAAGACCCCTTGGACGGCCGTCGCCGCAAGCAGGAGGAGCACGGAGCTTAATAAGACATCCGGCCGGTTGCCCTTGATGCCCACGTCTACTACGGTGCGGGTGATCTGGGGAGTCAACAGGCGAATGCCGTTGATCCCCAACATGCACAAGTAGGCGGTGACCTCGCTGAGCCAAAAGCTCCGCATGTAACGAAAGATACGCAGGGTGACCTTCATCTCCTCAACCTAAAACAGACTCATCCACTTCTGCGATCTCGGAAAGCCTCTTGAGCGCCTGGTCAATCGCCACCAGCTCCTCAACGGGTAACTCCGGCAGGCGCACGCGCATCAGGGTGACGGTGCCCATCGGCGCACGGGCGACGACCTCGCGTCCCAACTCGGTCGGCTCCACTAGCAGCTTACGGTTGTCTTCGGGAGAGCGGCGGCGGGTCACATAGCCGTTGCGCTCCATCTGCTCCAAGAGGGGCGAGGCGGTCGCCTCGCGAACGTAGAGAAACTGGCTGATCTCCTTCACGCTGCGAGGGCCTTGTTGGAGGAGATAACGCAACACGGCCAATTCCCGTCCGGAGATGTTCGTCGTTCGGCGGATGAGCTCGCTCATGTAGCGCTGGTAGCGCATCAGCGTCAGATAACGATGCACGATAGAATCGGCTAACTCCTTTGCCTTGCTCACGCCCCCTCCTGAACGATTAGCTGATTAACCATTAGTTACCTATTTATTATATACGCAATCCCTCAAAGGGCAAGATCCCTGCCGCCATGAATTGCTTTCGGTCCGCTTTCGCCCTTCTGAGCAAAGAGCACGCTGACGGCCAAAGGAAGATCATCACAGAAGACAAATAAGGATGCCCTTGGCATCGCCTCCGCCGGGGCCAAGCCCGTAAGGGAAACCCGAAAGAGGGCTTGGGCTAAGGCCGAAGCATCGGCGGCCACTCGACCTCTATAGGGGCTTGCGGCGGCCGCTTCGTGCCATAGAGAGCTGCCAGGAAATCATCCCATGTGTTTTCTCGCGTGAAGCGGAACAGCCTATGGGCTACATAGTGGTTATAATCCCAGGTAGTCCCATCCGGCGGGAAGAAGATGGAGATGCCATGCACCTGGGCCAAGCTCTGCTCTGAAGGTCCGACCACCCCACCGCGGCCATCATCGTGGTATGAAACCACGATGAAATCCTCCAAGGCGTCGAGCAGCTCCTTGGTCACAGCCACAAGGGCAGAATCAGGGAGATGCTCCTGAAGGCGTAGGACCAGGTCATAAAGGTCAAGGTACTCGTCATAGTTGCTGATGCGAAAATAGTCCCGTGAGTCCAGCTTTTGGGTGGCATTGCGCACCGCGGGTATCAAGGGTCTGACCCGTCCCATGTTGGCGCTTAAAGCGCCGGCTAATGCGTCCAAGGCCTGGCTCACCGTGCCGATCCGTCTCAGGTCTAGCACGGATATATCGCGCAAAGCCTCGGCCAGAAGTGGGTCCCTATGATACGTCTCGGCAATGCCCACCGCCACCTCGCGAGGCGTGGTGTTGGCCCCTACCTGATGGGCGCTCAAATAACGCTCATAGAGAGGGATCAACCAACCGATGTTCTGGCAAGCGATCCAGTAATCGGCATAATCCTTGACCTCATAAGCCTGTTCAAGTAGGCCCATCAAGCAGGCGTAATAATGCAGGACATCGATCTTCCACGCCCCATCTTGAGTAGCATCCCTCAAGGCCGCACGCAGCTCGGCAGCGGTCAGGATGTCGTAGCCATCGGTCTCGTCGCGGGCTATCCCCGCCGTGCCGCGACCGTGATCAATAATAGCCAAGCAATAGTGCTCGGCAGGGTAATTTTGCCGCCCCCAAGCGATGAAATCGCTCAGGGTCGCCGGGTCGCCGGTATTTACCTCGCCGAGAAACCACTTGTTCACCCCGAAGGTATAGTTCCCACCGGGTTGTACCTCATAGCGCCAGCTATAGTTGTTCGCCAGGTCAACTAGCACGAGGATCTCGACGTTAGGATTGGCCGGCAAGTTCTCCAACAAACGCAGGTCATTTTTCAGATATTCAGAAAGGTTGTTATCCCCGGCAGCATAGATCATCAAAGTCCACGCGATGGACGGCCTAGGCCTCGGCGTGCCCGTCCCTTCGGGAGTAGGTACCTTCGTGGGCACAATCATACCCGTTGGTATGGGTGAGGGCCCTGGATAGGGGAGGCCATAGTGGATAATCAACACAGGCCGAAACGCCGGATCGCGATATTCAAACGAGGCCAAGCGACTCTCTACCGAAACCGAGCCCTCGCCCTTGAGCAACAGGCCATGGTTCTTTTCCGGCGCGGCTACCCATTGACGGACCGCCGAGGTGACGTCCATCTCTAGCCAATTGCCCGCGCTCGGCACAACGACCCGGCCCAGTGCCGCGCCCTCCCGATCGGCGGGCACGCCATTACAGCCGGCTACGCTCCACTGTTGGCCGCTTGAGGCACGATGCCAATCGGCACTCAGTTCGTCCCAACTACGCTGCAACCTGTAGGCCGCTAGATTCAAGGCGTGTACGTTGCTTTGGCTGGTTACGTACAGGCGTAGCTCGGCGCTATTCACCACAGCCGCGCTAGGCAGAGAGATGGGAGCAAAGCGCAGGAGCACCGACGCGACATTGCCCTGACGTAAGGTGAGGCGAGCCTCATTGCCGTAATTGTTCTCGGGAAACCAGGCGTGCAGGGTCGTGTCAGTCCCTGTCCGGAGTATTACCGATCCGGCCATCAGCGTGGGGCTGGGCCCAGGAGTCGGTGTCTCCGTCGGCGTGAGGGATGGCGTCGGCGTGGCCGTCTTTGAGGGGGAAATGGATGCAGTGGGCGTGGGTAAATTGCTCGGCGTCGGGCCGGCTGTGACCGTCTCGGTGGGAAGCAAGGTGCTTGTCGGAGGCGGGGTCTCAGTTGGCATTTGAGTCGCAGAGGGAGTGGGAAGGCCCGTCGCCGTAGGGCCGGGAGTGGAGGTTGGCAGGGTATAGTGGATGATCAGACATGGCCGCCGATCGGTGAGGCCATGTTCAAAAGAGGCCAACACATATTCCACCGGCGCCTTGCCCTCGCCCTTAAGCAAAAGCCCCTGGTTGCTCTCCGGCGCGGCTACCCAAGCTCGCACTGCTTCCGTTATGTCAATCTCAAAGGATTGATCCCGTCCGGGCAAAAGCGCCTGAGCCAGCGGTGCGCCCTCGCGATCGTCGGGCACGCCGTCGCAACCACCCACAGCCCAAGGCTCAACATCTGAGGCCTGCCACCACGTGGCGCTGGCTTCGTCCCAAGGGCGATGCACGCGGTAGACCATGAGGCTCAGGCGACGCCAATTGGATTGGCTGACCACAAAGAGGCGCAGGGTGGCCTTACTGATCTGCGCCGACGGCGGCAGAGGAATGGCCTCAAAGCGCACCAAGGCCGAGGCGATATTCCCTTGGCGGACACGGAGATGCGCATCGGCACCCCAGTTCGTGTTCGGCGTCCAAACCTCAAGGGTCGTATCCTGGCCGCCATGGACCGTGATCATCCCCAGAGGAGGGAGAGGGGCGGTAAATGGAACGGGCACCTTCGTTGCGGGGAGCAGCCTTAAACTCGGCATTGGGGGCCTGAGGTTGGCATCCTGTAGATCATACAGCGCCCTGGTTCCAACCGCAAACGCGCCCGTGCCGCTGGCGAGAGCTTGGGAAGCGTTATCCTCTACAATAGGCATACCAGCGAACGCCCCTTTTGTGCAGCCATCCATAAGGAGGGAGCGAAACCCGAGGGCCAGGAATAGGAACAATGGAGCCCAAAGCATCCAATAGACCTGCCCCCGAGGGGCTTGCGAACGCAGCTCAAAGCGTGTAAAGGGCATCTTGAAAGCGCTCCTCGCTCGTGCAGGCCCGCATAGTCGCCCTGCGCTCTTATCAGAAGCCTAAAAATGGCTGGTACGCTCAATTATTATGCGAAAGGGTGAGCAGGCTCAAATATCTAGCTTGATGTGCAACTCCTTAAGTTGCTTCTCCGAGATGGGCGAAGGCGCCTGAGTCATCAAGTCCATGGCGCTTTGCGTCTTGGGGAAGGCCATCACCTCGCGGATGTTCGGCTCGCCAGCGAGAAGCATCACCAAACGATCGATCCCTGGAGCGATCCCCCCATGAGGCGGCGCACCGAACTCAAAGGCTTCCAGGAGATGCCCAAACTGCGACCGAGCCTCCTCTTCCGTCAAGCCGATAGCCCGGAACATCCGATCCTGCACATCGCGGCGGTGGATTCGGATGGATCCTCCGCCGATCTCGTAACCATTAGCCACGATATCGTAAGCCTTGGCGCGTACCTTCGCCGGTTGGGTCTCTAGGAGAGGCAAATCCTCATCCAAGGCAGCGGTAAAGGGGTGATGGACGGCGGCATAACGCCTCTCCTCCTCATTCCACTCTAGGAGGGGGAAGTCAGTTACCCAGGCAAAGCCGAGCACGTTATCATCCAAGAGCTTGAGGCGGCGGCCGAATTCAAGGCGCAATTGGCCGAGGGTCTCAGCCACCACGTTCGGCGTATCGGCAACGATGAGGATCAAGTCACCGGGTTTCGCCTCCATACGTTGCACGATCCCCTGAAGCTCGGCCTCAGAGAGAAACTTGGCGATAGGGCCCCGCACCCCTTCAGTGCCTACGGCCAGTGAGAGCAATCCCTTCGCCCCGCAGGTTTTGGCGAATTCGGTCAACTCGTCAAGCTGCCGCCGGGTATAGTCGGCACAGCCTGGGGCGAGGATGGCCTTAACCTGGCCCCCAGCACCTATCGCCTCGGTGAAAACGCGAAAGCTTGATTGGCGAACGATATCCGAAAGGTCGGTCAGGAACATCCCAAAGCGAATGTCGGGCTTGTCGGAGCCGTATCGCTCAATAACTTGCTCATAGGTAAAACGGGGGAAGGGCGTTTGCAAGATGCGCTTATCGGATACGGCCGGCACGAGAGCGGTGAGAAGGCCTTCCGTCAACTGCAAGATGTCCTCGCGATCTACAAAGGACATCTCCAGATCGAGCTGAGTGAACTCGGGCTGTCGGTCGGCACGCTGATCCTCGTCCCGGAAGCAGCGCGCGATCTGAAAATAGCGTTCAAATCCAGCGACCATCAGCAACTGCTTGAGCTGCTGTGGTGATTGCGGCAGAGCGTAGAACTTGCCCGGATAGAGGCGGCTGGGCACCACATAGTCGCGAGCGCCCTCGGGCGTGCTCTTGATCAAGATGGGCGTCTCGATCTCAATAAAGCCGCGCTCGTATAAATACTCGCGGATGAAACGCACGACATTATGCCGTAGGATGAGGTTGCGCTGCATGCGTTCCCGACGCAAATCAAGGTAACGATATCGCAGGCGCAAGGCCTCGTCGACCTCCGTCTCTTCATTGATATAAAAGACGGGCGTCTTGGCCTCATTGAGGATCTCTGCCTCGCGGGCAATGACCTCAATATCTCCGGTGGGCATTTTGGGGTTGTTCAACCCCTCTGGCCGAAGTTGCACCGTACCCCACACGCGCACGACATACTCATTACGCATCTTGGCCGCGACCTCATGGGCCCTCGCCGAGGTGCTCGGATCGAACACAACTTGGGTCAGGCCCCAACGATCCCGCAGGTCAACAAAAATAATATGGCCATGATCTCGGCGACGATGGACCCAACCGGCCAGGACGACCTCAGTACCCACATCGCCGATGCGCAACTGACCACACGTATGCGTCTTGAGCATGGCTGTACTCCTCTGATCTGAGCATGTTCAAATGGTTTTTGAGATTATACACGCCCGCCCACCTTGCACAAATATAAGGGTAAGCAGAAACATACCGCGATCACCAGACAACACAGTGAACCGATACGGCCTTGCTAAGCCGGGCGCGCGTTATCCTCCTCGTGCAAAAGCTGGATAACCTCGTTGGCGGTCTCCTCAATCGCCTTACCCGTCACATCAATAACCCGCCAACCCCCGCTCCGCCGAAAGATATCCTGGGCGTGGCGGAGATCCTCGCGCACATAGTCCAAATCGGCATAATTCTCCGGAGCGTTGAAGCCTAACCTGGTCAAGCGCACCCGGCGCAGCATGGCCAAGCGCTCAGGGCGAATGACCAAGCCGAAGACCTTCTTGGGGTCCACCTCAAAGAGTTCATGGGGTGGATCAAGGCCCAAGATCAAAGGGACGTTAGCCACCAGCCACCCATGGGAGGCCAGGTACATGCTCAAGGGAGTTTTGCTGGTCCGCGACACACCTACTAGGATGATCTCGGCACGGTCGAGCTCGTGGGGACGCAAGCCGTCATCGTGAGCTACAGCGAACTCAATAGCTTCAATCCGGCGAAAGTACTCCTCACTGAGATGCCGAAAAAGCTCAGGCCTCGTGCTGGGCGACACTTCTAGCAAATCCGCCAGATTCGCGATCAAGGGGCCAACCAGGTCAATTGAATGCACATGAAGCTCTCGCTCGAAAAGGTGAGCCGATTGGCGCAACTGGCTATTGAACAAGGCATGCACCACGATGCCATTCTCTCTACGCGCCGCCTCGTAGGCTGCCGCAACGTCCTGCCGAGAACGAATCAGGGGATAGCGCACGATGTATGGCTCATTAAGGGCACACTCTGCAAGCGCGGCCCGTAATTGGGGCTCCAAAGTCACCTGCTCAGTATCAACCAGCAGATAAAAGGTGCGCTGAGTGTTGTTCATCCGCCTCCGATACTCCTTTCAATGTGGGAGGCTACCACAACTTGCCCTCCAGGTAAAATAGCGAGATCACATTCGCTGCTTTGACTTGGCGACGTTTTTCAAGTATCATCTTTTTAAAATGGGGGAAAAGCGGCTTTTTCCGCCTGCCGACGTTCCGGATAGAAGGCAACGCGTTGGCCCCAAGTAGCGGGCGTATTACCCGTTCCGTTTTTACGCCCTGCCTCTATGCAATCGGGTTCAAACGTTTCTTAACATCCCTCGTCGCAAGTGGCATTATGCCTTGGCTCGTGAGTCCAGCGTGGCACTCCGCTCAACGACGCGCAGTCATGGATCTGTTCCCCCAAGAAAGAATGGAAAGGAATTGGCAAAATGACAAAACAGA
>DAOTVR010000101.1:0-5722 GCA_034436315.1 Anaerolineae bacterium
GGAGTATGCCGGCCGGAGAAAGCGGAGCTTGCCCACCGATTCAAGTTGTTGACTCCTATTTAGACAAGACGGAGGTCCCATGACGGCAGAGGCGGCAAGCCGGCTCCATAAAGCCTCTCAGTGGAAACGAAGGCAAAACCTCTTAGGCTATCTATGGATATCGCCCTGGTTGCTCGGCTTCGTGATCTTTACGGCGGGGCCGATGATCGCCTCACTGGTGCTCAGTTTCACCAACTACCGCATCATCAACGTGCCCAAATGGGCCGGCCTCGGTAATTACGTTTACGCCCTAACCAAGGATGAGCTGTTCTGGCCTTCATTAGGCATTACCTTCTATTACATGCTTATCGCAGTCCCCACCGGTCTCTTGGGCTCGCTGCTCCTGGCCATGCTCCTCAACCAACGGGTTAGGGGAGAGTCGATCTTCCGCACCCTCTTCTACCTCCCCTCGTTGACCCCTGCGGCGGCGGCCGCACTGTTGTGGGCATGGTTACTACATGCCGAAGTGGGTTTGGTGAATTACCTCCTTTCACTTATCGGCATCAAGGGACCTCCCTGGCTCGGCTCCGTCCGCTGGGCCATGCCGGCGATCATCCTGATCACCCTCTGGACCAGTATGGGCGGCGGAAGGATGATCATTTTCCTCGCCGGCTTGCAAGGCGTGCCCCAGGAACTCTATGAAGCCGCCGAGATCGACGGGGCCGGTGGCTGGCGCAAGTTCCTGCATATCACCTTGCCCATGATTTCCCCTACGATCTTTTTTAACCTCGTGTTGGGTATCATCGGGGCATTACAGGTCTTTACTACGGCCTACATCACCACCAAGGGGGGGCCTGGGCGAGCCACATGGTTCTTTGCGCTCCATATTTATACCAATGCGTTTGAATACTTTGATATGGGCTACGCTTCCACCCTAGCCTGGTTCCTATTCCTCATCTTGCTTGTATTCACGATCATCCAACTGCGTTTGTCGGAGATGTGGGTCTATTACGCAGGAAGCGCATAACTTACAGGGGGCACATGATGGAGGCAACATCTACCTTGCCCGTCCGCGCCGTTACGCGTCACGAGCGTTGGTATTGGCTGAGATATGTGGGGCGCGGCCTGATTTACGCGTTCACCATAGCCTTGGGGATCATCTTCATGCTCCCCTTCTTCTGGGCAGTAACCAGCGCCTTTAAGCCGCCCTGGGAGCTGTATATCTTCCCCCCTACTTGGTTCCCTAGGGAGTTCCGGCCCGGCAATTTCGTCCAGATCTGGCAGGTCGTGCCCTTTGCTCGTTGGACCCTGAACAGCGTGATCATCGCCTTTTTCAATGTGGTGGCCGAGGTCTTTGTGGCTTCCGCCGTCGCCTATGGCTTCTCCCGCTATCGTTTTGCGGGGCGCGATGTGCTTTTTGTCATCCTGCTGAGTACGATGATGTTGCCCGCATACATCACGATCATCCCGGCCTTCCTGATGTATAGGGCATTACACTGGATCGACACGCATTTGCCCCTGATCGTACCATCCTTTTTCGGCGGGGGGGCATTCAACGTCTTTTTGCTGCGTCAGTTTTTTATGACCATACCGATGGACTTTGATGAGGCCGCTTACGTAGATGGGGCCAACTCGTTCACGATCTTTTGGAAGGTCCTCATGCCCCTATCCAAGCCCGCCATCAGCACCGTGGCCATCTTCGCCTTCCTAGGGAGCTGGAATAATTTCCTGGGACCGCTTATCTTCCTCAACACCACGTCCAAGTTCACTTTGCCTTTGGGGATCACGTACTTCCGGGTAGCGCCGATGGATTCCAGCGAACCCAGAGACCACCTGTTAATGGCCGCATCCGTAACCGTGACGCTACCGGCTGTGATCTTGTTTTTCGCTGCCCAACGCTACTTTATCAGCGGGATCGTCATGAGTGGGCTGAAAGGGTGATGCGCCACTGAATCGCCGCCCCGCTATCTACGCCCGGCACGATAGCGATCGTGCAGCGACCCCACCACATCCGGGTTCATTCATTGGTTAGAGCGGTCCCCTTGGCAAGGAGGAGCTCGAATGAACGCGTATTCCCTGCCGCGTCAGTGCGAGATGCGGCGTGATCTCCTGCTCCATTTTCTCTTGCTGTACGCCGTCATGGGCCTCGGCCTCGCCGTCGTAGATGCTGACCGCATTGCGACCCCCTCCGCAGGCTCCTTGGGTATATTGCTTTTGATATTGATCATCGCCGTCCTATTCTGCAGGTCCCATCGTGAGGCTTGGGCCTCCTACCTATTCGCCCTGGGGTCGTTTGCCCTTGCGATGTTAGGGTGGGTTTGGTTCCCCGAACTCGGCACCCAGCATGCCCTGGCGCTCCCCGTCTTGGGGGCGCTCATCTTGCTGGGCCCCGTACAGGGCTTGGTCCTCGCCTTGGTCAGCACAGCTCTCCTCGCCTCCGCGTTATGGACCGGTTGGCCGGCCGCTCCCACGCCGGGGGCTTTCCTGGCGAATACGCTCGTGCTCTGGAGCATGACCCTCGTCGTCGTCATCACCAGACAAGCTGAAGGAGCGGCCATGACAGCCCTCTCAGAGGCCTACGACCGGGCACGGCAAGCCCTTGACGCTGCCCGCGACCGGCAACTAGAGCTGAAACAGGCCCTTAAGGATCTGGACTTGGCTAACCGCGAGGTCATCCGCCTGAATGATCTGCTCATCGCCGCCCGGGAAGCCCTTGAAGAGGCCCGGCGGGCCAAGGAAGAGTTCGTGGCCAACGTGAGCCACGAGCTGCGCACGCCGCTCAATATGATCATCGGTTTCAGCGACGAGATCCTGAAACGCCCCGATCTATACGCCGAGCGGCTGCCCCAAGAGCTCCTGGAAGACGTAGCGGCCATCCGGCGCAACAGCGAACACCTTGCCCGGCTGGTAGATGACGTCCTGGATCTCGTCCAGGTTGATACGGGCCTCATGCGCTTATCCAAAGAGTGGACCTCGCTGGCGGAAGTCATCGCCGAAGCGCAAGAGGCGGTCAGCATCTTCTTTGAGCGCAAAGGGCTAAAACTGAATTCCCGCGTAGACCCCAACCTGCCACTTATCTACTGTGATCGCGCGCGCATCAGACAGGTGATCCTGAACCTGCTGAGCAACGCGGCGCGATTTACCCTACAAGGGGGCGCCACCATTGAGGCCACCCGGCAAGAGCATGCCATCCTGATCAAAGTCTCAGACACCGGCCCAGGGATAGACGCCGCAACCCTCCAGCACCTCTTTGAGCCCTTCCAACAGGCGGACCCATCCATCCGCAGACGGTACGGTGGCACAGGGCTGGGCTTGGCCATCAGCAAGCGATTCGTGGAGATGCATGGGGGACGCATCTGGATCGAAAGCCATATCGGTACGGGCACGACCGTCTCCTTTACCTTGCCGATTGAAAGCGGTGTACCGCAGACCACTCTCAAACGCTGGTTTAGCCCTTATCACGACTATACGCCGCGAGACCGCCCCTCACTCGTTCCCGTGAGCAATCCCAAGCCGCGAGTCGTCGTCGTTGAGCAAGGCACTACCTTGTCCGACCTGCTCGCCCGCAACCTCCTCGACCTAGAGGTGGCCTCTAGCAGAACCCTGGAGGAGGCCCTGGAGATAATCCAAACAGGAGCGGCTGTCGCCCTGATCGCCAACGAGGCGCCGTCTCAAAACACTCTATCTTCGCTCAAAAACTTTACGAGCATGCCCTTTGATATGCCCGTCCTCACGTGCTGGATTCCCGAACAGCACGCTGAGAGGAGCCAAATGGGAGCCCAAGGTTATCTTCTTAAACCCATCCGCCGAAACGATCTCTTGGAGCACATCGCGCGCGCCGCCCCCGAAGCTCGGCGCATCCTCCTGGTAGACGACGATGAAGAGACCAGGCAACTCTTCACACGCATGCTGTCAGGGGCCGACGTATCCTACGAAGTCGTCCAAGCGGACGAGGGGACAAGCGCTCTGGAGCTGATGCGCACTTGGCGCCCGGATTTAGTCCTGCTGGATCTGATCATGCCCGGCCAAGATGGCTTTTGGGTTCTGGCCGCAAAGCAAGAGGATGAGACGATTCGCGATATCCCGGTGCTTATCATCTCCGCCAGGGACCCGCAACGCGAGCCGATCGTAAGCAACGCCCTCGTCCTCAGCCGGCAAAGGGGATTATCAGCACGCGATCTCGTCGTAGCCATTGAGGCTATCGTGAAAGCGTTGCCGCCGAGATTTGCCGCTCCAGAGCCGCTCGAAACTCCTCGCCCGTCGTCGGCTTCGGGATGAAATCCCTCGCTCCCAGCGAGAACGCGAGTTCCTTTTGCGGCAAAACGGTGCAGACGATCACCGGGATGGACGCCGTTGCCGGGTCGGCACGCAGGCGCTTTAACAGGTCCCAACCATCTATCCCCGGCAGCATGATGTCCAGAACGATGAGATCAGGGTGTAAGCGAGCTGCGCTGGCGATAGCCTGCTCTGGATCAGTCTCGGCAACAAGGGAGAAGCGCGTTTTCTGGGTATATCGCCGCCATAATTGGATCGTATCCAGGTTATCCTCAATGGCCAAAACCAGGACCTGGCGGCCAGCGCAGGGCAGGACCACGCGGATGACCAGCATATCGCTCGTGTAGGATAGGCTCAAGTCGCCCTTGAACACCCCTAAAAGCTGGCGCGTAACCGCGAGGGGTCCCTCAAAAGACGGCGCTTTAAGCCAAGCAGCACAGCCTTCACCCGTCACAGAGAGGGTAAGGATCACCTCTTCCGCGCTTGCCTGCCCGGCCATGTCCACCCGTCCGCCAGGCGGCAACTGATGAATTACGGCCATCAACAGGTTCAAGATAACCTGCTTGAGGACGATGCCGGGGACGCGCACCGGAGGCAAGGAGGGATTCCCTTGCCACACACAACGAACGGCGTGCTGCCGCGCCAGATCCTGTACCAGATCCACCGCTGCGGAGAGGACAGAGTTCACCTCACAGGTCTGCCCGCGAAAGGAATCGGCGAGCCAGAGCATCTCCTGATGGATCGCCGACTCCTCTACCATCTTTGTATGCACGCCGGGGAAAAGCCCTTGCATTTGTTCACGAAGGTCATAACGCAGGGCCAGATATCCCGCCAGCGCCCGGATCGCAGCGGCCTGTTCGCGGCGCAGGTACCGCGGGGTGATGGCCAGGGTTTGCGCCACGGCCTTCTGGGGCAAGCGTCGCACATAGCGTTGCCACAGGATCTCATAATGCCGCCCTTTCCTAAGGCAAGAGCCCGTGTCAGAGATCGGCTTGAAGGCCTCTATGGCCTGCTCCAAGGCAGAACGAAGGGCGGCCGCCGGGTCATCCTCATCCTCAAGGCCCAACAGTGCGACGAGCTTGCTCTGCCGTAGAAAGCAGGGATCATCAAGATGCCTCAAGGCCTGGCGCAATTCCTCTTCAAAAGGTAAGCCCCTTTGTTCCTCCATTGGCCCTCTTTTAGGCCCTATTCATGAGCCGCAAAACTATTGTCCCCACATTTATTTTCAATGATAATATAAAAGATGAATAATCCAAAGCCTGCGGTCTTACCCTAACTCAGATCGCCTCAACTGATCTTTGATCGTCTCGCAAAGACGGTGTAGGTCGCGCTGAGGCTTCTAGAGAAAGGAGGAGTGCAAAGAGCCAAACAGAGTGCATCCCCATGGGTCGGACGTAGTGGTCGTTCACAAGGCATAGTTGATTTCAGCCAAAAGGAGAGAAGAACATGTTGACACGTAGAGCTTTCC
>DAOTVR010000102.1:0-4468 GCA_034436315.1 Anaerolineae bacterium
GTAATCATTAAAGGTCATCTTGTCCAGCTCGGTAGGCAACTCGGAGGGTGGCCTATATTTTGTAGCGAGGGCGGTCTGGGCACAGACCTTTAATTCCTCATCGCTAACACAAGCTTTGATGATCCTGCGCAACGAGAGCTCGATCTCCGCGATCATTACGAACGGACTGGTGATCCTATGTAGGTAATTGAGGACATCCATCGGCGTGAGGATGCCCCGCAAATCCTCACGTTGTCCCACGAGAATGGCATTGTCGCGATCCAGTTGCTCTATGATCTTCTCCCACTGGTCAGAAGGCTGGGCGAAATCATAGTGCTCCATGAACTCAGCAACCGGCAATTCCTCAATAGAGACGGCTTGGGTTATCTTCCCCCTGCTCAATACGCCTGTGGCCAAAGAACGAAAGGAGAAAACTCCCAGAACCTGATTGCCGGCCACGACGGGCAACTGGGAATAGTTGTGCTCCTGCATCTTTCGCACGGCCTCGGCGACAGTCGTGTTCGGCGGAACGTGCAGCACATGCTGATCACCCGGTACCAGTGTCTTGACCAGATGAAAGAGCTCGGCCAGGGATTGTGTTTCGCCATCCTGCTTTGAGCTTCTATCCACCGTTTGGTCGCTCATGGGTTCTGCTCCTTCGGATCTCCGCGGAAAGGCCGATGGCTGAAAACTGACGGTCGGCCGCTTCCCTACGGCTTGATAACCACCTTCAGCGTATTGGCGCTGTCATCGCGCAACAGGATAAAAGCCTCCTCTAGCCGCTCCAAGGGCATCACGTGAGAGATCACCAAATCAGAAGCGATCCAACCATCGCGCAGCATCTGCAAACAGGTGGGGAAGTAAAGCGCCGGCGAAGCAAAGGAAGCGCGCAGCTGGGCCTTGTTAAAGTGGAAATCGTCGGCGGGGATGGTGATTTTTTGCCCCTCGCCCCAATCAATCCCAATGAAGGAGAGGATGCCGCCGTAGTTGAGCACCTGCAGCGTTTCGGGGATGACGCGTGGTGGCGCAGTGACCAGGGCACGGTCCACCACGTGTTCGCGCGGCGCGCCCCCGGCCACCCGTCTCTTGCGATAGGGGAAGCAGGAGATGGGCCACTCCTGGGTACAAAAGACCTCATCTGCGCCCATCGCCTTTGCCGCCTCCATGCGCCGGCCCCGGCGAGAGTGCGCTGCGTAAACCCGCCCTGCACCCACGCGCCGGACCAAGGCCACGGCCATAAGGCCAATGGGCCCCATGCCCACCACAAGGACGTCATGGCCCGGACGAATATCCGCCGTATAGACCATATCCAGGGCCACACCCATCGGCTCCACCAAAACCGCCTGCTCCCACTCCAGCCCATCAAAGACCACCGCGCCCTCCTCAGGGGCGAGGATATACTCGGCAAAGCCCAACGTAGGGTTACTCCAGTAGTTGGGGCCGGTGTTGCAGAGGTCTACACGGCCATCACGACAGGCGGCACAGGTGTGACAGAAGGAGCCGCTCTCCAGGGCCACCTTGTCCCCCTCGCGCACTGAACGCACCCCCGCGCCCACTTTGGTCGCCACCCCCACGATCTCATGGCCGAGGGGCGACCAATCGCTGGCGCTGCGCAGCGTATGTAGGTCGGTTCCACAGATGCCACAGGCTTCCACCTTGACCAGGATCCATCCTGGCTTGACCTCAGGGATGGGCACTTCACGGAGCTGTACCTGAAAGGGGGCCTTGACGAAAGCGGCGCGCATGGTTTCGGACATGAGTTATCCTCCCTTCTCAATCGGATACTTGCCCCATTTATCCCCCGCCCGATACATGGCCAGGGCATTGGCCGGGGGGATGGCACGAATCAGGGTGTTGCAGGTGCTGAGGATGTACCCCCCGCCGGGCGCGGCCACGCGGATCGTCTCCTTGACGACTTGCTCCACCTCCTCGGGCGTGCCAAAGGTGAGCACGTAATTGAGATCAATGTTACCCATCAGACATAACTTGTGACCGTACTGGGCCTTGATGCGGGCGATATCCATGTTCGCCGAGGGCTGTAGGGAGTGCAGGCCATCGTAGCCGCAAGCCACGATGTCATCCAGCACTGCGTTCAGGTTGCCGTCGCTATGGAAAAAGACGGGCACGGCGCGATGGCGCTTGATCTCGGCCACCTGCCACTTCATATAGGGAAAGATCTCACTCCTCAGTAGACGGGGCGAGATGAAGGTGCCCGTATTATGGGCGATGTCTTCCACGATGAGGATCATCTCCGCGCCGATATCTAGGAACTTATACGCTTTTTGCACCTCAAATTCGGCGCATCGTTGGGCCAGGGGGCGCAGTAACTCCGGCTCCGAGGCCAGGATCATCATGTACTTTTCAAAACCGATCAGGTTATAGACATCCTCAAAGACGCTATTGATGATCCCGGCGATGAAATAGTCGGTCTCCTGCACCGCCCAGCGCAGCTCATCGCCGGAGATGGCCTCCACAGAAGGCCAACGGTAATGCGCCGCGTCGCGGATATCCTTGATAGGGTATTCAATCGTCTCCGTGCTCGCCCCGCTATCCACCATCACCCGTCCCCAGACATCCTGCCGGATAGCATAGCCCTCCGGGGTTGTGCCGATCTGTGGCCGGGGCCAATCGCCGATGACCATCAGGTCCATGTTCAGGATCTCGTGCACACGGCGATTCAACTCGCACCAGGGCAGATCCTCTCCCACCAGGGCGCGGGCAAAGTCATACTCAATGGCTACCTCCCCTTTGGGCACGCGATCTGCCTCACGATGTTCAATGGCCGTCATGACGCGTTCTTTCTTATTCACACCAGCCTCCCAGAAGGTAAAGCATCCACAAGATCGTAGGGCGACCCGGCTTCGTGCCGGTCAAGGTCTCGCTTGTCACCCTCATCTATTGAAAAATACGCCATCCCAGCCCAACGGTTCGCACTCCACCCAAAATACCCGTAAACCTGCTCTTTTAACCGGGGGTTGGCAGACTGCGCGCCGCCTCCACCATGGCCTGGATATTCTCCTCCGGCGTCTCGCGGCCCACCTGGTCGCCCGTGCCGATGATCAACCGCGGCTCTCCCGCAAAAGCCTCGCCGATCTCCAGCACCTCGCGCCGCACATCCTCAGGCGTGCCGCGGATGAGAGTCTCCACAGTGTGTACGTTGCCGTTCATGGTCACCTTGCCCCCCAACATCTGCCGCACGAGCTTCAGGTCGGTCACGTCGCCGCCAGGGGGGCGCTCAAAGGGGCAGATACAGTCCACCCCCGTCTCCACCAGGTCGGCCAGGTTCTCCATGCACTTGCCGTGGTAGTGGATGTGCACTAGCCGTCCATGCCGGTGGGCCTCTTCTACGATGGCCTTGACCCCCGGTTTATCCCACTCGCGCCACAACCTAGGCCCAATCAGGGAGGCACAAGACCAGGAGCAGGCGATGAAAAGAGGGGCATCGGCGGTGTGCTCGCAGATGGCGCGCGTTTCCTCAACCATGTACTCAATGTAGCGCGCCTGGAGCTTCCGGTAACGCTCTTCGTGGTCGGAGAGGGCCATGATCCCCTCCTCCAGGCCCATCGGCCCGGCGATAAAGTCAAAGAACATCCCCCCGACCATCACTTCCAGCAAGTAATCCTCGCCCACGGCCCGTAAGGCCTCGTTGGCCCGGGTATAGTCGTGCAGCTCAATGGGCGGGAAAGCCGTCTCCAACCAGGCGTCGTAATCCCGGCCGAGATCCTTGATCGGACGCTCCACGATCCAAGAGGGATCGGCCACATCGTATTGCCGACAGGAGGTGAGCGTCCCATAGCGCGTGCGGGTGACGGTGCGCTCCTGATAGCGTCCCTCGTCCACGCGCACGAAGGTGGAGTGGCTTTCTACGTTGGGATTGGGCCGCTCCGGCCAGATGATGGACCAGCCCTCCGTGCCGTAATGCTTGAAGGTCTCGCGGTGGGCCTGCCAAAGGGGCACTTCGCGCTCAAAGGTGACCATATCCACCCCCAACACCTTGGCGGGCACGAAATACCAGAACTCGGGTGCGACCGGCCGCAGGTCGGACCACACGCCACGGTAGGCGTTAAGCATCCGCTGCCGAGGAGAACACAGCGCACGAGACATCACCATCCTCCAGCTCGTTGTGGCCAAAAGAGCCGCTCAAATGAGCTCAGGCGCATATCCGCTTACCAGTCTACATGAAACCACTCTGAGATCGCAAGTTCACCCGTTTCATGGCGCCGTCAGACCCTGCCTGTTCTGACGAGCACGTCCGAAAGTGCCCGGATGCCCTTTTCACGAAAAGCACACGCTCTTATCATCTTTTCTTAATATCATGTGATTAAAATGAGCAGCAGTACACTCACATGGTTTTCGGAGGGGACGATGTTGACGAGACGACAATTCCTGGCCTCTTTACCGGGGCTAGCGCTCCTTTCTGGCGGAGTCACCTTGGCTTACGTCGGTTACCGGCAGGGAAGTTGTCCCTTGGCGAACGAGGGCCGCTGCG
>DAOTVR010000103.1:0-1583 GCA_034436315.1 Anaerolineae bacterium
TAGCGGCCGGTGGAGCTTGAGCAAGCCCGCCGGCTTTGCCGGGCCCAACCTGACGGCTACAGCCACCGATGCGGCTGGCAACACCTCCGAGTTCTCCTCGCCGTTCGCCGTTGCCAACGAGAAGCGCAGACTTTGCCTGCCGCTGGCCTTTAACAGGTACTCTACAATATTCACGATCGCCAGCACCCTGGACGCGGATGATGGCTCCCGGGACATCGCCTCATCTAGGCCTTGATGGCCTCTCGCTCGGCAAGGCGATCGGTGCGATCCGGGTCGTAGCGATGTATATCCTCTACGGGCTTTTCAGGCGGAAGCTCCGGCAGGCGCTCTCTGGCTGCTTTAGCTCCGGCGATCATCTCCTCGTATACATAGCCCAGATCCAGCCTCTCTAACCGCTCCCGTGTCGGCCAACCCGTGCGCACGTCCCAACCGCGCAGGCGATAATACTCATCCATGAGAGGGATGAATTCGCGGCGATCCAGGGCTTTGCGCTCGCCGAGCTCGGGGTTGATCCAATTCTCGTCGTATTCAAAGCTGGGCAGCACGCGTTCGTCCATCTTGCGGTCGCGTGCCCAGTGACGTATAGTGTTGGCCCGCTCCAGGTTCAGCACGCGCTCTGCGGCACGCTCGAACTCGCGGGTGTCCCAATCCAAACCTGTGCCGGCGCGTAACAAGTGCGCGTCCACGTCAAGGCCCTCGATGTCACCGATGCGACAGTAGCGATCCTCTGTGTTATGGCTAAAGATGAGGGGGAAAACCTGGTCGTCCGTGGGCAAGCAATCCTTCATAATGGAACGCACCGCATGGTAGGCGGCGGGGATCGCCTTGCCCTCGTAGCCGCTGAGCGGATCCAAGGTGTCGGCCCGGCCATAGATCCTCTGGCCGATTCCCCGCATGTGTTCCCAGGTGATCGGCGCCGCGTCGTTCTTATATGGTCCCCCGAAAGGCCCCCAATAGATCACGTTCTGCACGTAATCGTGCGTGCTGGAGGCCGGGTCACGGGTGTCCATTGCCCAATGTAACGCTCCTACGATCCAGAAGGGATAGACGATATAGTTGACGATCCCCGCGTGCCCATCCCAATGTCCCGCGTAGCCCCAAGCGGTATAGTAACGCCGCATGACCTCTATGCCCAACCCCAGGATATGCGCTGCGCGATAGCCACCCTCGGCAAGGGCGTCTCCCATGCCCTCACGGTAGGCTATGTCGTGTAGCAGCTTGGCCCAGAACTCGCATGAATCCCAGTCCAATGGCCGACCATTAAGCTCCTTCAATAGCCCCAGCCGCCCACAAGCACGTAACCAGGGGACCATGCCTACGAGTATCTCCCAATGGTTGAGCCCCAGGCCATTGGCGTACATATTCAGCTCAAAGCCACCACGAAACCCTATGTTCCAATCGTAAGCGATGCTGCGCTTGCTTCCGGCAAATAACCCGCTTACACAAGCCAAGCCCCCGCTCCACTTGCGGTTGAAAACGCAACCCGGTACATCTGAAAGGTAAAGGCTACAGGGCGTGGGGCAGGATGCCGTGCAAGGGTAAACCCGCGCCTTGCCGCCGCCTTGTTGGGCTAGCTGTTCGTT
>DAOTVR010000104.1:0-2250 GCA_034436315.1 Anaerolineae bacterium
TTACGATGATCCTCGCGGCCAAGGGGCAGGAGATCTGGGCGCAAAGGGTGGACCTTGCCCCCGGCAAGCCCTTTATCCAGGAGGTCGGGCTGGCCCCGGGGATCGCCGAAGGCGACCTGCTGCTGCGGGTTTTGGACGAGGCCGGCGGCGAGCTGATCCGCTATGCTCCCCTGAAGCCGGAGGAGAAGCCCCTCCCCGAACCCATGACCCCCTGTCCTCCGCCCGAGGAGATCAACTCGCCCGAGGAGCTCTACCTGACCGGCCTTCACCTGGAACAATACAAACACCCTACCCAGGAGCCCGAGCCTTACTGGGAAAGGGCGCTGAAGATGGATCCGGGCGACGTGCGCTGCAACAACGCCCTGGGGCTGAGCCACCTTCGCCGGGGCAACCTGGCGCTTGCCGAGGAGCACTTCCGCCGGGCGATCCAGACGCTCACCCGCCGCAATCCCAACCCTCGCGATGGCGAGCCCTACTACAACCTGGGCTTGGCCCTCAAGTACCAACATCGCCTGGATGAAGCCTATGCCGCTTTCTATAAGGCGATCTGGAGCTATGCCTGGCAGGCTGCTGGCTATTATGCCCTAGCGGAGATAGACTGCTTGCGAGAGGACTTCCTGATGGCCCTGGAGCACCTGGAGCGTTCGCTTTGGGCTAACGCCCTCAACCTCAAGGCGCGCGATCTGAGGGTCGCCGTCTTGCGCCGCCTCGGCCGACAGGGCGAGGCAGAGGGCCTTGCCCAAGAGACGATCGCCCTGGACCCGCTGGACTATTGGGCGCGCAACGAATGTATCCTTCTCTATCGGCTCAAGGGCGATGCGACGGGCGCGGAGAAACATCTCGCGGAGCTGACCAGGCTGATGCAGGGAGATGGGGCGGTCTTGGAGGCGCAGCGCTATTTGGACTTGGCCTTTGACTATGCCGGGGCCGGCCTCTGGGATGAGGCGAGCGAGGTCCTTGCCCGCCTCGTAGAGCGCAAGGGCACGGGACCCATCTACCCGATGATCCTTTATGCTCTGGGTTATCTGGCGGAGCGAAAGGGCCAGAAGGAAGGGGCAGAGGCTTTGTACCGACGTGCCGCACAGATGCCTCCTGATTATTGCTTCCCGGCGCGGTTGGAGGAACTGGAGATCCTGCAACATGTGTGCTCCATTTGCCCCGAAGACGCCCGCGCGGCCTACTATCTGGGCAACTTGCTCTACGACAAAAAGCGCTATGAGGAGGCCATCCGCTGTTGGGAGACGGCCTCTCGGCTGGAGCCAGGTTTCTCCATCCCCTGGCGTAACCTGGGGCTGGCCTACTATAACGTGCGCCGCGATCCCCAGCGCGCCCGAGCTTGCTACCTGAGAGCCCTTGAGGCCAACCCGCACGATGCTCGCCTGCTTTCCGAGCTAGACCAGTTGCTCAAGCGGCAGGGCGTTTCCCCTGCCGAGCGCCTGGCCCGCCTAGAGGCGCACCTTGACCTGGTGGAACAGCGCGATGACCTCTCTGTAGAACGTGCGACGCTCTATAACCAGCTTGGTCAACCGCAAAAGGCGCTGGAGATCATCCTTTCGCGCCGCTTTCACCCTTGGGAAGGTGGCGAGGGGCGTGTCTCGGAGCAATATGAGTTGGCCCATATCATCTTGGGCCGGGCGGCCCTGGAGTCTGGCCGTGCCGCCGAGGCCTTGGCGCATTTTGAGGCCGCCAAGACCTATCCCGAGAGCCTGGGCGAGGGCCGTTATGCCCAGGCCAGCGTCGCTCACTTGGATTATCTGGCCGGCCTGGCGCGGGAAGCCCTGGGGGATATGGCCGGGGCCAAAGCCAGCTTCCAACGGGCGGCCGAGCCCCAGCCGGGGTTTTCTCCAGCAACGTACTATCAGGCCCTGGCGTTGCGCAAGCTGGGCGATGAGGTTGCTGCCCGTAAGCTCCTCGGCGTACTGCGCGATCACGCCATTCAGCAGTTGGAGGCGGCCCGTAAGCCCGGCTTCGCTACCTCGGTGCCGCAGTTCGTGTTTTATGAGGAGGATCCACAAAAGCCACATCGTGTGGCCTATACCTATCTCCTTGGCCTGGCCCTGCTCGGTCTGGGGCAACTTGACGAGGCCGAAAAAGCCTTTGCAGAGGTGCTGACGCTGGATATCAACCACCTCGGCGCTCAAGAGGAGCTGCGCAAGTTGCAGAACAGAAGGGGGTAGAGCGTATGCGCAAGGTCCTGATCGCCGAATGCAAGTTGGAGGTCTCCACCTTCAATCCTGCCCGCACCCATTA
>DAOTVR010000105.1:0-12869 GCA_034436315.1 Anaerolineae bacterium
GCCTGGGCGCAGCAGGTCTCGTAGCCCAGGAACTCGGTTTTGGGGATATCCAGGCGCCGGTAAAGCTCCCCTTTGGCATCAAGGGCAAAGCGCTGCGCCGAGCGCGCTCGCTCGCGCTGCTCAAGCATCGCCGCCCGGAAGCCGGCCTCGTCCACCGTCAGGCCCGCTTCGCGCGCCACATCTCGGGTCATCTCCAAGGGGAAGCCGTAGGTATCGTACAGCCGGAAGGCCTCCTCGCCGGGGATGACCGTCACCCCCTCCTCTTTCAGCCGCGTCGTCAACTGCTCCAGGCGCGCAAGCCCATAGCTCAGGGTGGCCAGGAAGCGCTCCTCTTCCCGCGTAATCGCCTCACGGATAAAGTCGCGCCGCTCTATCAGCTCGGTATAATGGCTCCCCATCGTATCGATCACCGCCTGGGCCGTCTCAGCCAGGAAGGGGCCTTCAAAGCCCAACAAGCGCCCAAAGCGTGCCGCCCGCCTCAAGATCAACCGCAGGGCATAGCCCCGGCCCTCGTTGCCCGGCAGGACGCCGTCGGCGATCAAGAAAGCGATAGCCCGGCTGTGATCGGCGATCACCCGATAGGGCACCAGGTTAGCGCGCATCGTGGCTTCATCGTGCCCTAACAACTCGCGGGTACGGTGCATGATGGGCAAAAATAAATCCGTATCGTAGTTGTTATCCACGCCCTGCAGGATGGAGGTGACCCGTTCAAGCCCCATGCCGGTATCAACGCTTGGCCGGGGCAAAGGGACGAGGGTGCCATCAGCTTGGGCCTCAAATTGCATGAAAACCAGGTTCCAGACTTCTAGCCAACGATCGCAATGCGTCGCCGGGCTACAATCGGGGCGCCCACAGGAGCAAGCCTGCGGGCCACGATCCCAAATAAGCTCCGAATCGGGGCCACAGGGGCCTGTATCGCCCATGGCCCAGAAGTTATCTTCCTTTCCCAAACGGGTGATCCGCGCGGCGGGCACGCCGGCAACCTTCTGCCAAAGCTCAAAAGCCTCATCATCTTCCAGATAGATGGTCGGATAGAGCCGCTCCTTATCCAGGCCCAGTTCCTGGGTCAAGAACGTCCAGGCAAAGTCAATGGCCTCGCGCTTGAAATAGTCCCCGAAGCTAAAGTTGCCGAGCATCTCAAAGAACGTATGGTGACGCGGCGACGGGCCGACTTGGTCCAGGTCGTTGTGCTTGCCGCTGACGCGCATGCACTTTTGCGCCGTGGCCGCGCGCGTATAGGGCCGCGACTCCAGCCCCAGGAACACGTCTTTGAACTGCACCATCCCCGCGTTGGTGAAGAGCAGCGTGGGATCGTTACCCGGGATCAACGAAGAACTCCTGACGATCGTATGGCCACGCTCCCGGAAAAAGTTCAAGAACCGGGACCTAATCTCGGCGCTGCTGATCATGCGGCTCCCTCTCTTCTCGGCTCTGCTTAAGCTGTATTTGTGAATTCTAGACCAATGAGCAGGGGGTGTCAAAGCCGCCCTTGACACCTACCGGCCTTCCCGCGTATAAGGACATAAACAACCCTGAGGAGGCCAAGCATGAAGATCCGTGAGATCAAAACGCTGCTCGCTTTCGGCGGGCGGCAGACCTGGGTTTTCGTCCTGGTTGAGACCGATGCGGGCATCACCGGCATAGGCGAGGCGAGCCTGGAAGGCAAGGAATTGGCCGTACAGGCCGCGGTGAACGAGCTGGCCCGCTTCCTCATCGGGCGAGATCCCACGCGCATTGAACAGAACTGGCAGATCATGTACCGCCACGGGTTCTGGCGCGGGGGCGTCGTGTTGAACACCGCCCTCAGCGGCATTGAACAAGCCCTGTGGGACATCCTCGGCAAGGAGTTGGGCGTGCCAGTCTACCGTCTGTTAGGGGGCGCCGCCCGCGACAGAGTCCAATTGTATACCCATTGCGGCGGACACACCCCCGACGAGCTGGCCCGCAACGCCCAAGACTTGGTGGCCAAGGGCTGGCGCGCCCTCAAGATCGGCAGCCTCGGCTTTGAATCCTTCGCCAACGAGGGCCAATGCATTGAGGCCGTGACCCGTCGCGTGCGCGCCATGCGCGAGGCCGTCGGCCCCGAGGTCATGATCATGATGGACGCCCACGGCAGGCACACCCCTGCCCAGGCGATCCGCCTGGCCCGAGCCCTAGAGCCCTACGACCTCTTCTTCCTAGAGGAGCCCGTGCCCCCCGATAACGTGGACGCCTTCAAACGCCTGGCCGAGGCGGGGCTAAATATCAACATCGCCACCGGCGAGCGCCTGTTCACCAAATGGGGCTATCGGGAGCTATTGGAAGGGCAATACGTGGACATCATCCAGCCGGACGTGTGCCACGACGGGGGCATCCTGGAAACGCGCAAGATCGCCGCCATGGCCGAGACCTATTACGTGCGCGTGGCCCCTCACAACCCCAACGGGCCGGTGGCCACGGCGGCCTCCATCCATCTGGGGGCCTGCCTGCCGAACTTTGTCATCCTGGAATACGCCCAGAACCAGCCCTGGCGCGACCAGGTGCTCCGAAAGCCCTTGGAGATCGTCAACGGCTACGTCGCCTTGCCCACGGAGCCGGGGCTGGGGGTGGAGCTGAACTACGAAGCCATCGCCAAGCTACCCTATAAGCCGCTGGACTACTCGGGCGCCTTCTGGCCCGATGGCGGCGTGGCGGATATCTAGTAGGGGCGTTCAATTGAACGCCCCTACGCGAGGGCGTTCGGTTGAACGCTCCTAGGGGGTGTTCGGCTAGATGTCCCTACGTGAGGGCGCTCGGTTAGACGCCCCTACGGGAGGACGTTCGGAGGGCGTTCCATAGAACGCCCCTACGGGGGGTGTTCGGTTGAACGCCCCTACAACCCCATCGCCTTGAGTTGTGCCAGCGTCCGCTCGTACACCTCGTAATGCTCGCCCTCGGCCTCTTCCGGATCCACCAACTTGAGCCACAGGGCGCTATCGCGGCGTATGCCGGCTAACTCCCGGCGGCTCCAGCCCAGCTCGCTGGATTTGCTGTGCCACTTGACCTCGCCATCCTGGAGGAGGATGTACTCGCCCGCATACCGTTCTACGAACTTGTCTCGGTTGTCGCGGTAATAAAGCGCCTGCTCGCACGTCGTGCGCCTCCAGGCGGCGACCATCTCGCCGGGGTCGGTCTCGGCGCTATCGAACTCGGCCACCGGCGCTTTGACCTCGGATTCAAAATCGATCTCCTCCAAGTTGACGGTCCCAAAGCCGCTCTCGGCGGCGACCAAGAGGGCGTTACGGTCCCGTCGGAAGGGCGGGTTGGGCCAATCCCCCGCCGGGTCGTGGCCCATCAGATAGGTCCCGCAGGCGTCGGTGGCGATGACGTGATCGCCGGCCACCAGGGTGTTACAGATGCGTCCCTCGCCGCCCCACTCCCTCCGTGCCTGGCCCACCAGGCCGTCAATGATGTTCAGCGTGGGCTGTACGATGCGCCCCAAATCCGCGAGGACATAGGGCAGGCGAATGATATGGTGGAAGTACTGCCGCCCGCGCCCATAAGGCTCTTGGGGCGGCAGGCCGAAGAGGTTCTTGAGGCAAAGGGTCACGCCCATGAAGGCGTGGTTCTTCATCTTCTGCACCGAGACAAAGGCGTCCGTTTCCACGGCCGCTGCGGGCAAGAGGTACTGCTTGAACATCAGCCCGCCCCCGGGCACTTGGCAGACCTTGTGCGGCGGCCGGTTGCCCTCATAGATCGGCACATCGAACTCGCGCAGCACGGGCATCAACGTCATCGTGTCTTCCCAGGAGAGCCCGGACCCCGGCCGAGCCATCGTGGCGATCTCAACACAGACGATCTCGGCCTTGGTGTTCTCCCGCAACAGGCGCAACGTCGCGCGGGCGACCTTATAATCCACCAGCTCGCGAAGCTGCCCTTCAAAAACGGGGGCCTTGCCCGGTTCCCAGGCCTGGTTGAATTTGACGGTGATCCGACCGGCCTGCTTCAGCTTGGCCCAGGCATCCTTCAGGGGGTCGGTGGCCCGCTTGAGGGCCTGATAGACCTCTTCATCGTCGGCGCGATGATCACAATAAACGGCACGAACATGATATTGAGATGGACGCGTCATCATCCCTCCATAGCATCGGTAAGCAATCGCGAGCCATATTAGTCCGAAAAGGGATTTGACGCAAAAATCACACTTCTATCCTCTCCTCAAAGCCCGGCGTCTGGAATCGGCAGTAGATAGGGCCCGGCGCCCCTTCGCCACAGGGGAACGAGGCCATATGCACCCCTTTCCTGAACCGGCCTTCGGCGAGCACCCGTTCCACGCGCCCGTCCCGAGCGCAGAGCTCCAGCCGCACGTAGCCATCCTCAGCGAGGGCATATTCCACGATCTTGCGCTCGGAGTGGCCGGCACACATCCGCCCCAGAAGGCGCACGCCCGGCCTCTCTATCCGGGCGCGCTTTCCCCCTGGGAACTTGCTATAGTCAAAAGGCTCATCCAGCATGTGATAGGCGGGCTCGCTTTGCCCCCCATAGTCCCGCCGAAGATAGGGCGTCTTGAGCGGGACGCGCTCGAAATCGGTTAGCGGCGTCAGCTTAGGCCCCTCGTCCTCCCAAAGGTAAACGGGAATCTCCAGCGGATCGAGCACATCCACCAATCCCCGCTCTCTGGCGATATGAAAGAGGCCCAAATTGCCCGGCTCGTGGCCCGCGAGCCAGGTGCCGATGATATCCACGCGGAAAGGGTTCTTGCCCAAGATCAGCACGTTGGTTAGAAAATCCTCGGCCTTGCCCCCAGGCCCCGGCCCCTCCATGAAGGCGTTCCCGTTGCGCCCATAGATGCCCTCAATGAGGCACAAACCCACCTGGGTCACCGAATGGGAATCACAGGTTCGCTGCGCCCACATCTCCATCCCATAGCCGCTATTCCAGTCTCTGCCGGGGCGATCCCAGCGAGGGAAGCCGGCCTCCAGATGCTCCCTGTACAAACGCTCCACGTGCTCCGCAAAGTCCGGCTGGAAATCCTTCAGGATGTGCGCAGGATGCTTCAAGGTGTTCTCCACCCCCTCGCAAAAGCGCACATAGGGGGGCACACACATCCCCTGCAAGTTCTTCACACACAGGGTCATCCCCATGCCGTGGGTCTTGAGCTTGGCCACATCCAGCAGCCAGCTATCCTCTTGATTGAAGGGGGCCACATACCCGATGCGCCGGAAAACCACTCCCTCCGGGCAATCCTTCCAGATCACCTCCGTCCCCTCCTGAAGGGTGCTCAAGGTCAGCTCCTGGATCTTGCGGCCTGAGGGGAAATCCAATAGATGCACGCCCGTGCGCTCGGCCATCTCCACATAACCGGTGGATTGGGCGTCGCCGGGGCAATACCCCTCGCCGAGCCAGTTGCCCTCTCGGAGGTACATGTTCTCCGCCGGAAGGCCCAGCTTCTTCATCCCCTCTATCAGGCCCTCCATGAAATACCTATCGGTGATGATGCCCATGCCCCCCTCGGTGTTGCCCTGGCCCGACGTGCAGGTGAGGTTGGGCTTGATGGCCAGCTTATGGGTCAAAGGGATCCCCGGCGTATCCTGCAAGGTCAAGATCCTCTGGGCCAGATCCAGCCCGGCCTGCTTCTTGCCCTCCGCGTCGGTCTTGGACCCGACACGGGTGCGCACGATGAACACCGCCTCGGGATGGGCCTCTATGAAGGGGTGCAAGGCGAAATAGCGCTTCGCCCTCACTTGCCCGCCCGTCACCGTCGGCGTTGCAAGGCCGGCCTGCTTCGTGGCCTTTTGCATCGGCTCCTCGGATTCCCTGGCCGGCTGCGCCGATGGTCGGGGCGTCGCCCCCATCCTGGCACAGGCCGCCAGCACAACCTCAGCGACGGCCAGCGCGGTGAACTTGAGGAAATCGCGCCGTCTCATCCTATATGCTCCTCCATCGTGATCGTCATAGCTACCCTACGGTTGCCAAAACAGCCGCGCCATCCCGGCGCGCAAGCGACCTTTCGCGGCGAGACGCCATGTCTACCCTCAACATGTAGGCGGCCGGGTGATCGCCCAAGGGGACAAAAAGAGCACCAAGCCTTACAATACGACAAAAAATATCAATAGCCATCCGAGTCCTTTTTTGACAGCTCACACCCTTTATGGTATGATAGCGATTGCTTAGGAGGCGTGGTGTAGCGGCCTAACATGACGGCCTGTCAAGCCGTAGATCGCGGGTTCGAATCCCGTCGCTTCCGCCAAAACCTCACCGTCATCGGTGAGGTTTTTTGCTGCCCCTTCACCATACACCGACAAACAGGAACGACACGAGCGCCAAAAGGGCGCCGGCCAAAGCCGTTCCCCATAGCACGAGCAGCCAACGCTCCCGTCCCCGCAGCCGGTGCGCCCTAAAGAACAGATAACCCTGGATCGTCGCCGCCCCAACTGCGCTCAATAGGATCCACCACCAGCGGGCATCCCAAGGCAGGATCATCGCGGCCAGATAGCGCCTACTGAGCTCCAAGAGCTTGGGAAAGTGCATAAGGTAAGCTAGAGGAAGCTGGATGGGTTTGCTGTAGAACACCACAAAGCCCAGGGCCAGAGTCGTCAGATAGACCACACCATCCCAGGGATCATCCCACGCTCCACTGCGCCACACCGTTCCCAGAACGATCCCCAACCAAAGCAAGGGGACGAAAAAGGCCTCCTTCACAAGCAGCGCGGGAATGGCGCTCAGCATCCCCAAAGCGAAAAGCAACAGCAATTCCGCAGGAGCGATGGGTGTGTACCGCCGCCACTTATAGAATGCTAGGTAAAGGACATAAGGGATCCCTAGATAGACGAGCCCGATAAGCATGTTGGCCGACAACTGCAACCGAAACCAGACCCGATCCGCCCACAACTCCAGAAGCGAGATCCCTCCCAGGATGAGAAGGAATCCCAAAAACAATAAGGGCCGTCCTCTCCCGCCGACGACCAGATCGGAGCTCACCTTTAGCACTTGCCAGAAAATCCCGCCGAGCAAGATCAGCATAGGCCAAAAGCCCCCTACTTCCTCACGCGCCGAGACCATCGCCGATTCAAGCCCCAAGGTGCCCCATATGGCGACAAAGCCGGCCAGAGATAGCATCAGGAACCCCATCACTCGCTGGGCCGAGAGCCGCCTCAGGCCCAAGAGGATAAAAGCGATGAGCATCAGGCCAAGCGTCGCGTAGAGGCTGTACGTGACCGCCCGCACAAATGGCGTCCGCGGATCCACATATAGGCGCGACTTCAAGACAGCGCTCGCCCTCAGGAGAGCCTCCCCCACATGAGAACCCTTCAGGACAACCTCCACGCCGGGGGGCAGATCGCAGACCAGCCAGCAGGCAAAGACGCACCACAAGGCCCATAGGGAGAAGGCGGCCACCTTCAAGATACGAGGAGACAAGAAGGTCCCGAAGACCCTCATCAGCCAGCCGGCGAGGTTCCTGGCATCATTCAGCACGTCCAGGCCTAGCCAGTACCAGAACAAGCCCAGGAAACCCAAAAGATTCTCAAAAGATACAGCAGCGTAGATCAAAAGCTCATCGGCAGGAGTCAGCCATATCGTCAAGGCATAGAATATCGCCAACAGAACGCCACTCACGGCGAAGGCGATGGCCGGATTCGGCGCCCGGCCTCTCAGCGGCAGGACACCGGCGACCACCCCCAGCGAGATGGCCCACCAAACGAGCACGTTCCACGGGCCCGGGATAGGCAATGAAGGGGAGCCCTCCACGCTCACGACAAGAGCAAGGGGTAACAACCACAGCCATCGCCACCGCGAAGCCCGCGAGAAAGCCACGCGGCTGCCCAGGAAAAGCAACCACATGGCCACGATGGCGCGCCAGGGGCTGCCGACCAGGTTGATCCCGATGATCAGGCCATAGAAAGCCGTGTAGATGGCGACAAACACGTAGAGCGCCGGCCCTCTGCCAGCTGCTCCCGTCAGGAGATAGGCCCAGCCGCAGGCGAGAAAGAAGATGGAAAGGTACAAAACAGGAAAGGGAACTAGAACATGCCGCCCCTCGCCGATCTGAGCGCTGATCAAGGGATACCTCTGGCCCTGCGAAGCCAAATAGGCGGCGGACACCAGCTCCATCAGCAACACGGCGAGGCCCAACCAGCAAAGAGGGCCACTGTGAACCAAGCCCTTCAGGGTCTCCAGGCCCGCCTTCTCCGACCTGGCCGTCAGCGCGTAATCCCTGGCCGCATGCCAAACGGCCCGTCTCAGACGAGCGAACAGGGAATCAGATCGTGTCCGCCGTTGGCCTCCCATGGCCCCTCCACTTCTGGGCTAGGGAACTAAACCATTATAGATCACGACAAGGTCAGCAGAAAAGATAGCGCTTATGCCCTCACCCCCGGCGTAGCTGCTCCCGTTTCGCGGCGATGCTGGCCAAAAGGGAGTCAAACGACTTGGCGAAGGCGGCCACCCCGTCGTCCTGCAACCGCTGCATGATCGCCGGCAAATCCACGCCCACGTCAGCCAGAAGGGCCAGATGGGCTCGCGCCTCCTCCAGGCCCTCTTCTACCGTCAAGGCCACGCGGCCATGGTCAAGGAAAGCCTGCAGGGTCTCAGGAGGCATGGTGTTCACCGTATCCGGCCCGATGAGCGAATCCACATACAAGGTATCCGAATAGCGCGGGTTTTTGGTCCCGGTGGAGGCCCAAAGCGGCCGTTGGACGCGCGCCCCCAGGCGGGCCAGCCGCTGCCAGCGCTCGCCACCGAAGAGCTCCTTGAAACGCGCATAGACCATCTTGGCGTTGGCTACCGCTGCTTTGCCTTGGAGATCAGCTCGCCCCAGCTGCTCCAGCTCGCGATCCACGGCGGTATCCAGCCGACTGACAAACAAGGAGGCGACCGAGGCAACCCGGCCGAGCTCCTGGCCCGCCGCGGCGCGCTTCTCCAGGCCAGAGATATAGGCCTCGGCCACCGCCTCGTACTGCTCCAACGAGAAGATCAACGTCACGTTGACGTTGATCCCCTCGCCGATCAACGCTTGAATGGCCGGAAGGCCGGCGGGTGTGGCCGGGACCTTGATCAACACGTTGGGCCGCGCCAAGGTCGTAAAGAGGCGCCGCGCCTCCGCGATGGTGCCGGCCGTGTCGTGGGCCAACTTGGGGCTTACCTCCAGGCTCACATAACCGTCCAAGCCCTGCGTGGCCTCGTAAACCGGGCGCAACAGCTCCGCCGCGCGAGCGATATCCTCCAAGGCCAAGGCCTCATAGATCTCCTCCGTGGTGAGGGAGGTGCGCGCGAGTCGCTGCAGATCCGCATCATAGTCCGAGCTACCGGAGATGGCCCGGTCAAAGATCGTCGGGTTGGAGGTCACGCCACGGGCTCCCTGATCAATCCAGTTTTGCAGGCCACCCGAGGTGATGAACGAGCGCTTGATGTAATCGATCCAAACAGCCTGTCCCAACTTGGCCAACTCATGCAACTTGGTCATATGCGGTCCTCCTGAAGGTTTTAGGTCAGTATAGACGACGTGTAGCAAAGCGCCAAGGGCTCAAGGCCCAGGCCGCTCCCAATCCTCAAGCAAACGTAACAGCGCCTCAGGCTCCTCAACAGTTACCAGCTTCTGGCGCAGGGCCTTGGCCCCGTCCAACTCCTGAACGTATTTGATGAGATGTTTACGAAAGAGGATAACCCCCAGTGGCTCGCCGTAATAGGCTACCATAGCCTCCAAATGGCGACGGATCACCGCCAAGCGCTCCGGATAAGACACGTCGGCGATATCGCGCCGCTGAAAGATCCAGGGATTGCCGATCGCCCCTCGCCCGATGAGCACGGCGTCACAGCCGGTTACAGAGCGAATGGCGGCGATATCCGCCACGGTGCGCACATCGCCGTTGGCCAACACCGGGACCTTGACGAGAGCCTTGACCTCGGCGATGGCCTTCCAATCCGCGCGGCCGCTGAAGCCCTGGGCCTTGGTACGGCCATGGACGCCTATCGCCGCCACGCCATTATCTTCCAAGATGCGGGCTACTTCCAAATAGTTGCGTGTATCCTCGTCCCAGCCGAGGCGCATCTTGGCCGTCACCGGCACGGACACGGCCCGCGTCAAGCTGGCCACCAAGGAACCGATGCGTCGCGGATCGCACAATAACGCCGCCCCCCGACCACGCCAAGAGACATGCCGGGCCGGGCAGCCCAAATTCAGGTCCAGCAGATCGGGGCCAAAGGCCATCAACCGCCTGCCGGCCTCGGCGAGGCTCGCCGAGTCTTTGCTGAGAAGCTGGATGGCCACAGGCCTCTCGTTGGCGTCAAAGCGAAGCGAGGTCTCTGCCAGTTTGGGGTTATGGATGACCGCTTCGTCCAATATACAGGGGATATAGCTCATGGCCGAGCCCATCTCCCGGCAGAGGAGGCGAAAGGGCAAATCCGTATAGCCGACCATAGGAGCTAGGATGAGATCCCCGTAAAGAGGAACGGAACCGATCCGGAGTGCGCAATCCATGCTGCGATCTTTCTGAGTTGCCGGGGTTAGGGGACAATTATAGCACATCCTCACGAGAAGAATAAAGAGCTCGCCGAGACGCATGGCGATCATCTCGGCGAGCTCCTTGAATCAGTGGACAGCTTCTATCCAGGCTCAAGCCGCGCAGGGTACGCCCACACCGACCCTCACCGTTCGCGACGAACCCGCTTGTGGCGCGTCACGCTATCGCTCAGGCTCAGCAACGCCAAACACAAGAGCAAGGCAACGATGGTCAGCGCGGCCATAGGGCCTCCTAAAATCCCAAACCTCATCTTCGCGTTGGTATTATGCGCCACCAAGATGACAAACACATGAAAAGAGGCATGGCCCTCGGTGAAAATGTTTTCAAGGCGAAATTGACAGGCCCCGGCCCCGTAGATATGATGGGCACATGAAGGCGAGGGCGAACAAACTCAGGGGCAGATGGTCCGTTCGCCAATGGGCGATCTTCGCCGGGCTGGCCGCGGCGATCTTTTTCCCCGGCGTCCTTTGGGCTCATCGCGTAGCCAAGGGGCCTCAGGCGCAGGAGCTATCCTCCCCCACGCCCACCCCAAGGGCGGCCGCCAGACAGGCCTCTAATACCCTGGAGCCGACGCCCACGCCGACCCTCACCCCTTCGGCGACGCCCTCGCCAACCACCACACCAAGCTCTACCCCCTCGCATACACCGACCACCACGCCGACGCCCACCAGCTCTTGCACGCCCTCGCCCTCACCCACCCCGCTCCCTCAGCCCACACCGGACGGCACCGCGCGCACCCTGCGCGTGCCCATCCTTATGTATCATTACATCTCCACACCTCCCCCCGACGCCGATGCCATCCGCCGTGATCTCTCGGTGGCCCCTGGGTTGTTTGAGGAGCATCTCCGGTATCTGCGCGATGCGGGGTATGCCAGCATCACCCTGGGCGATTTAACCCTCGCGCTTCAAACGGGCTATCCCTTGCCTCCCAAGCCGGTGATCATCACCCTGGATGATGGCTACCGCGACGCTTATACGGAGGCTTTCCCGCTCCTTCGCCGTTACGGTTTCACGGCGACCTTCTTCCTCATCACCAGCCTTATCGATGCGGGGCACCCCGATTACCTGACGTGGGACCAGGTGACGGAGATGAGCGCGGCGGGCATGGACATGGAGGCTCACGGATACAGCCACGTGGACTTGCGCGACCGCGATGATGCGTACATTATCTGGCAGGTACTAGGCGCTAAGGAGGCCATCGAGGCCCGCACCCACAAAGCGGTGCGTTTCTTCTGTTACCCGTCCGGCAAGTACGATGGCCGGGTGGCCCACATCCTGCATTCGGCCCATTACTGGGGCGCGGTGACCACTCAACACGGCGTCCTGCAGTGCTCCGAGTGTCCTTTTGAGCTCCGGCGCATCCGCGTGCGCGGCACGTACCAGGCCGAGGACCTGGCCAGGGTGATGGAAGCGGCCCTGAGCGCCGACGAGGAAGGAACATGTACTACGACGCCCTGACGCTAGCCGCCATGCGGGACGAATTGTCCGCCCTCCTCTTGGGCGGACGGGTCCAACGGATCGTACAGCCCTCAGAGCTCTCGGTGGGGCTGGAGATCTATGCCGGGAGGCGCTACCAGTTGCTGCTCAGCGCAGACCCCCAGGAGGCCGGAATCTACCTCCTGCCCATCAAGCCCCGCCGAGGCCGAGAGGTCCCATCGCCCCTGTTGCTCTTGCTGGCCAAGTATGTGCGCGGCTCGCGCGTGGAGGCCCTAGAGCAACCGCCTCTGGAACGCGTCCTGCACCTGACATTCCAGGGCGAATACGGACCGGTCACCCTGATCTGCGAGATCATGGGCCGCTATAGCAACATTATCCTAGTTAGCCCGGATAACCTTGTCCTGGAGGCCATCAAGCGCGTTCCCGCCAGCGTGAACCGCTACCGTGTGATCCTTCCCCAGCACCCTTACGTGCCCCCGCCGCCCCAGCAGAAAGAGCATCCCCTTTTGCTGACGGCGGAGACCCTGCGCGCCGTGTTGATGCAAAGCGAGGGCCCTTTGTGGCAGCGCATCGTCAATGGAGTGGCCGGCATCAGCCCCATCCTGGCCCGCGAGATCGCCTTTCGCGCCACGGGGGAGGTTGAGCCGCCCTTGCCCCTGCAACCTGACGCGCTGAACAGGCTCTTGGCGGCCATAGATGAACTGCTCCACCTCCCCCAGAGCCACGCCTGGTCACCCTGTGTGGCCTACGAGGGACAGGGCAGCGAGCGTCGCCCTTTCGCCTATGCGCCCTATGAGCTGACGCACCTTCCCGACCGCGAACCCATAGAAAGCATCAGCGCGGCGCTCAACCGCGTCCTAGAGGCCAAGCACGCCCTAGATCCCTATCAGCGCGTGCGCGAACGGCTCCATGGCCTCATCCGCGAACAAATGGAACGGCAACGCCTGCGCCTGAGCG
>DAOTVR010000106.1:0-15960 GCA_034436315.1 Anaerolineae bacterium
GGGGCAAGTGACGAGTTGGGTCAGCCCTTCAACCTTTCTCTCTGCCATGGGATCATTCCCCCTTTCGAGAGCACCCCGAACCCATCAACCAAGACGAACCAGCCCCAAAAGCAGGATAACGATCTAGATTTTTCAATTTTAAGCGATTTTCTAACTTCATTATATCACATATGTCAAGGCC
The DNA here is from genome assembly GCA_034436315.1 of Anaerolineae bacterium. Taxonomy (GTDB): domain Bacteria; phylum Chloroflexota; class Anaerolineae; order UBA1429; family UBA1429; genus DAOTVR01. Next base: position 182 of record DAOTVR010000106.1, read on the forward strand.
TGTGTCATTTCTGGAGCACCTGGCGCCATAGACCAGCTAAAATTAGCCAGCATAACAGTAAGCGCAGCGATGACACCGGGCCCAGTTCCCATAGCTGCCCACATCAAAGTAGCGCGCACAACCACATCCCGGCCGGCTGCCCCGAAAGGGAACCTGAAGAGGAGATTTACCGGCAAGGGTTACGAACCAACGATAATCGCCACATGCTGCCCGCCCCAGCCCCGGTACGCGCTCGCTTAGTACGGCACACTCTGCGCAACAACTCAGCGAAATGCCCGCCTCCCGGGCCAGCGCCACCAACTCCTCCGCTATCGCCTGCCGCCAAGCCAAGTCGTAGCCGGGCATGCCCTCAGCCCAACCCGGCAGAAGTGGCCCCAAGCGGCGGTCCACGCGCGGGTAACGTCCAGGAGGGGCAATAAAGTTGATCACCCCTCGCCTTATACCCACGGCTGCTGCCTGTTGAGCTAGTGCACGGTAGCGCGCCGGATCATGCAAGGTGGGAATGATCGGGTCATAACGCCAAGTGATGTGCTCTGGCCCGCCGATGAGCTGGGCCAGTTGAGGGATGTAGCGAAAGCCGTCCGGTGGGACCAGGGGTTCCCAGATGGTGCCCGCCAAGCCAGTTACCGTCACTTGAGCGGTGATCGTCGTACCCGCCAGCCTCAAAGCGCTCAAGAGCCCCTCTCCCAAGCGCAGGGCCCCTTGGACATCCTTGGTCCAAAGCTGCACCACCCAAGGCGGGCCGTAGGCGAGCAGGATCTCGCGCAAGTTCTCCCAGGCCTGTGGATTACGCGCCGGGTCGGTTCTTCTCGTTATGTCAATATAAGTTGCCTCTCCAACTTGCTCACGATAGCGGCCATAATCCGCCAGGCGATAGGTCAAGGGCATCTCAGCAACCCTATCCGGACACGACCTCGCCCCCAAGCATGATTATCTGCGGCGTCAGCGTGGCCCGGTCCAGCACCAAAATATCCGCATAACATCCTGGAGCCAACTGTCCCACTTGAGATTGTCTGCCCAGGATGCGCGCCGGCGTCAGGGTGCACATCTCTAACGCCTCGCGCAAGGCAAGTCCCACCACCTGAACCACATGCTGCAAGCATTGCTGCATGGTGCTGATGGAGCCGGCGAAAGCCAGGCGATCCGCGGTGAGCGCCACCCCGCCACCCTCCTCCACGATGGCCTTGAGGCCACAGACCTCATACTCCCCAGGGCCCAATCCCGAAGCACACATCGCATCGCTGACCAGACAGAGTTTTTCCGCACCCTTCATGCGATAGGCCAGCTTCATCAAGCTCGTGGGAAGATGATAGCCATCGGCAATGATCTCCGTCGTCAACCCCTCCTCCACTAGGGCCGCCTCCACCATCCCCGAATGGCGCTTGGGGCCGATGCGCCTGAGCATGGACATCCCGCTCCAGAGATGGGTGATGTGCCGCATCCCCGCCTCCATGGCCACACAGACCTGCTCGTAGAGCGCATCGGAGTGCCCCCCAGAGATCAGGACCCCCCTCTGGCTCAGATAGCGGATGATCTCTAATGCGCCCTCGCGCTCCGGAGCGATGGTCAGACGGGCCAGATAGCCGACGTAACTGTAAAGCTTCTCCCTCTCGGCCGCATCGGGCATGCGCAAAAGCTCGGCGGCGTGCGCACCACGCTGAGCGACGGAGAAAAAGTTACCCTCTGAGTGAATCCCCAAGGCCCTAGCCTCGCCTGGGCCAGGGCGACGCATCACCTCGCAGATGGCATCAAAAGCCCTCCACATCTGGGGAAAGGGCGCACTTCCCGTGGTTGGAAGGAAGCTGGTCGTACCCGCACGCAGGTGTCGCCGAGCCACCGTACGCACGGCCTCCACCGTCCCATCCGTACAATCGGCGCCATCGCCGCCATGAACGTGGATATCAATCAGACCCGGACAGATGATATGGCCTTTAGCATCCAGACGCCGTGCGTCTTCGGGGATAGGCACCTGCTCCGGCCGGCCTACGGCGAGGATACGCTCTCCGTCTACGAGCACTACGCCAGGGGCAATGATCCGTGTCGGCGTGTAGACATCACCGTTGATGAAGGCCAGCATCGTCCCCTGCACCGCCTTAAGCGCGATGGCAAGCTACCCAATGGCCACCGCCCATGTCACGCCACTCGGGCTCTACCTCGGCACAGATATCCAGCTTGAGCCGGCAACGAGTGCGGAAGCGACAGCCACTGGGAGGATTGGCCGGACTAGGGACATCCCCCTCCAGTATGATGCGCTGACGCCTATCTTCCACCTGGGGATCAGGGATGGGTATAGCGGAGAGCAACGCTTGGGTATAAGGATGCAAGGGGTTATCATAAAGTGTATCGCGATCAGCGAGCTCCACGATCTTGCCCAAGTACATGACCGCCACGCGGTTGCTGATATGCCGCACGACCGAGAGATCATGCGCTATGAAGAGGTAGGTCAGACCAAACCGCGCCTGAAGCTCCTCAAGCAAATTGATGATCTGAGCTTGAATGGAGACGTCCAAAGCCGAGATCGGCTCATCGCAGACGATGAAATCCGGCTGAACGGCCAGAGCCCGAGCCACACCGATCCGTTGGCGCTGCCCACCGGAGAACTCGTGAGGATAACGGTTAACAAAATAAGGATTCAAGCCCACGATCTGCAACAGCTCTTGAACGCGCTCGCGCCGTTCTCGCGGAGAGAGGAGATTGTGTACCTCTAACGGTTCGCCGATGATGTTACCCACCGTCATACGCGGATTGAGCGAGGCATAGGGGTCCTGGAAGATCATCTGCATATGCCGACGCATACGCCGCAGGCGCTCCCCTTTCATCTGCACCAGGTTCTGATCCCGAAAATAGACCTCTCCTGCGGTTGGGCGATACAGTTGCAGGATGGCACGCCCCGTTGTGGATTTGCCACAGCCGCTTTCACCAACTAACCCCAGCGTCTCGCCTTGGTGAATATCAAAGCTGACTCCATCAACCGCCTTAATATCGCCAATATGTCGCTGGATGATGATGCCTTGCGTGATGGGGAAATACATTTTCAGGTCTTTGACCCTAACGAGAACGTTGTTCGTCTGGCTCATCTAGCTCCTTCCTCCATCCACATCCACCCAGCAAGCGACCTCATGTCCCGGTCCGATCTCCCTCAGTTGCGGGTTCTGCTCCAAACACTCCGCTATACGGAAACTGCAACGCGGATAGAACGGGCAGCCGGGAGGCATGTCGATCAAATCCGGAGGCAGACCATCAATAGGAGTCAACTTCTGGCGCTGCCGGGCGTCTAGGCGAGGCAGTGAGCGCAACAGCCCCAAAGAGTAGGGATGAGAGGGATGAGCGTAGAACTCGTGCACTTCCGCCCGCTCGACGATGTAGCCGGCGTACATGACCTGAACCCGGTTGACAAGCCCGGCCACGATGCCCAGATCGTGCGTGATCCAGATGATGGCCATGCCCAGCTCTCGTCTCAATTCCTTCACGATACCGATGATCTGAGCCTGGATGGTGACATCCAAAGCCGTGGTGGGCTCGTCGGCGATGAGCAATTGCGGGTTACAGGAAAGGGCCATGGCAATCATCACCCGCTGGCGCATTCCCCCCGAGAACTGGTGGGGATAGTCGTTGATCCGTGCGCGCGCCTCAGGAATCTTGACCATCTCCAGCAACTCAATACTGCGCTCAAGTGCCTGATCCCTGTCCATACCCAGGTGAAGCTCCAGTGCTTCACTGATCTGGCGCCCAACGGTCAAAACGGGGTTAAGCGAGGTCATGGGATCCTGGAAAACCATGGCGATCTTGTTACCCCGTACCTGGCGCATCTCCTCCTCGCTCAGCTTGAGGAGGTCGCGGTCCTGGAACCACACTTCCCCTCCCACTATACGTCCAGGCGGCTGGGGGATAAGTCGCATCACCGAGAGCATGCTCACGCTCTTACCACAGCCACTCTCGCCGACAATGCCTAGCGTCTCACCCTCTTCCAGGCTAAAACTGATCCCGTTCACAGCGTTCACCACGCCTTCGGGTGTGAAAAACTGAGTTCGTAAATCCTTAACTTGTAATAACGGTGACATGCAGTATAACCCCTCTATTCCAAAGCTGAGGTCGGCCTGCCCTTTACCATGTACGGCCAACCACAAAGCGAGCGGTATTATCGTACCAGAGCTCTATTCACCTCTCCAGATACACGTCCTTCAGCCAAGGGTAAATCGCTGCACCAGGCTCAAAACCCTTCACGTACGGTTTAACCAGGAAATGGTTGATCGCGTTCGTTAGAGGAATCCACGCCACCTCATTGACGATGATGCGCTCAGCCTGGCGGTAGAGCTCCCTGCGCTTGGCGGGATCGTTCTCCACGCGAGCTCGTTCCAGGAGCCGATCTACTTGCTCATTGCGATATCCTGTGTGGTTCTGAGGGCTGGCGCTATGGAAAAGGACGTCCAAAAAGTTCTGTGAATCGGGGTAGTCGGCGATCCATCCCGAGGAGAAGAGCTGATAGCGCCCCTCATTGAGGTCCCGGAGGAAATCGCCCCATTCTACTTCCTCTACAGTCATGGCGATACCCAAATTCTTCTCAATCATATCCAGGATGGCCTCTGTGAAGGGGGACATCTGCCCGCTTGTGCCACTCACGCTCAACACCACTTTGGGCATAGCTCCCTCAGCCGCATAACGCGAGCTTGCGAGAAGCTGGCGAGCACGCTCAGGATCGTAGGGTAGCCCCTCAAAGGTCTCATCGTAATCTGGCATGGCTGGTGGCAAGATGCCCTTGGCGGCAGTGGCCGTACCCTTGAGCACCAAATCGGCCAGCTTGCGCTTATCTATAGCGTGGGCGAAGGCCTGCCGCACGGCGAGGTCGTCAAAGGGGGGAAGATTGACGTTCAAGCCGAGATATTGGACGCTCAACTCTGAAACCTGGCGATGCTCGGCACTGAGCGGGTTTTCGGGATCCAACACGCGATCCATTTCGCTGGGAGCAACTTCCACGATATCCAATTCGTCGTTTTCATACATAGTGATAGGCAAGCCCCCACGGAGGATAAATTCAACCCGCTCCAGCGACGGACGCTTGCCATAGTAACGCTCGTTGCGCACGAGCACGATCTTCTCGCGGTTCATGCTGGAAAGGACGAAGGGGCCACTGCCGTTTGGCTTGCTCAACCACGAGCTGCCCCGGGATTCAATCTGCGTTTGATCTACCACAAAGGCTGTGGAATAGGTCAGCTTGGCCAGAAAATAAGCCTTGGGAGCGTCTATCTCTATCTTGAGGACGTCCTCTGCTGGGGCACTGAGTCCCCTGATATGCTCGGCACGTCCTTGGATATACTCTGATACGCCCACGATATCGCCCAGATAGGCCTCTGCAACAGGAGAGCCCAATTGGGGATCACAGGCGCGCTCAATGGAGTAGATAAAGTCTGCCGCCGTAATGCGCCTGCCATCCTGAAAGGTCGCTCCGGGTCGCAGATAAAAGGTATACGTGCGCCCATCTTCACTGATATCCCAGCGGGTGGCCAGATCGGGGACGATCTCTAGCTTGCTGTCCAAGGAAACGAGACCGCTGAAAAGATGCACCACGTAGATCGCAGAGGTGCTATCTTGTACCATGGCCGGATCAAGGGTAGGGGGAATCCCGCCGAATAGGCGCAAGACCCCTCCCCCGGCTTTCTCCGCAGGTTCGGTGGGGACGACGGCCCCTTTTCCCCTAGAGGAAACCGAGAGCGTCCTAGAATAGACCAAGTAACCTGTAGTAGCACAGGTTACCCCTAGGACGCAAAGGCACAACAAGGCCAAGATCAGGATGATCCAGGTTCTCTTGGACATGCCAGGCCTCACATCCCCTCAAGCTCAGCGCCATCCAAGCCAAGCGCGCACACTTAAGAGGTGCCTCTCATGCGCGGATCAAGGGCATCACGCAACCCATCACCCAAGAAGTTGAAGGCGAACATGGTGATGGCCAGGACGAGGGCCGGGAACAAAACCTGGTTAGGATAGGAGCGAATCGCACGAGAGCCCTCCGAGATCATCAAGCCCCAGCTTGGCGTAGGTGGATCGACGCCTAAGCCGATAAAGCTGAGAAATACCTCGGTTAAGATATAACCGGGGATGTTCAAAGTCACCGAGACGATGATGGGCCCGATGATGTTAGGCAAGATGTGACGGATGATGATGCGCAAGTCGCTTGCTCCAATCATATGCGAGGCCTCTATGAATTCCTTTTGTTTCAAGGAGAGGATCTGGCCCCGAGCCAAGCGGGCAGTACCCATCCAAGCGGTGATGCCGATGCCCATGAAGATAAAGAGCATCCCGCCGCCATGTAGGCCCAAAATCCCATCTACCACACTGTTGATCTGATTGAAGGTATAAGCTGCCGTACCCGGCTTGGGCGCACCGGCAAAGCTGGTCTTGAAGAAAGCCATCAGCAAGATGATCAACAGCATCGTGGGAAAGGTGTACATGATATCCACGATGCGCATCAGGATATTATCCACAATGCCACCGTAATAGCCCGAGATGCAACCATAGACCAGGCCGATGACCAGCGCCGTCAAGGCCCCCATAAAACCCACGGGCAACGACACGCGGGCCCCATAGATGAGGCGGCTCAGCAGATCGCGGCCCAGGTAATCTGCTCCCAAGAGGAACTTGTCACTGATCTTGACGTAGCGCTCCATATGGCCGGGCATAATGTTGACTAGCCAGCGGGGCGTCACATAGTTTTCGGCAGAGTCCCCCTGAGCATAGTGATAAGGCGCAATCTGATCGGCGAATATCGCTACAAGTACGAGCAAAATGATGATGATTCCCCCAACCACCGCGGCCCGGTTGCGAAGCAGCCGTTTCCAAGCATCGGCCCACAGGTTGGTGATTCGTTGGGGACGCTCACCCTCTTCAATAGCTATCTCCCTCAGCTTGCGTGCCGCACGTTCTTGAGTGGTCATAGAGCGCCCTCCCATTATGAGTACCTGATCCGAGGATCAAGAAAGGCATAGGTGATATCCACCGCCAGATTCGAAAAGACCAAGAAGACGGCGTACAATAACACAGTGCCCATCACCACAGGATAATCACGGTTGGTTATGCTGGTGATGAAATACTTGCCCAGGCCCGGAATGGCAAAGATTTGCTCGATCACGAAGGTGCCCGTGACGAGCGCGGCGAACATCGGTCCCAAGATCGTGGCTACAGGGATAAAAGCGTTCTTGAGGGCATGTCGTACCATGACCACGCGCTCACTCAAGCCTTTAGCTCGCGCAGTGCGAATATAGTCTTCGCGGATGACCTGCAACATGCTAGCCCTGGTCAAACGTGCGATGATCGCCGATGAACCCAGGCCAAGCGCCACTGCGGGCATGACCATTTGATCCAGTCTTCCCCAACCGGCCACAGGGAACCAATGTAAGGTCAGGGCAAAGATGATGATAAAGAGAGGCCCCAAAACGACATTAGGCACCGACACGCCGAAGATGGCCACCGCCATACTGAGATAATCCCACCAGGAGTTCTGCTTAAGGGCCGCGAGGACGCCAAGCGGAACCCCCAAGCCTACAGCGATGGCCAGGGCCGCGAGCCCCAATGTCGCCGAGACGGGCAGGTGGGCAGCAAAGATATCATTGACCGTGCGCGTCCTGGAAGCGTAAGATGGGCCAAAGAAACCCTGAAGCAAACCCTTAAACTCTCCAGAGGGATTGCGCGTGAAACCCATATAGTCGGTGTATTGCTTCCAGATGGGCTGGTCGAGACCGTAATACTTGTTGAGGTTGGCGATGATCTCGGCGGGGAGAGGCTTTTCACGGGTAAAGGGACCGCCAGGCACCATATGCGACATAGCGAAGGTTACGATTGAGATGAAAAAAAGCACCGGTATCATCCACAGAATACGACGGATGATGTATCGCCCCATAGTGATCCTGTTCTCCTTTGCTTCATCGCAGAAATGTTGTTGGTCAATTATACTACAAATAAAAATAAGCTCATAATACCAAAGCTGTTTCCAAGCCGACCGTTCGCTTGCCCTGCGGCTTAGAGCCAGACACCCGGTCGGTGATGCGATATGGATAAGATGTACGCCCACATAAGCGGTGAGCGGAAAAATTCCATCTAGAGTATAATGTGCTGGGTTGTAAGGTTAGGGGGCAGACATGCTACCAGGAGAGAGACAATATGACGTGATCATCCTCGCCGGATATGCCACAGAGCCCGATGCGCTTTCTCTAGAGACCGGCGAGCCCTGTAAGGCGCTCTTGCCCCTCAAAGGGCGCCCTATGGTGAGTTACGTGCTCAGCGCCCTACGCGCATCGGGGCGCATGAGGCGCCTTGTTTTGGTGGGTCTATCCAGCGAACAACTAGGAGAGACGTTCACGGACATCCCGGTCGTCCACCTTCCTAACCGCCATGACACCGTTGACAACATGTTGGCCGGCATTGAAGCCTTGGGCGATGCCGATTGGGTGCTGTTCTGCAGCGCGGATATCCCTCTCTTAACCCCAGAAGCTATACGGGATTTCCTGGCTCGCTGTGAGGCGACCCCGGCCGACCTTTATTATCCCATCGTCAGTCGCGAAGATATGGAACGGCGTTTCCCCGGCTCAGGGCGAAGCTTTCGCCAGCTAGTGGATGGCTGGTTCGCCGGCGGTGACATCTATCTGGTTCGCCCACAGTTGGTGCAGGCTCACGCAGCCTTCGCGCGCACGCTGACCGCTCGACGCAAAAGCGCCTGGGGGCTAGCCAGGGCTTTGGGATTAGAGATCATCTTGCGTTTCCTCATCCACCGTTTGCGCATCGCCGACTTGGAGAGACGAGCGAACAAGATCTTGCAGTGCACTTGTAAGGCGATCATCTCCCCTTACCCCGAGTTGGCCATGGATGTAGACAAGCCCAAACACCTAAAGATCGTGCTGCAGGCGCTGAGTGCCAATCAACTGAGAGGCGAGCATGAGGATCTGGAGAAACCTCCGTGTTAGAGGGACCGACCTTGCGGCTTTAGATCGCCGCTGGTCGGCCAAGATGGCCCAAGTAGCCGAGTCTCATGCGCTGTTACGTTGGGGCAGTGTGGCCTTGGCCCATGCAGGTGACGCTCTGCTCTGGTTGGCCATCGGCCTAGTGATCCTCGTCTGGGGTTCTCCTCGCGCTAGGGAGGTCTTGATGCAGATCGGGATCTCGGTATGCCTCACTGCCTTACTCGTGGCAGGGCTCAAGTTCGGCATTCGGCGCGAACGGCCACGAGGAAAGGAGAGCGCCAAATGGAGCTTGTTGCCCAATCACGACCTGTACTCTTTCCCCTCAGGCCATGCAGCGCGTGCGGCATGCATCGCTACGAGCATCGCGGTCGCCTACCCCGATGTAAGCTTGCCATTTGTGATTTGGCTAGCCGGCGTATGTTTATCTAGAGTGGCTTTAGCCGCGCATTACCTGCTTGACGTGTTGGTGGGAGTGTTATTGGGAACATCAGTGGCCGTGCTGGTAACTAAAGCCTGGCCTCATATCGTGGTCTTTTTAGGGTGGCTACCGCTCTAAAAGGAGGGCCTCATGAGGGCCTGCTTCACGAGGAGGCCGGGTTTGGTGGTGTTCAAGCCTCGCCCTGGGTGAGTGTCGCTTGACACTGCCTTACCCGTTGTGCACAATAGGACTTGGCCCCTAAGGGGATTGAGTGACCTATCCAAGTTGAAAGGAGGAGTGACATGGTCAGTGGCACGAGCGAAAAGGCGTTTTTCCCGCGCAAATTGCGCATGGGTATGGTCGGCGGCGGACGCGATGCCTTCATTGGGGCAGTTCACCGGCGGGCAGCTATGCTGGAGGGAATGGTAGAACTGGTGGCGGGGTGTTTTGCCTCCACCCCCGAAAAGTCCAAAGCTTCCGGAAAAGACCTCTATTTGCCCGATGATCGCGTCTATGGCACCTATCAGGAGATGGTTGAGGCAGAAAGCAAACTCCCCGAAGGGGAGCGAATCGATTTCGTCTCTATCGTGACCCCCAACGACACGCATTACGCCATCGCCAAAGCCTTCGTAGAAGCCGGCTTCCACGTGGCCTGCGACAAGCCCATGGTACACACGGTGGAACAAGCGCTTGATTTGGTCAAGGCCGTTAGAGAGCATAACGTCGTCTTCATGGTGACGCACAACTACACGGGCTATCCCATGGTCAAGCAAGCCCGCCACCTGGTGCGTACCGGGGCCATCGGCAAGGTGCAAAAGGTCATCGTTGAATATCCACAAGGGTGGCTGCTCAACCGCATTGAACTGGAGGGGCAAAAGCAAGCCGCATGGCGCACCGATCCCAAGCGCTCCGGCGTCTCAGGCTGCATTGGCGACATCGGCTCGCATTGCGAGAACCTGGTCTCATACATCACCGGTTTGGAGCTGGAGGCCATCTGTGCCGATCTTACGACCTATGCCCCCGGCCGGCAACTAGATGACGACGGCAACATCCTCCTGCGCTTCAAGGGCGGAGCCAAGGGCATCCTCACTGCCTCGCAGATCTGCCCCGGCCAGGAGAATAGCCTCACTATCCGCGTTTGGGGCACCAAGGCCGGGATAGAATGGCATCAGGAGAACCCCAACTACCTCTATTTCCGCAGCAACGATGGCCCAGAGATGATCTATAAGCGCGGCAATGCCTACCTTTGCGACGCGGCCAAGGCGGCAACCCGAATACCGAGCGGACACCCCGAAGGCTTCATTGAAGCCTTTGCCAACCTCTACAAGAACTTTACCGATACCATCCGTGCCAGGATGCTCGGCATTGAGCCCACCGAAATCCAACTGGACTTTCCGACCGTAGAGGATGGCGCCCGCGGGGTCTTTTTCATCAACAAGGCGGTGGAGTCCAGCGCCAGCACCGTCAAATGGACGCCGGCCTCGTTCTCAATTTAGGCACATGCGGGGAGTGGTAATCACCCAAGGAGTTTTATCTAGGTTAAGGAGTGCAAGATGGCAAGACCAGTTACATTGTTTACCGGACAATGGGCCGATCTGCCCCTGGAGGTCCTGGCCCAGAAGGCCAAAGCCTGGGGGTATGACGGCCTAGAACTCGCCTGTTGGGGCGATCACTTTGAGGTAGACAAGGCCCTCTCGGACGACTCATATTGTCAGCGAAAGCTGGACCTCTTGGCCAAGTACGGCCTGAAGGTCTGGGCTATCAGCACCCATCTCGTGGGCCAAATGGTTTGCGACGATCCCATTGACGAGCGCCATAAGGGGATCGCGCCGCCCCACGTTTGGGGCGATGGCAAGCCCGAAGGGGTGCGCCAGCGCGCTGCCGAGGAAGTGAAGAACACCGCTCGCGCCGCGGCCAAGCTTGGGGTCAAGATCGTCAACGGCTTCACCGGTTCCAAGATCTGGCATACCCTGGCCGGCTTCCCGCCTGTGCCCCCACAGATGATTGAGGCCGGCTACAAAGACTTTGCCGACCGCTGGAACCCGATCATTGATGTCTTTGACGAAGTGGGGGTCAAGTTCGCCCTGGAAGTGCACCCCTCGGAGATCGCCTTTGACTTCTGGACCACCAAGCGCACCTTGGAAGCCATCGGGCATCGGCCGGGATTCGGTATCAACTTTGATCCCAGCCACCTATACTGGCAAATGGTTGACCCGGTGGCCTTTATCTACGAGTTCGGTGACCGTATTTACCATGTTCATGTCAAGGAATCCATCCGCCTCCTGGACGGGCGCAACGGCATCTTGGGATCGCTCCTGCCCTTTGGGGATCATCGTCGTGGATGGAACTTTGTCTCGCCTGGGCGAGGCGGAGTACCCTTTGAGCGCATCTTCCGCGCGCTCAACGACGTAGGCTACAAGGGGCCGCTATCGGTGGAGTGGGAGGATAATGGCATGAACCGCGAACAAGGCGCACCGGAGGCGCTGGCCATGTGCCGGCGTTTGGACCTCGTTCCCTCAGACGTGGCCTTTGACGCGGCGTTCCAACGGTAACGACGGCTCAAGCAAAAAACACCGGGCAGGGCTTTCTCCTACCCGGTGTTTTCATTTTGTCTCAACGTTTAGGCCCTACTTCCGAGATGCAGATAGTCGCACTCTTGGGCGATAGGGCAAGCTTCACAACGCGGCCGAGCCGCCTTGCAAATGGCTCTGCCATGGCGAATCAGGTTGATGTGAAAAGGATAATAGGCCTCTTGGGGCAACAGTTCCTCAAGAAGCAGTCCCGCTTTTTCCGGCGTGGCCTTGGGTGGAACCAGACCAAGCCGACGCGTCACCCGGTGGACGTGCGTATCCACCGGGAAGGCGGGCTTATGCAACGAGAAGAGGAGTACACAAGCCGCCGTCTTGGGGCCCACACCGGGCAGCGCCAGCAAATAATCACGGGCCTCGGCCACAGACATATTCCCCAGAAAGTCAAGGCTGAGATCACCGCGCTCCTCCCTTAAACGCCGCAAAATCGCCTGGATTCGTGGGGCCTTGACGTGAGCCAGTCCCCCGACACGGATAGCCTGAGCGAGCTCGGTGGGATCGGCCTCCAAGACAGCCTCCCAGGTCGGGAAACGCGCCCGCAATGTTTGATAAGCGCGGCCGGAGTTCACATCGGCCGTATTTTGAGAGAGGATGGTGAGAACCAACTCGCTGAGCGGATCAAGCGAGTCTCTCCAAGCCGGCTCGCCGTAATGGGCAAGAAGCAACTCGTGAATGAGCCGCGCTTTTGTACCCAGGTCTCCGGGCATTTCCGCCATAGATCGCCCCCATAACTTTAAACCTCAGCTAAGGGGCTTTCCTATACCCTAGATATCCCAGATCAACTGCTGGTCGCTGCAGGCTCGACGGCGGCGTTGAGATCCTTGAGCAAAGCTTCAACATTAATGCCATGTGCGACGGCGCCCTGCTCCAAGTTCTCAAAACGCGCCGCAGCGCAGCCGATGCACATGAGGCCGTGGCGCAGAAACACCTTGACTGTCTGAGGGTACTTTTGCACGACTTCACCGATGGACATCTCTTTAGTAATGGTCATTCTTTTTCTCCTTGGTAAGCTCTAAACGCTCTGCCGGTTAGACAAGATCACGAAACCTTGCCCCTAGACTGGAAATACACCTTGTAAGGCTTTCTCTTACTTTAGGGCAGAAATATTATACTCAATTTGTCAAGAATAACAAACGACTTTGGTCACATTCTGAGAAGAGTTCAGCCAGATTTGCGGCATAAGCGTGTGGGTTGAAAACTGATGTTGACGTTTGCCTCATGAAAGATATAATCATCTTTGAGCACGAAGCATGCTCAGATTTGGCGGAAAAAAAACAAACCGATGACCGCTAGCATCGCCCGGCCTCGTCCGATAGAGAACCCTCCTGTGCCTCGCACGGAGATCGTGTTCTCTCACCCCAGTGAAGAGGAATTTGCTCGCATCCTTGATTTCTACGGCATCGCCTGGCGCTACGAACCGGTGACTTTCCCCCTAGAATGGGATGAGCGCGGCAACGTGCTAGAGGCTTTTACCCCAGATTTTTACCTGCTTCAGGAAGATCTCTATGTAGAGCTGACCACGCTCCGCCAGAGCCTCATGCGCATCAAACGCCGCAAGATCCGCCGTCTCAAGGAACTTTACCCTGAGGTGAACATCAAGTTATGGGACCGGCGAGATTTCCTGCGTTTCTTGGAGCGTTTCGGAGAGATAGGGCGCGAACAAGAGCTGATCGGCAAGGAGGCCGTGAGAGGGTAGAATGGAAAAGCCTGGCCGAAACATCTCCGAGGATATTGAGCGTGTGATCCTGACCGAGGAGGAGATTCAAGCCCGCATCGCCGCCTTGGGAGCGGCTATCTCCCGCGACTATGCTGATAAAGACCCCCTGCTGGTGGGCGTCCTCAACGGCGTTGTGTTCTTCATGGCCGACCTATTGCGGCACATCACGGTGCCGGTGACTTTGGATTTTATGGCCATCTCTCACTACCAGGCGGGAACAAGTTTCGGATCGGTGCGCATCACGAAAGACCTGGAACATCCCATAAACGGCCGGCACGTGCTTTTCGTTGAGGATGTGATTGATACGGGCCTAACGCTGAGCTACTTGCTGCGCACTCTGCGCACCCGACAGCCGGCCAGCCTACGGGTGTGTGTGCTCTTCGACCGTCCCAAGCGCCGTTTGATCGATATCCCCTTGGCCTACCAGGGTTTCGAACTTCCCGACCTCTTCGTGGTTGGTTACGGCCTTGACTTTCGCGAGCACTATCGCAACTTGCCTTTCGTGGGCGTGCTCAAGCCTGAGCTGATGCGTTAAGCGTCCATCTCAGAATTCGCCCAAATCGCCGCAAATCCGACACGCATCATCCCAATGAGCTTCTCCTATTTAGCCTCAACCAGGATGACCACCGATCTTGGCCCGACTTTATAAGTGGATCCAACTACGAAGGGCGCCTGATCTTCCGGCACGAGGTCCTCTGGAGGCTCCAGGTAGGTATCCACAAAGCGTTTCCAACGCACACCAGTTGGCAGCTCGAACTCCAGGGCCTTCCAATAGGCATTGGCGATAAGGTAAAAACCGACGTCGCCGGCCAGGCCCTGAAAGTGCATAGCCAAGGAATGTGAAAAGTAACTCCAATCAGGCTGGTGCAACTTGACGCCATGAAAAGTAACGCCCTCCTCCAGCATCTCCTCATAATGCCGATTCCCCAAGCGGTAATCTGCCGTAAGGGTGGGGTGCTCGCGGCGTAGGGCGATCAGCCCACGGATGAAACGATAGATATCCGCGTTATCCCTCAAGAGGCGCCAATCAAACCAGCTGATCTCATTATCCTGGCAATAGGCGTTATTATTACCCCTTTGCGTTCGCCCCATCTCGTCCCCGCCCAAGAGCATAGGGGTCCCCCTGGCCATCATCAACAAAGCGATGAGGTTTTTCATCTGTCTGCGGCGCAATCGGAGCACCTCAGGATCATCTGTGGGGCCTTCTACGCCGCAATTCCAACTGAAATTATCGTTTATACCATCGCGGTTATCCTCACCGTTGGCCTCGTTATGTTTGGTATTGTAGGACACCAAGTCGGCGAGGGTGAACCCATCGTGGCAGGTGACGTAATTGATGCTACGGTGTGAAGAATAGCTGGGTTTGTGACGAAAAACGTCAAAGCTGCCCGTCATGCGCCAGGCCAGATCGCGCACAGTCCCCAAATCACCACGGACAAAGCGGCGCAGATCATCGCGGAAGCGCCCGTTCCATTCAGCCCAACGATCGCCCGTAAATGAGCCGACCTGATACAAGCCGGCCGCATCCCAGGCTTCCGCGATCAGCTTGGTCCCGGCCAACACCGGATCGGATTCGATCTCCCACAGAATGGGAGAGTTCTTCAGGGGCTCGCCCTGCTCGTCCCGCGAGAGCACCGAAGCCAGATCAAAACGAAAACCGTCCACGTGAAACTCGAGCACCCAATAGCGCAGGCATTCCCTGATCAGGCGACGCACGATGGAGTGGTTGCAGTTCACCGTATTGCCGCACCCTGAGAAGTCTTCATAAAATCGCCGATCGGGTTTGAGGATGTAATAAGCGACGTTCTCTATACCCCGGAAACAGATCGTCGGCCCCGTCTCATTGAATTCGCCGGTGTGGTTGAAAACGACGTCTAGGATCACCTCAATCCCTGCCCGGTGGAGAGCCTTGACCATATCACGGAACTCGTCCACGGCACGGCGAGCATCGCGGCTACAGGTGTATCCCAGATGAGGCGCAAAATAGGCCAGAGGGGCATAGCCCCAATAGTTTTTGAGCAGTTCCCCCGTCAATGGGTTGCGACGCGAGACCTCCTGCTCATCGAACTGGTGAACGGGCAGTAACTCAACTGCTGTGATGCCCAGGG
>DAOTVR010000107.1:0-3776 GCA_034436315.1 Anaerolineae bacterium
CATGTTCGTCTTGCTTCCCCCAGCGCGTCGTGTCCTCGCACGCCTGATTCCAATCAATCCAAACAACACGATCCACGCTGTAGCGCTTTCCTACTCTATGCTCATCTTGGCCCAACTCTTGGCCACCATGGGACTGGGGCTAAGAAACCTGACCTCCCTGTTGAATGTTGGGGGAGATACCCTAGAGCTGCCCTCGCTGATCCCGGCCTTTTGGGCGCAGGAACTCACCTGGACGTTCATGGCCATGGTCGGCGTGGGTTTGTTGAGCCGCCGCAATTTGAGGCAGGCCACGACCCGGTTAGGCCTTGTCTTGCCTACGGCGCGCCAAACGGCCATCGGTTTAGGAACCGGTATAGGCCTCGCGATGCTAGCCTATGCTGCCCTATACGTGGCAGAGATTGTCGGGTTCGGACTGAACGAAGAGGTAGAGAAACTGAGCGAGGTCCTCATCGGGCCTTTGGCCAAGTCAGCTTGGGGGATCGCGACTTTGGGAATAGCTGCAGCCCTCGGTGAGGAGAGCATTTTCCGAGGAGCCCTCCAGCCACGTTTTGGGCTCTTCCTCACGGCCGCGCTTTTCACCCTATTACATGCTCAATATGGCCTCAGCCTGGCCACCGCCGTTGTTTTCATCGTGAGCCTGGCCTTCGGCTGGGTGCGACAAGTCAACAATACCAGCACCTCAATGATTGTCCACGCTACATATAACGTTGCTGTGGCGCTGCTATCCTTATTGGCGGGCTCTGGGCCATAGGCCGAGTCCCCCTCCCCAATAAACCGGCTATGCCAGATCAGCCAGAAAGCGAGGAAAGGCATACAATGAAAAATCTACACACCAGCTGGCCTCTCCTAAAACACTACGATCAAGACCATCTGAGATGTATCGCCCTGCCGCTTGGTGGAATCGGTACAGGCACCGTGTCCTTGGGAGGGCGTGGAAACTTGCAGGATTGGGAGATCATGAACCGCCCAGCCAAGGGTTATAACGGCGGCGAAGCGTTCTTTGCCCTTTACGCCCAAGCAGAGGGCCAACCCGCCGTGACACGAGTGCTTGAGGGCATACTTCAACCGCCGTATGATGGTGCTTTCGGCGCCAAGACTCCTTACCATGGCTTGCCACGTTTCCGACATTGTGCTTTTGATGCCGCGTATCCCCTAGGCCAAGTAACTCTTACCGACCCCGATATGCCCCTGGATGCGCGCCTGGAAGCGTTCAATCCTCTCATCCCTGCTGATGCCGATGCCAGCGGCATCCCCGTGGCCATCCTCCGCTACGTGCTTCATAATAAGACCAAGTACGCCGTGCGGGCCACCGTCTGCGCCAGTATGAGGAACTTTATCGGCGCCGATGGACACTCCGGAAAGCCTATAAGCAACGTTAACACCTATCGTCAAGAGGAACTCTTTCGCGGCCTATTCATGAGCTCTACGGGCATAGAGCCTACGGCGGAGCAATTCGGCACGATGGCTCTTGTAACCACAACCCAGGAGGGCAGCCACCGCTGCGCCTGGCCAGCCGAGGGTTGGAATACTGCATTACTACATTTTTGGGACGAGCTGAGCGCCGACGGTAAGCTAGCCCCCCTTGACCCCACACCACAAGATGCCCCGATGGGTTCCCTAACTGCAGAGGTGACCGTCCCCCCGCGAGAGGAAAGAGCGCTCACTTTCCTCTTAACCTGGCACTTCCCAAACCGGCAAACCTGGACTCCTCCCAAAGAGAACACCTGTGGTCAGGGCGAAGGCCTATCGTGCGGTTCGCCTGAACGAGTGGGTAACTACTATGCCCAACGTTATCGGGATGCTTGGGACGTCGCCCAGCAAGTGGTCGCGCGATTAGCCGAACTAGAGGCCAAAACCGTACAATTCGTGCAAGCTTTTTGTTCCAGTGACTTACCTGAGGTCGTCAAAGAGGCCGCCTTGTTCAACTTGAGTACTCTGCGCTCCCAAACTTGCTTCCGGTCGAAGGACGGGCGCTTCTTTGGGTGGGAGGGATGCCACGATGACCGAGGCTGTTGTCATGGATCATGTACCCACGTATGGAACTATGAGCAAGCGACCGCCTTTCTATTCGGCAAGCTGGCCTGTCGGATGCGCGAAGTTGAATTCCTTCACGCGCTACATGATTCTGGTTTGATGAGCTTCAGGGTGAATTTGCCTTTAGAGAGAGCTCGCGAGTTCGCTTTCGCCGCTGCAGACGGCCAAATGGGCTGCATCATGAAAGTCTATCGCGAGTGGCAGCTCTCCGGCGACGACGGATGGCTGCGTATACTCTGGCCCCACGTGAAGCGCGCGCTTTCCTTTTGTTGGATTCCCGGGGGCTGGGACGAGGATCGCGATGGAGTGATGGAGGGATGTCAACACAATACCCTTGACGTGGAATACTATGGCCCGAACCCCCTCATGGGTGTTTGGTACTTGGGGGCGCTGCGTGCCGCCGAGGAGATGGCCCACTACGTGGGTGATGGAGGCTTCGCGGCCACCTGCCGAGAGCTTTTCACCAAGGGCAGCCGCTGGCTAGATGCCAACCTCTTTAACGGCGAATACTATGAGCAAAGAGTGGTCCCTCCGAAGGAAGGGCAGCTCATCGCCGAGGGCTTGCGTGTGGGGGCGGGAGCGAAGGATCTCAGCGATCCGGATTATCAAGTGGGGCCTGGTTGCCTGGTGGACCAACTGGCTGGCCAACTAATGGCCCATATCTGCGGTTTAGGTTACCTATTGAATAAGAGACACGTCCGCAAAACGCTAAAGAGCATCTTTAGATACAACTTCAAAAAGGATCTCTACGGCCATTTCAATCATATGCGCACTTTCGCTTTGAACGACGAGCAGGCCCTGGTCATGTGCACTTACCCTCACGGTGGACGTCCCAAGACCCCGGTGCCCTACTTCACGGAGGTAATGACCGGCTTTGAGTACACCGCAGCCGCACACATGCTTTGTGAAGGATACGTTACGGAGGGTTTGCGCTGCATCTCGGCCATTCGTGCGCGTTACGATGGCCAGCGGCGCAATCCTTTTGATGAAGCCGAATGTGGGCACCACTATGCGCGAGCGATGGCCTCCTGGGCAGCTACGCTCGCCCTTACGGGCTTCCACTATTCCGCCGTAGAGCAATCCATGTCTTTTGCTCCCGTTCAGGGTCTGCACTTTTGGTCGAATGGCTACGCTTGGGGGACCTGTAAGATCAGCATAGGCAAGCACAACGCTAAGGTGAGACTGAACGTGCTTCATGGTTCTCTACCCCTGAAGCGCTTTATCCTGAACGGCTGGGGTGAAGCCAAACTAGACACCACGCAGCGAGTAAAGGCAGGCGAGACCATTAACTTGAAGGTGGATGGCAGCTAAGCAAAGCCAAGCTTTCGCAGGCTAACGGCCAAATGAGTCAAGGAGGGCCAAAGATGATCTGGGCTATTCTGGTGCATCTGAGCTACAACATGTGGGCCGACCGTGACGTACCCGAATGGGGGCTGGAACATGTCAGTGCCAAGCCTTATTTGCGCTTTGATGAAAACCTATGGAACGATCTCCTTCCCAAGATGGTTGCTGCCGGCATCAACATGGTAGTGCTCGACCTTGGCGATGGCGTGCGCTACGCCAGCCACCCCGAGATCGCCGTCGCTGACGCCTGGACGCCGGAGCGCCTCAAAACCGAGCTGGCCAAACTGCGCAGCATGGGATTGGAGCCCATTCCCAAGCTCAACTTCTCTGCCTGTCACGATGCCTGGCTTGGGCCTTATGCCCGCATGGTCTCTACCGACACCTACTACGCTGTATGC
>DAOTVR010000108.1:0-2911 GCA_034436315.1 Anaerolineae bacterium
GTGACCGTCCAGATGCGCCCATGGAGCACAAGTCCACAGTGGTGACGGGAATCGCACGCTTGGCACAGGCCGTCGCAACGGGCTGGGGTCATCTGAACGTAGCCAGCACGCTCCAGATCGGAGAGCATTTGCTCTAGAAGTGCCTCATCCACACCTAAAACAGAGGCTAGCTCGCCAAGGGTGTATGCCTGGCCAGTGGAAAGGCGGCGCAGTAAATTCTGCAATGCGTCGTTCATACAGAACACCTTAGATGAGCCATAGCGCCAAGCGATAGGCGACCACTCCTCCCGCCAGGGCCAGGGCGGCCAGAAGAAGGATCTCCACAAAAGCCCACTTCCAAGAGTTTGTCTCTTGTTTCAACACCGCCAACGTTGAAACGCAAGGGATAAACAACATCTGCATAACCAGAAACGCCAGCCCTGAGGCGGGCGTCAGATGCCTCAAAAGCGCTTGCGAGAGGGCGCCCTTTTCATCGCCGACGCCATAAAGCACACCCAATGTGGCTACCGAGTTCTCTTTAGCTACGAAACTGGTCAATAGGGCTACCAAGGGCTTCCAATCCAAGCCCATCCAAGAGCCGATGGGGACTAGCAAACGTCCAATAGTTGCCAGGTAGCTTGTCTCTATATCGCCGTGAGGCAACGTTGCTAACAACCAAATAGCCACTGAGACAGCCAGGATGATAGTTCCTGCCCGCCGTAGGAAAGACAGAACGTGATTCCAGGCAAAGAGGCCGATAGTGCGCCAATTGGGCAGGTGATACAGAGGCATCTCCATGATGAAGGCGGTGCTCTCCCCCTTTAGGACGAGTTTGGATAGAACCATCCCCAGTATGGCCAATACGATGAGAGGCAGGCCGGTCAGACCCCAAGCGACGAGAGTGGCGTTCTCGGGGAAAAAGATCGGCACCAGGACGGCTAGGACGCCCAGCCGCGCTGCGCAAGGCACCAGCGGGGTGAGCAATATGGTGATCAGCCTGCCTTGTGGCGATTCAATAATGCGCGCCCCCATGATGGCTGGGACATTGCAGCCGAACCCCAGGAAGAGGGGGAAAAAGCTCTTTCCATGAAGCCCCAATGCGTGCATGAAGCGGTCCATGATGTAAGCTGCCCGGGCCATATATCCCGTATCCTCAAGCAGGCCCAAAGCGATGAAAAAGATCGCCAGGATCGGTAAGAAGGTGAGCATCGTCCCCACGCCCCCGATGATCCCTCTGACGACGAGCGCAGAGAGCCACACCGGCCCGCCAGCAAGCAGCCGGCCGGCCAAATTAGCTAGCCCGCCGACGATGTGGGTTGCCATCAACTCTTGAAGCGGGCTGCCTATGGAATAGGTGAGGCCAAAGGTGACGGCCAAGACTGCCGCAAGGGCGACCAAGCCGAGGAAGGGATGAGTCGCCACGCGGTCCAGTCGTTGCGTCAAAGAGACCCGACCCGGTCGTGGCCGCTTGAGCGCCCCTGCGGTCACGCGCCGAATCCACTCGTAGCGGCCACTTGCCACGGCGAGAAAGGCGTCCTCGTGTTGAGCGAGCAAGGCATCTACTTCGGGCCAGATATCGCTGGGTAGTGCCGCCTTGATCAAAGCAGTGATCTCCTGATCGCCCTCTAACAGTTTGAGCGCCACCCAATCCACGGGGTAAGGATCAGGAACGTATTGGGCGATGAGTGTGCGCAATCTGGCCAGTACTTCTAGATGGTCCTTGCGAATCTCGGGGCGGTTTGGCTCCCGGCGAGGCCCGTGCCTCGCGATGTCCAACGCGACATCCACCAGCTCGTGAACGCCCTCATTACGCGTAGCGGTCATGGCGACGACCGGCACCCCGATCGCGTCCTCCAGAGCCTGAGGGTCGATCTCAAAGCCCTGCTGCTTGGCCACATCCATCATGTTGAGCCCGATAACCAGGGGAGCGGGGAGGACCAAAAGCTCGGCGACGAGGTACAAATTGCGTTCCAATGAAGCGGCATTAAGCACTGCGATCACTACATCCGGCTTTTCGCGGATGATGTAATCGCGAGCGATCATTTCCTCAGGGGATGCGGCCGTAAGGCAGTAGGTGCCCGGAAGGTCGATGATGTACACGGGCACCCCATCGTGTTCAAAGGTGCCGCTCCGATGCTCTACGGTCTTGCCAGGCCAATTGCCCACGTGTTGGCTGAGGCCAGTGAGCATGTTGAACACAGTGCTTTTGCCCACATTGGGTTGCCCGGCGAGGGCTATCTTGGCTACTCGGGCGTCTTGCCCTGTCTTTTCGCCGGGTGAAGACGTTGTAACCTCGGTTCGCGCGAACATCACCGGCCCTCTCGTCGGACGTAAACTTTACTGGCTTGGCCGCGCCCTAGGGCGATTTGTGTATCTAGAATGCTAACGATGAGCGGGCCAAAGCCGTCGTTGCGAACGACATCAACGGTTGCTCCCGGATTGAAGCCCAGCGCGGCCATACGTCCGAGAAATCCCCTTCCGCCCTCTAATCTAACCACGATGCCTCGCCCGCCGGCCTCCAGATCGCTTAGCACGATCACGTTGTCACTATTCATAGTAGGCCACCTGCCTTGAGCGGTTGCTGTGACAAGATCCCTCTAGCGTCAACATTTCTCCATGGGCATGAGACGCTTGACATGAAATTAGCCATATCTTAAATAAAGGATTAGGTTATCCTAACTAATGCCAGTATTATAAACTCAAAGCCGAGGGCTGTCAAGCGTAATACTCCCTCGTCGCGTCGGGTCAATTCAATGGCAGTTCTCGCTGACGCGGCGCAGATCGTAGATGAGCCAGTGCTCCCCCGAGCCGACCAGCGCATAGCAGCGGCCAAGGGCCTGGCCGATAGGACTGCGGACGAACTCCTCGCGGGTTCCCTTCTCCAAAGAGACGACCAGGCTGCTTGCGCCCTGTCGGCGTAGCAAATCAACGC
>DAOTVR010000109.1:0-12509 GCA_034436315.1 Anaerolineae bacterium
CTTCTGGGACGGCGATCTGCTTCCAAGAAGCGCCGGCGTCTTCCGAGGCGAAAAGGCCTGACAAGCCAAAACAGAACATGCGGCGATCCCGGGCAAAGTTCTGTGAGAAGGCTACGCCTCTTACCTCGCGCATACCTTCGGGCAAACCCTTGCCGCTGGAGACGAACGTTTTGCCGCCATCGGTGGAGATCATCACTTGTTGTCCAGTAGTGGCCAAGGCGAGGAACGGCTCATCAGGGAAAGTGGGGGCAGCGTAGATATTGTAAACGTCCTTGACCGGGCTAAGAAGCTCCCAATTGCGTCCCTTGTCTTTGCTGATATAAACGCCCTCACCGGCCGCGGCGGCGATCATGGTTCCATCTTCGGCGATCTTGGGAGAGACCACCATGCCGATGATGGTCTGCGAGACGCGCCGGGTCATCTCTCGGTAGGGAAAGCCTTTGATAGCGATCTCCGTCCAGGACCTGCCACCATCTGTAGATTCCCACATACCTCCGTAGGCTTCATCGGGGTCTAGGCTCGTCTTCTGCCCGGTAAGCCAGATCGTCTGATCCTGAGCGAAGGTTGGAGAGAAGCTGATGGTCATGTAATAATGGCGCTTTTTGGGAGTCAGGCCTTCAGAAGAATCCTCCCAGGTATCTCCGTCGTCGGTAGAGCGGTACACGCCGCGCACGGAGAGCCTTTCTCCGGCGTTGGTCGCTATGAGGATTAGACGATCGCTCACGTAATCGGGAGAAAAGCCCCAAACGGCCGGGTGGTAGCGGCCAATGGAGATCCAAGTGCCAGAAGCCGGCTCCTGGGCATATGTTATGAGCCCCGTCGTAGCGGCTATAAAGAGGGGAAGAAGCAAGAACAGACAAAAGCTAAGAATTAGAGCTCTCGCCCGATGGCCACACATGCGAGTGGGAAAAGTGCTTGGCATGATCTTGCAACATCTCCGTATCTCTGGGCTTGGCTATCTAGCCATCGCATAGAGACAAAGCATCTGGACAAGTTAGCCATTTCGCCTTGGTTTCCCTGGCCAGATGCTTCGTGTTCTTTGGGGCGGGCCAGATATGGCCCGCCCCGGAAGGAGACGACGAAGGACCAAGGCTAATCCAGTTTGCCCGCGTCCTTCAGCTCCTGGCAGAACTCCCAACCTTTGACCTTCATCTCCAGGTTATGCTTGCACTGGTCTTTGGCGTTCTGGATGATGTCTTTCATCATGGAGTCGATGAACTGCTGCTTGGTTATCTTCCTCTCGTGGTATTCGGTGAAGCGACGGTTGAGCTCGGTGGCGCCACCGGGCAACCACTGTACAGGGTTCATCGTACCACGCTGGACGATCTTGCCATCGCGCGGCGGGTTGTAGAAACCCCAGAGCTGCATGCGGAGCTGCTCATCGTTGCCCACGATCTCCTCAAAGGGAGTCCCCGGCTCGGTGCACTTGACCGTCTGATACTGGCACCAGGTCTGATTGGCCTTAGGCGAGGTCAGATACATCAAGAAGTCAATGGCTGCCTTGAGCTTATCCGGGTCTTTGGCACCGGTGGAAGAGACACACAGGTGCACCATCTCGCAGGTCGCCGGCGATTGCCCGATATCCGGGGCGAGGCGTTCTGTTGCGGTGGGGAGGAAAGCCTTATCGGGCTTGGGATACCACACCGTGCCCCAGGTGAAGGGCAGTTCGGGATAACGGGAGACCGTGCTCACACGCCAAACGCCGGCCCAACAATAACCCACATTGCCTCTGAGGAACTCTACAGGCGTTTCGGCCACGAGCTCTGGTGGGGCCGCGTAACCAGGCTGCAAGTAGTTGAAGAGCCTATCGCTGGCCTCGAAGAAGCCCCAGCAACGCGGATCGTTCAAATCCCACTTGCCTTCAATGACAGCGCGCACCAGCTTTTGTTGGGAGATGACGCCCTGAGGGTTCTCCGTGCCATCTTCCATCACGTTATAGAGCTCCTCAGCCAGGTCGCCGCTGAAGAAATCGCCCATGTCCCAGACCATCCAGATGGACCACTCCCACAGGGTGTTGCCCGCCAAGGGGATAAAGATGGGGATCTTGCCTATCTTCTTGATCTTCTCAAAGATATCGAACCACTCGGTCCAGGTCTTGGGAAGGATCTTGTCCTCGGGGACACCGGCCTTCAGGAGTAGGTCGCGGTTGTAGAACCAGGCGCGATAGCCGTTGGAGCCGGGGCGAATGCCAGGACGCACCCAGTAAGTGTGCCCATCGGTATGGGGCGTGTAAAAGATCTCTGGGAAGAGAAAGTCCTCCCACCAGGTCGCGTTCTCGGAGTAGGGGTTCTTCTGCTTAAAGTAATCTTCCAGAGGGATAACCCACTTGTTCTCCGTCCCCGCTTGCTGGGCATTCACCCAGGTGAAGACCACGTCGGCATGGGTGCCGGCAGTCCAACGCTGCACCGAGATCTCGGGCGATGGCCCCTGCGGCATGGGCTGTACCTGCATATCAATGCAGGGCTGGATAGCCTGCCACTCGTTCATCAATACGCCCACGCCGAACAGGGCATCTTGGTTACGGGAGAAAAAGTCGCCGTGCGTGGCAACGGTTAGCACAACCTTCTTAGCGCACTTGTTGGCCGCTTCGTCCCAGAAGAGAGGCAGTTGCTTTTTCTCCACGACCTTCTCCACAACCTTGGTGACCTCCTTGGCCACCTCCACCTTCTTCTCGACGACGACCGTCTCCTTGACGACTTTCTCAACCTCTTTGGTCACCACCTTCTCCACGACTTTTTCGATGACCTGCGGCGTCGGAGCCGGCGCGCAAGCGGTGATGATCATGGCAAAGGTGAGAATCAATGTAGATACAGTCAAAATGCGTCTCATGTACGCCCTCCTTGGTCTAGTACACTACTTGATTCAGCAAACGGAATACGAGAAGCAAGGCACCAGCACGCAACGTAACTTAGGGAGCACCTCCTTTCTTCTTTGCTAGGGGCAAGGCTCAACGCATTGGCTTTTGGCCTTCTATGGGGTGCTTTGAGGGTAACAAACGCCAACCTTCGCTAAGCCTGCCTTGGCGATCAGGATAGCATCTACTATAATCATAGCCGACAATCTGCCGTTGTTCAATTGCTTTTTGCCAAGGACCTGACATGAACCTGACAGAAAGCCAAAGTGTTGAGACGGCCCCCGATGAGGGGTTCGTGGAGATGATCCGAGATATCCTGAGTCACCTCTACGATTATCCCTACTTGCAGACCCACCCTCTAGCAGATCGCTTTGGACCGGGTAAACTCCTTACGCCTCAAGAGCGTGCTCGTATTCTACGTACTACGATCCTCAAGACGATTGAGGAGATGCACCCTGGCTCCGTTCCCTTCCGCTCTGTTCACGCTCGCGCCTATAATGTGCTCAACCTGCACTATGTAGAGGGATTGACGATCCAAGAAGTGGCCCGGGAACTGGCGATCTCCGAACGCCAATGTTATCGCGACCTGCGTAAAGCTGAGGAAAGCCTTGCCGCGGTGCTTTGGGCGGCCCGGGTGGTGTCCGAAACGGGAAGCGCTGAAGGGCTGGGCGTCATAGCTCGCGGCAATTTGGTGCATCGGGAGGCCGCACGTTTATCTCCCGAAGTAAGCGAGATCAACGTTTGCACTTTGCTAGAGGGCGCTTTGGAGGCGGTCAAAGCTCTTGCTGTGCAGCGGGGGGTGCAGTATGAGATGCGCATAGCAGCCGACGCGATAGTGATACGCGTGGATCGTCTTCTCGTGCGCCAAGCCCTGGTGAGCGCACTGAGTTACGCTGTGCAAAATGCTTCACCACAGACTGTGGTGCGTCTCGATGCTTTCCCTGTAGCAAACGCGATCCGCGTACAGATTGCTTTCACTGCACAGAAAGAGAGGAAAGGCGCTTCTGAGTCGCTTGTTGCTGCCCAACAACTGGCTAGAAGGGCTGGTGGAGAGTGTGTGCTAGAGACGAAGCCGTTCGGTGAATTAACCCTCAACCTCACGTTCAGGCAAAGCTCGCACTGCTGTGTATTAGTGATTGATGATAACGCTGGCTTGATTGAACTCTTGCAGCGCTATCTGACGGGCGAGCCCTACGAGGTTATGGGGGCAAGCGACGGCCGGGAGGGCCTGTTTCTGGCCAGCGAGCGCCGGCCCGATGTCATCGTGCTGGATATTATGATGCCTCAACAAGACGGCTGGGAGGTCCTCCAGAGACTCAAGACACAGGAGAAAACGAAGGACATCCCGGTGATCGTTTGTTCCGTGCTCAACGATCCAGAGCTGGCCTTCTCTCTGGGGGCTTGTGAGTTCCTGGCTAAACCGGTGACCCGAGACCGATTGCTGACTGCACTAAAGCGCTGTCAGTAGAACGTGCTGGCCGGGTTGCATCCAAAAGGGTCTGGAGGTAGTGGATCACCTCGGCTGGCCGGAGACCGCGTCGGCGCGTGAGGACAAGCGTTGCCTGGCTCTGCGCGAGGAGCTCTTCGCCATAGTCACGCGCGGTGACGATCAGAATAGGGATCGTACCCAGGCTTTTATCGGCGCGCAAAATATTTATCAATTGCAAGCCATCCATCTCGGGCAACACTAGGTCGAGCAAGATGACGTCGGGACGTTTTTCCCTGATCTTGGCGAGAGCCTCCTTACCGTCATAAGCCCAGCGGACCGTGTAACGAGCACTAGAGCTGCTCAGGAAGCGGACCATCAATTGTACAAAGCCCCGGTCGTCATCTACGACGAGCACATCCTGGACGTTGCCGATCTCCCCAAGCGCTTGCATGAGACGCTCTCTTGTGATGGGTTTGGTGAGACAACCCCGTGCCCCAGTTTGTGAGCTCATCCATGATTGGCTGGGTAGGGAGCATATGACGACGGGCACATGAGGCGGCACAAAGTTGAGGTCCTCCTGTTGGATGATCTGGTCTAAGGGGGCGTTCGGAGCGACATTAAGCACAACGGCCTGTGGTCGCCATTCTGTGACCAGATGTTGGGCGTCTTCTAGGTTACCGGCCCACAAGACCCGGATGCGCTTCAGGTAGCGGGTGAGCACCGTGCCCACTGCGGGATCACTGTCTACGACCACGATACAGGGGTCATGCGCGCTGGGGAGGCGCGATGGCGTCTTGACGGGACGCAGTTGGCCGACTAGCACTTCCTCGCCGGGTAGGGGAAGCGAGAAACGGAATACACTGCCCTTACCCACTTCGCTTTCGGCCCAGATTCGCCCGTTATGTAGTTCCACGAAACGCTTGCTGATCGCCAGGCCTAAACCGGCGCCCTCTTGCCGGCGTCGCAAGGACATATCCACCTGATGGAATTCATCAAAGATCCGGTTAAGCTCTTGAGGGGGAATGCCCACACCGGTATCGGCCACGCTGACGATCACCTCTCGCCCTTGGACCTCGGCGGTCACGGTGATCGTACCTCTCTCCGCGAAGCGTGCAGCATTACTGAGCAGATTCAAGAGCACCTGACGTATCCGCGTGCGATCGAAATGTAGCAAGGGGAGCTCGGAAGGCAAATTAGTTCGGAGCTCAAGGGGCTTACCCCGCAAGAGATCGCCGGCCGTATCGGTGGCCTCTAGGATCACAGAGCGTAGGTCGGAGAGTTCCTTGCGCACGGGCATCTGAGCAGCATCAATACGTGAAAGATCCAGGACGTCGTTGACCAGATCTAGCAGTTGTTTGCTGCCCTGATAGATCTGTCGCAAGTCGCGCCTCAATGTGGGAGGCCATTCCATGTTGCCGTACACTTCTGGGGAAAAGTACATCATCTCGCTGAAGCCGATGATCAAGTTTAACGGGGTGCGCAGCTCATGGCTGATGTTCGCGGCGAATTGCTCCTTCAACTGACGGGCTTCCTCAGCACGCATCCGAGCGATGGCCAACTCTTGGCTGATTCGCTCTAGACGACGCGCTGCTTCGGTGAGCGCAGCTAAGGTGCGATTCAGTTCTCCTTGGCGGTCTCTTAACTTCTCTAATAGATCGTTTGCTCGCCTTTGGCTGTTCCAAGCCCAGCCTAGCACCGTATAGAGTCCTTGAGAGAAGATCTTTTCCACAAAGGCAGCTAGCCAAAGCGATGCCAGAGCGGAGATCAAGAGCGCTCCCAAAGGGACGAAACGGATCAGGGAGATGGAACACAGAAGGGAAGCAAGGAGGCCCAGACGGGGAGTGATGGCGTAGTTTGCGATCACGATAAGGACGGCAAAGAAGGGGACGATTTCTCTATCAAAGGCTAAGAGGGCAAGGGTGAAGCTCAGCCAAGGTCCCAAGAGGAAGGATACACGAGAGATGTGAGGAAGCTTTACTCGGCAGAGATAACTTGTAGTGTAGGCGCAACATAATATAAAGAACACTGCGAAACGCAGCCAGCGCACATCGGGTTGGAAGACATTAATCGGGAAGAGAGCGATCCACCAGCCCAGGCCGCTCAAAGCGATCAGAGGCAAGCTTAACATACCCATCAGATCTTGCCTCAGTTCCTCTAAATCTAGCTGGCCACTTCGCTCCCACTCGGGTTCCTTTTGCTTTTTGGGTACCATCGCTGCCCCCTTTCTCCTGATAATTTAATGATACCACAAACTTGGTGACAAGGGGCCGGGATTGTACTGTCTGACGCTTGTGGTATAATCAGCGCCGAAGGAAGGAGGCGGAATCAATCATGGGGGAGAAAAAGCGTCTGATGTTGATTGACGGCCATGCCTTAGCCTATCGTGCCTATCATGCCATACCGCCTCTCACCAGTCCGACGGGCGAACCGACGAACGCCGTTTTCGGTTTTGCCAACATGCTTCTTAAGGCGGTTCAAGACTATACCCCTGACTATATCATCGCTACTTTTGATGTTGGGCGCACCTTTCGGCATGAGGAGTATGCGGACTACAAAGCCAAGCGCGCCGAGACGCCCGATGACCTGCGTCCCCAGTTTGCTCGCGTCAAGGAGTTGGTGGAGGCGCTGGGCATTCCGATCTGCGTTAAAGAGGGATATGAGGCGGATGACGTGCTGGGCGCTTTGTCACTCCAGGCCTCGCAGTTGGGGCTTGAGACGATCATCGTCTCCGGTGATACGGACACGTTTCAATTGATCGCCCCCGACGTTTCGGTCTTGACCCCACAGCGCGGGTTCGGTGAGGTTGCGCTCTACGATGTGGAAGCCATCCGCCAGCGATATGGCCTTGAGCCGAGGCAATTGGTTGATTTCAAGGCTCTGGTGGGTGACCCCTCAGATAACATCCCTGGGGTGCCCGGTATAGGGGAAAAGACTGCCGCGGCTTTGCTGCAACAGTATGGTTCTCTTGAGGGGATCTATGAGCATCTCCATGAGATCAAACAGGAGCGCTTTCGCAAGGCCCTGGAGCAGGGGCGCGAGTCGGCCATGCGAAGCCGACATTTGGTCACGATTAAGCGCGACATAGATGTGAAACTTGATCTGGAAGCCTGCAAATGGGGTCATTTTGACCGCACGCGGGTGATGAGCTTGCTGCGCGAGCTGGGCTTTCGCTCTTTGGCGGGGCGTATTCCGCAGGAGCGGCCCACAGAGGCGACCCAGTTGGCCCTCTTGGGCAGCTCGGCTCAGCCTACGGAGCAGGTCGCAGAAAAGGCCCTAGGTTAGTATCGTGTTGTGGATACGGTGGCAGCGCTAGAGGAGCTCATTGCGCGCTTGCGTCACGTATCACGGCTAGCTGTGGATACGGAAACCACGGGGATCAACCCGATGCGCGCCAGTCTCGTGGGGATCTCTCTCTCGGAGGCCCCTGGGCGGGGTTATTACCTGCCGGTGGGCCATGATCAGCGTTTGCCAGTCGGGAGACAGTTGCCGCTGGATGTCGTCCGAGGCAAGTTGGGGCCGATTCTGGCAGATGAGGCCATCGCCAAGGTTTGCCATAACGCCCAATATGACATGATCGCGCTGATCCGGCATGGTATGGCCCTCAAGGGACTGCAGTTTGATACGATGATCGCCAGTTGGATCCTTGAGCCTACGGGGCGAGGCATTGGGCTGAAAAGCCAGGTTTGGCAACGACTGGGGATCGAGATGACCTCTATTGAGGATATCATCGGCAAGGGAAGCAAACAGGGGCGCATGGATCAGGTTAGTATTGACAAGGTCGCCCCTTACGCTTGTGCTGATGCGGACATGACTTTGCGGCTGGCCGATGTGCTTGAACGCGAGCTAAAGGAGCGAAACCAATGGAATCTATTCACTGAGATCGAGATGCCGTTGGTGCCCGTGCTTGTGGACATGCAGCTCCACGGTATGGTGGTAGATACAGCCTACCTTGCGAGTATGTCACAGGAGATGTCGCAGCGCCTGGCCGAACTGGAGGCGCGGATCTATGAGCTTGCAGGGCATCCCTTTAACATCAGTTCTACCAGACAGCTCGCTACGGTATTGTTTGATGAGCTCGGTTTGCCAAAGGTGCGGCGCACGGCCACTGGCTACTCCACCGATGTCAGCGTGCTTGAGGAGCTTAAGGACAAACATCCCATCATAGAGGTGATCCTAGAGTATCGTCAGCTGGAGAAGCTTAAGAGCACCTATGTTGATGCTTTGCCTTCGCTAGTTGATCCCTCCAGCGGGCGGGTACACACCTCGTTCAACCAGACTAGTACGACCACGGGACGACTGTCCTCTAGCGATCCTAATCTCCAAAATATCCCCGTACGTACAGAGCTGGGACGGCGTATTCGGGGGGCCTTTGTTGCTCCGGAAGGATTCTGGCTTCTGGGCTGTGATTATTCACAAGTTGAGTTGCGGTTGTTGGCTCACCTTTCACAGGACCCGGAGCTCCTAGGGGCCTTTTATCGGGATGAAGATGTTCATGCCAGCACGGCTGCGGCGATCTATGGGATCCCTTTGGCCGAAGTGACGCCACAACAACGTGCTCTTGCCAAGACGATCAATTTTGGGTTGATGTATGGCATGGGGGATTACGGTTTATCCTCGCGCACGGATCTCACGGTTTCGGAAGCTCGCATGTTTATTGAGGCTTACTTTAAGCGCTTCAGTCGGGTTAAGGAGTACTTGGAGAACACAGTGCGTCAGGCAAGGGAGAAAGGCTATGTGGAGACGATCCTGGGACGCCGGCGTTATTTTCCCGAGTTGCTATCCAGTGCGGCGAATGTCGCGTTACGTCGCGCGGCGGAGCGCGCGGCGGTCAATATGCCCGTTCAAGGCAGTGCGGCGGATATCATGAAGCTAGCTATGATTCGCCTTGATCGGCAACTTCGCGAGCGGCAGTTTCGGGCGCGTATGGTTCTGCAGGTACATGATGAGCTCGTCCTGGAGGTGCCGGAAGACGAGCTCGCGGAGGTCAAGGCACTGGTGGTTGACGTGATGGAGAATGCCTACAAACTCAGTGTCCCACTTAAGGTTCAAGCGTCTGTTGGCAAGACTTGGATGGAGATGAAATAGAACGGACATGATTGACACCGAACTACAAAAGGCACTTGGTCAGGCATTGCGCGAAGCGCAAGAATGTGGTGACTTGCCACAGTTTGAGGTCCCTCAGGATATCCCTGTGGAGCGGCCAAGGCAAAGCGCGATGGGTGATTTCGCTACCCCTGTCTGCATGCAACTGGCTCGAATCATACATCTGCCCCCGATCAAAGTTGCGGAGGCCGTGGCAAGGCATTTGCCCAAGCTAGAGTTCATCGGTCAAGTGGAGGTAGCCCATCCTGGGTTCATCAACTTTCGCCTCAGTCACACTTGGCTGGTCTCACAGGTAGAGGTCATCCGTTCAGCTCCCGGGACCTATGGCAACGTGAGTTTGGGGCAGGGACGAAAGGTGCAGGTTGAGTTTGTCAGCGCCAATCCCACAGGCCCTTTACATATAGGATCTGCACGCAATGCGGCTTTGGGGGATGCTTTGGCTTCCATCCTGGAAGCTGTAGGCTATGAGGTACAGCGCGAATACTATGTGAATGATGCTGGCAATCAGGTGCGTGTCTTTGGAGAGACGCTCTATGCTCGCTATGCCCAGGCCCTAGGACGCGATGAAGCGGTTCCGGAGGATGGCTATCAAGGCTCCTACCTGATACAGATGGGAGCCGCGCTTGCCGCTGAATGCGGTGACAAGTATCTGCAGATGCCTCGTGAGGAGGCTGTGCGAGAGCTTGGAGAATGGGGTCTGAGAGAAGTCGTCAGGAGCGCGAAAGAAGACCTGGCTCTCATGGGCGTACATTTTGATAATTGGTTCTCAGAGCGCACGCTTTACACGAACGGACAATATGAACGTGTCATGGCCATCTTGCGCGAGCGAGGCTATCTTGACTACCACGATGGAGCTGTTTGGTTCAAGGCACGAGAACTAGGAGGCGACAAAGACGAGGTCCTCGTGCGTTCTGATGGCTCACCGGGGTATTTCGCTTCGGATATCGCTTACCATTATAACAAGTTTATAGAGCGCGGCTTTGACTGGGTTATCGATATTTGGGGCGCTGATCATCAAGGCCATGTGCCGCGAATGAAGGCCATGATGAAGGCTTTAGGACTAGATCCTAATAGGTTGACCCTGATCCTCTATCAGTTGGTGACCCTAAGACGCAGCGGCGAGATCGTGCGTCTTTCCAAACGGACAGGGGATATCATCACCCTGCGCGAGGTTTTAGAAGAGGTGGGCCGAGACGCGATGCGCTTTTTCCTGCTCTCGCGCTCAGCCGATAGCCAGATGGACTTTGATATAGATCTAGCTAAGGAGCAGTCGGACGAGAACCCCGTTTATTACGTGCAATATGCTCACGCGCGCATCGCCTCTATCTTGCGGTTTGCGGGCGCTCTAGACTATTCGGATGGCGATCTATCCCTATTGACCTCTGAGCCGGAACTAGCCCTTATTCGTCAAATGACCCGCTTCCCCGAGATCGTGAAAACCGCGGCCGTGACACTCTCGCCGCATCACCTGACATACTATGCTCAGGATCTGGCGACGGCTTTTCACGCCTTTTATCGGGATTGCCGAGTGGTTAGCTCAGATCCGGCGGATGAGGCTATTACCAAAGCACGGCTCAAGCTGGTTTCCGCCTGCAAAATCGTGCTCGCACGCGTCTTGCACCTCTTGGGCATGACCGCGCCCGAAATGATGTAGTCTTTGCCCGCTGTTTTAGGACTGATGGTTCCGACCCCAGAAGAGGATCTTGACTAATGCGGGCAGGCATCCTTGACCGGGCGTAGGCCCGGGAGAAGGAGGCTTAGGGGGCGCAGGTTCTTCATGGATTGCACGCCAGGCGTCAGCGCGCCCATACCCTTGAGCGTAGACATCTACGCCCAAGTCGATAGCCGTCCCTATCAGGCGGTTTTTGACCTCTTGTGGAGTTAGGTTGGGTTTGGCTTGTAGGATGAGAGCGCAGACACCTGCTGCGGCTGGCGTGGCCATACTGGTGCCCGAGGCCGACGTATAGTATTCGTCTACGATCTTGCCCATCTTTGTGCCCCAGGCCCGGGCGGCGATGATGTCTACGCCGGGAAAGACGATGTCGGGCTTGACGCGCCCGTCGCTGGTGGGGCCGCGCGAGGAAAAGCTGGCGATGTGCTGTTGATCGTTACAGGCGCCAATGGTGATCACGTTGCGTGCACAGCCTGGCGAACCTACGGTATATGGATTAGGCCCCTCGTTGCCGGCTGCAGCGCAGACGATGACCCCCTTTTCTACCGCCGCATCACACGTTTCGCAAAGCGCATCCGTTCCATCGCAGGGGCCGGTCCCTCCTAGAGAGAGGCTGATGACTTGGACTCCCTGATCAACTGCCCACTCAATGCCGGCCATCACGTCACTCATCATTCCCTGGCCATCGGAACGCAGCACCTTGGCCGCATAGAGAGTCGCTTTAGGGGCGGCGCCTCGGTATCTGCCCCCACTGGCCTCGCCCGACCCAGCCGCGATACTTGCGCAGTGGGTACCGTGTCCGTGTCGATCTGTTATCCCTTCACCGGTAAAATCCGCTGTGCCCCCGATACGCCCTCGGAAATCCGGGTGTTGGGTATCTAGGCCCGTATCCACGATGGCGATGCGCACGCCCTCACCGGTAAGGCCCTCTTGCCAGAGCCGTGGAACCTGAATCAGGGGCATGGCGGCGTCCAGGTAGGCATGTACGGGCAAATCTTCGTAGATGGTAACTACTTCTGGGTCCGCTTCCAGTCTCTGGATCGCCTCAGGGGTGGCATGCAAGTGCACGAAAGGCCTTAAATGGTAGATGTAGCTTTCCCTCGTCCCCGGCAAGGCCTCTCGGTGCCGATAGATGCGGCGGGTGGGTGTATAGCGCACGATGATGGGCACTTGTTGTTGGCTATCCTCTACCTGGCGCAGGGTTTGCAGCAAGCCGCGAGTGAGTTTCGGGCGATGCTCTTCCACGATGTTCACCTCCTAAGGGCCTTAATCAGGCGGTCTGTCTCGATACGCAGGATCCTTGGCTCTTTAAGGAGCTGCAGGGCAACCTTACCGTTACAGCGAATGGCCAGGGAATTGGTCAGCCGAAAGCGGCGTTTGATCGTCACGCCGCGCTGTTCCAGGGCCGCAGCGAGCTGAGCCATATCTCCTGAGACGTGAATGATGAGTTC
>DAOTVR010000110.1:0-8536 GCA_034436315.1 Anaerolineae bacterium
GCGCCGCGCAACGCCAAGCCACTCTGGCTCTCGCCCGTCGTATTCGTCACTTGAGCGGCGGTGAAGGTGACCTCGGCGGAACCTGCTGCCAGAGGCATGAACGTGATCTCCGCCAAGATACCGCTGCCGCTTGGCCCGGGTGGGGTTGCCCCTAATGTATAGGCCCCATAGCGCAATGTGCCCGTGCCGTTCTCAATCGTGATCTGCGGGCTTATGGCCGTAGCGGAGCGGCCGGTGCTGCCGATAAAGTCCCCGAGAGATATCCCCCCTGCCGATAGGGCCAGGCGCGTCGCGTCGTAGGTCAGGCTAAACTCAAAGCTGCCCAGATCAAGGGCCTCGTCGATCCACACGTGCAAAGTGATGGGTTGCCCAACGGCCGTAGTGGCTGTGGCCGGCTCGAGGCGTAGGCCCGTGCTAAGCGCTCTGGCCTTCAAGGCGGCCTTCTGGGTGACGAGCCGCTTCGCCACCGCCTCGGGACAGGTATTGCCCCATGCTGAGGCCACCAGAGCCACGTCCACGATGTCGATGTCCCCATCGTGGTCCAAGTCAAAACGGGGTTCGTATTCCGGATCGCCCCTTCTGGCCCCCCAGCGACGGGCAACCTGCATCACGTCGGCGATGTCCACGTCGCAATCGCAGTCCAAGTCGCCGGCGATGCATTCGCCCCCCACTTTGACGTGTGCCCCCTGCGAGCGGGTAGCAATGAGTCCGGCTTGTGTGTTGACCAGACGCACATTGGTCAAGTTCAGCGGGGATTCACCACTGAGCGCTGCGGTGAAGGTGATGATGGCCAGCGTACCTGAGCCGCCGGGGCCCGGCTCTTCACCCAGGCTAAAAGCTCCATAGATGAGTGTTCCGGCGGTATTATCAATGGCGGGCCCGACGGCGGTGACCTGCCGCCCGGTGCTCCCTAAGAAGTCCCCCAGTTCCGCGCCCTGCGCCTGGATAATGGCCGGGTCGAAGGCGAGGCGAAACTCAAAACTCCCCAGGTCCGTCACTCGGCTGGCCTCCACCGTCACCGAGAAGGTATCGCCGGGGTTAACCTGGCTGACCAGTGGACGGACCTCCACGAGGGCGACTCCGGCGGGGGCCAGCTCAAAGTCAATATGTTCCGTGACGGCCTGGCGCCTTACGACCACCGGCGTGGCTTGGGCGGGATCGGTCACGTTATCATAGTACTCGGCGATGAAACGTCCGGCCTGGTCAAAGGCATAGACGCGATAACTGCCCTCGGGTAAGCCGGGAATGAAATAGTTGCCTCGCGGCGCCACGTCCACTGTGCGCACTGCCTGGCCGGTATCCCAATCGTAAGCGGTGACCTTGAAGGCGTTCGGCATCTCGGAACCGGCAGAGATGCCCACGACACGTCCGGAGATGCCCCCGCCGTAGCGGAGGGCGAAATCTATGCCGCCCGTCTCTGCGCCCACGGTCACCGTCACCGGGTCGGCCTCTCTGCGGGTCAGCTTGTTATCGTAGTATTCCTCTATCAGCGCTCTGGCGGCATCCCCAGCGTGTACCCAATACGTGCCTTGAGGTAGCTTCTCAAGACGGTAGCTACCATCCTCCAGCGTGCGTGTCCTAGCTACGACCGTGTTCCCCTCGTAAAAGCCCACACTGACCAAGACGTTGGAGATGGGCACGGTCGTGGTCACAGTGTCTCCGGTCTCTTCGACCACTCGTCCGCTAATAGCTCCACCTGGGGTCAAGGCGAAATTGATCTCGCCCGTAGTCTCGCCGGCTACTACGGTCACCGGGTCGGCTTCCGCGCGCGTCGGTGCGTTGTCGTACCATTCCGGCAAATAGTTCTGGTTCACGGGGTTGGCCCAAACGAGATACCGGCCCGGCGCAAGGCCTGTGGCGGTATAGCTCCCATCCTCGGCCGTGCGCACTGTGGCGCGAGGGCGACCGGTAAGGGCCTCAAAAACTTGTACGCTTACCCCTTCCAGAGGCATGCCTGAGCCATCCGCAGTGACCGTACCGGTGATGGCCCCTGTATGGAGCTCGCCGACGACCGTCACCATGATGGAGACGATGTCCTCATCTCCGACAACGGTCTGAAGGGCCTCCGGTGGCGAGACCTGTGTGCGAACGCGTGCCGCGAGGAGATAGCGCCCCGGCGCATGGAAGGTCACGGGCACTCGCAGTACGCCGGCCTCTCGTGCAGGGCCCGTTCCCGTTAGCTCAACCCGCGCCGCCTCGCCTATAGTAGGGCTGATAACGGAGGATGAGGCGGTGCGCACCGTTACGGACAGCTCGCTTTGAGCTCGTCCCTCGGCTCCCTGGAACCAAACGAACTCGTAGGCTGACTTGAGCGTGAGGGTATAGCCCTGGCGTACGACCAACGACTGGCCGTTGCCTTGATCAAAGTTCTCTGCCGCCTTTACCGTTGAGGTGAAATGCCCCCTAGGCGAGGCGACCAATAGCTCCTTATCCGTAGGAGCAGGATGGGGTGGCTCCGGAACAGGGGTCGGGGTCCTGCGGGCGGGAAGCGTTGGCAGCGTTCCGGGAAGGCTCTCCGATGCACCGGGCAGAGCCAACGAAACGTCTGGAGCTGCCGACTCTACTGCGGATATACGATCGCTATCTGGGTTCCTCCCCTGTTGGACGGTCACTCGGGCCAAGATCTCATCCTCATCGCTGATCCGCCGCGCGGCCGTCACCACATGTGCTGTAATGCGGGAGGAAATGGCCAGCGTATAGACGCCGGTGCTGTTCAGGGCGACATCTACAGTCAGGGTGCCGCTCCTGCGCCTTGGACCGATGCCCGCTACAGTCGCTTGGTCACGCCCTAAACGTTCCCGGCTGCCGTCGGCGCGCACCAGCGAGACCATAAGCTCAAATGTAGCTGAGCCCACGGCCTTTGGGAAGAACACGCCCTCATATTCGCTGTAAAGGCGAAAACGCTCTCCCTTGGAGACGGTTATATCCCCTGATAAGGGGATCATAAAGTTCTCGGCGCCGACTTGGTTTAAGGCTAAAAAGCCCGCGCGCGGGTCGGCCACTTTGAAGCTCTGGACGGGCCTGTTGCTTGGCGGCTCGGCGAGGCCCACCCAGCCTGTCATGAGTAGTGTCAAGAGCAAAAGTAAGGTTAGCCACACGGATCGTCGGTAAGACATCTCAAGCGCTCCTTTCTAGGATAACCTCAGGGGCAAGAGGCCTTGATGGTCGGCACCCCCACTTATGGGGTTCAGGCGCTATCTAGCCCCTCATGACTTATAACGAAGAGCACATGATAGGGTTACAGATGGGCAAGCCCAAGGTGAGCGAGGGCAAAGCGTCCTAAGAGCTCCGTTGCGGGTTTTTGCTCTTGTTGTTATCATAGGATAAAAGCGCATGGCTTTTATAACCTTCAGGACGATTAACTTGTCGCTCGTGCGGGGAAGGAACTAGGGCCAGTGTCTCCTTATATCGCCGCCGTTGATCAGGGCACAACCGGCACGCGTTGTATTGTCTTTGACCCGTGGGGTAAACCGCGGAGCTCCCATTACGAGGAGCATCGGCAGATCTTTCCCCAGCCTGGCTGGGTGGAGCACGACCCCCTGGAGATCTGGCAGCGCACCCAGGAGGTCCTCCAAGGGGCGCTGGAGAGAGGGAATGTCTCGGCCAGGGAGGTCGCTGCCCTAGGGATCACCAACCAGCGCGAGACAACCATCGTCTGGGATAAGGGTACCGGGCAGCCCTACGCCAACGCTATCGTCTGGCAATGCACGCGCACCCGGGATATCTGCCAACAGCTCATAAATGATGGACTGGAGCCCCTTTTCCGCCAGCGGACCGGTTTGGTGGTGGCCACCTATTTCTCCGGGCCTAAACTCAAGTGGCTCTTGGATCACGTCCCCGGCTTGCGTGCCCGGGCTGAGCGTGGCCATGCGCTCTTTGGGACCCTGGATACCTGGCTCATCTGGAACCTCACCGGCGGCCCAAAGGGTGGCGTACACGTCACCGATGTAACCAACGCTTCGCGTACCATGCTGATGAACCTGTACACGCTTGATTGGGATCAGGAGCTACTGGATATTCTGACCATCCCACGCGAGATGTTGCCCGAGATCCGTCCCTCAAGCGATAAGCGGATCTATGGCTGGAGCTCGTCGGGCAACGTGTTGGGAGCGGGTATCCCTATCTGCGGCGCTGTGGGCGACCAGCAAGCGGCCCTCGTTGGGCAGGCCTGCTTTTCGCCGGGAGAGGCCAAGAACACCTATGGCACCGGCTCCTTCATGCTTATGAATACCGGCGAGCGCCCGGTGCCCTCGTCTAGGGGGCTGCTTACCACGGTGGCCTATGGGCTTGAGCCAGGGGGATGCCACTATGCCCTGGAGGGCTCTATCGCCGTAACCGGCGCAGCGGTACAATGGCTGCGCGATAACCTGGGCTTGATCAAGGAGGCTGCCGAGACGGAGGAGATTGCCCGCTCCGTGGAGGATGCTGGGGGCATCTATTTCGTGCCCGCCTTCTCGGGGCTTTTTGCTCCCCATTGGGATATGGACGCGCGCGGGATCATCGTCGGGCTCACGCGTTACGTGAACCGCGCCCACCTGGTTAGGGCCACACTGGAAGCGATCTGTTACCAATCACGCGAGGTACTGGAGGCTATGGAAGCCGATTCGGGGATCGCCCTGAGCGCGCTCAAGGTGGATGGGGGAGCCGTCGTCAATAATGTGTTGATGCAGTTACAAGCCGATATCCTGGGGAAGCCGGTGATTCGCCCCCAGGTGCGTGAGACCACTTCCCTGGGCGCGGCCTATATGGCCGGGATGGCTGTTGGGTTGTGGCCGAACCTGGAAGCGTTGCGCCATCATTGGAACGCGGAGCGCGTCTTTGAACCATGTTGGGATGAAGCTCGCCGCGCGCGGGGTTACCGTGGTTGGAAGCGCGCTGTGGAGCGCGCCAAGGGCTGGTTAGAAGCCTAATGCCTGCCAATTTGCCGGAGAAACCGCGCATGAATGCAGCAAGCTACGATTGCATCATCGTCGGCGCGGGGGTGGTAGGCAGCCTCATCGCCCGCGCCCTGTCGCGCTACAGACTGCGTATTCTGCTTCTGGATAAGGCCTCCGACGTGGGCGAGGGCACGACCAAGGCCAATACGGCCATCGTTCACGCCGGCTACGATGCCAAGCCGGGGACCCTCAAAGCCAAACTCAACGTGGCCGGGAACCGCCTCTTTGATCAGCTCTGTGCGGAGCTGGATGTGGAGTTTGAACGCTGTGGCACCTACGTGGTGGGCCTCGGCGCCGAGGATTGGACTACGCTCCAGGAACTTTATCGGCGTGGTCGGGCCAACGGCGTGAGCGGCCTCAGCCTCATTGACGCCGCCGAGATGCGCCGCCGCGAGCCGGCGGTCAGTGACAAAACCGTAGGGGCCCTCTATGCGGCCACGGGAGGCATCGTGGATCCCTTTGGCCTTTGCATCGGCGCGGCGGAGAATGCCGTGCTTAACGGCGTGAAGTTGGCTTTGGAGACCGAGGTGACCGACTTTCTCCGTGAAGGGCAGCGGATCGTGGGCGTCGTTACCAATAGGGGCAAGTTTCTCGGCCGGTGGGTGATCATCGCTGCGGGGTTGTGGGCTGATGACCTCTTGCACAAGACCGGCGTGGACGGCTTTCGCATTACGCCGCGCAAGGGAGAGTATTTCGTTTTGGATAAGGTGGCCGCCGACCTAGTGCATAGCGTGCTTTTCCCTTGTCCAACGCCGATCAGCAAAGGGATCTTGGTCACGCGGACCATCCACGGTAACGTCATGCTCGGTCCCAATGCGAATGATGTTGCCTCCAAAGAGGACCTGAGCACCACCGCTGCCGGCTTGAACGAGGTCATGGCCGGAGCCTTGAGGCTCGTGCCCGGGCTGGACCCACGCATGGTGATCCGCACCTTCGCCGGCTTGCGCGCCGCGGGCAATACGGGCGATTTTCGCATTGAGATCCCCCAGGGGCTTTACGGCCTGTTGGTGCTCGCGGGCATTGAGTCCCCTGGCCTCACCGCTGCCCCGGCCATCGCCGAGTACGTTGTAGAGATGTTGCGCGAGGCGGGTTTGCGCCTTGTGGAACGCCCGGATTATAACCCCCTGCGCCAAGGCATTCCGCGTTTCTCGCGCCTGAGTCGCGCGGAACAAGAGGCGCTCATCGCCCGCGATCCGCGTTATGGCCACGTCATCTGCCGCTGTGAGACGGTCACCGAAGGGGAGATCGTCGCCGCTTGCCATGCGCCGATTCCCGCACGCACCTACGACGCCCTCAAGCGCCGCACCCGCGTGGGCAGCGGACGCTGCCAGGGAGCCTTTGATACCCCTTTGGTCATCCAGATCATGGCCCGCGAGCTAGGGCTTTCTCCTTTGGAGATCACCCTGAAAGGTGGACGTTCGCGCTTCCTTTTGCGCGAGACCAAGGAGGTGAGCGCGTGAGGGAGCTGCGCTGTGATGTATTGGTCGTCGGCAGCGGCCCGGCGGGTCTAGCTGCGGCTTATCAGGCACGGGAATCGGGGGCCGGCCGCGTGCTGGTGCTTGAGCGCAACGATGAGCTAGGGGGTATCTTGCCCCAGTGCATCCATAACGGCTTTGGGGTGCGCATCTTTTCTGCCGATCTGACCGGCCCGGAGTACGCTGGGCGCTGGATTCGCCGGGCTCGTGAGGCGGGGGTGGAGTTCTTTACCCGAACGATGGTCTTGGCCATTGATCAGGGGTTGAAGGTGGTGGCCGCGAACAGTCAGCTAGGGCTGATGGAAATTCAGGCCAAGGCGATCGTCCTGGCCATGGGCTGTCGCGAGCGCCCGCGCGGCGCATTGGCCATTCCGGGCAGCCGACCCGCCGGGATCTATACGGCGGGCACGGCCCAGCGACTGGTGAATATGGAGGGCTACATGCCCGGCAGCCGTTTCGTCATCCTCGGCTCAGGCGATATCGGCATGATCATGGCCCGGCGGCTGACTTTAGAGGGGGCCGAGGTGGTGGCCATGGTGGAGATCTTGCCCTACATCAGCGGCCTCCGGCGCAACCTGGTGCAATGCGTTCTGGATTACAATATCCCTTTGCGCCTTTGCACGACGGTGACGGATATCCTGGGTGCCGAGCGGGTTGAAGCGGTGGTCATCAGCCGGGTGGATGAACGCTGGCAGCCGATTCCGGGCACCCAAGAGGAGTTGCAATGCGATACGTTGCTCCTTTCGGTGGGCCTGATCCCCGAGAACGAGCTATCGCGCATGGCCGGGGTGGCCCTTGACCCCGTTACCGGCGGGCCGCTCGTGGATGAACGCTACGCCACGAATGTCCCGGGGATCTATGCTGCCGGGAACGCTGTGCATGTCTATGATCTGGTGGATGACGTCACCGAGAGCGCCTTGCGTGCAGGGCGCTATGCTGCCGAGTATGCCCTGCGCGGGTCGGCTGAGCTTTCCCGACCCATCCCTATCCGGCCAGGGGATAACGTGCGCCACGTCGTCCCACAGGCGATACATGCCGAATCCCTGCGCGATGGGGCGTTGCCCATCCAATTCCGCGTGCGCCAGCCGATTGAGGAGACCGTGCATGTGCAGATCAAGGCGGGGGAGAACGTCTTGGCCTCCAAGCGGCTCAGATACGTGCGCCCTTCGGAGATGGTCACCCTGGAGCTGGAGGCTGGGCTGGCAGAGCGTATCGCCGGGGTTGAAGCGCTTCAGGTGCACATCGCGCGCTAGAAGAATCTACCACAGAAAAGTTACACAGAGGACACCGAGGGCGCAGAGGGTACGGAGAAAAACGGGGGCAGATAGCAAACCCTCTGCGTAGTTGGCACGAACAGGGTTTAGTATCCTCTGTGCCTCCTCCGCGTGCTCTGTGTAACTTGCTACTTGAGGAGGAGAGGCTGGTGCGAGATCAACGCCATTTCATCTGCGTTGTGTGCCCTGTGGGTTGCGCCATTGACGCGATTGTGGAAGATGGCGAATTGCGAGAGATCAGCGGACAGGCTTGCAAGCGCGGCCTGGCCTTCGTGCGCGAGGAGCTGACGGCCCCCAAACGGATGCTGACCACTACCGTACGGGTCAAGGGGGGCATTTTGCCCCTCGTGCCCGTGCGCTCCTCGGCGGCGCTGCCCAAGGAGCTTTTGTTCCCTGTGGTTGCGCTCTTGCGCCGGGTGACCCTGGAGGCCCCAGTGCGCGAGCATCAGGTAGTGTTGGCTAATGTGTTCGGTACCGGCATAGATATCATCGCCAGTCGTGATTTGCCGACGCCCGAGGAGAGGGAGTGAGCGATACATTGCTTATCGGCCATTCTTCAAGGACAGGCGGAACCGGGGTAAAACCCGGTCCCGCCTTTGTAAGTCGCTGTAGGGGCTCAGGCGAGCTCCATCCGCCGCAGCCAAACGAGGGGTTGACCCAGCTTTAATCCCAGCAGCCAATAGCCGAGGACGAGGCCGAACTCCCAACGGGAGAAGAGCATCACGCGCAAATGAGGAGGAGAGAACTGGTAAACCGAGATGTGTTGCGCCGGCCGGTAGCTGATGACCACGCGCCAGGCGTAATAGGAGCGCTGGAGATGGG
Source organism: Anaerolineae bacterium (assembly GCA_034436315.1). Classification (GTDB taxonomy): domain Bacteria; phylum Chloroflexota; class Anaerolineae; order UBA1429; family UBA1429; genus DAOTVR01. The sequence goes on from DAOTVR010000110.1 coordinate 8,509, forward strand.
GCAAATAGGCGACCAGGGTGCCGAATAG
>DAOTVR010000111.1:0-3298 GCA_034436315.1 Anaerolineae bacterium
AGTGCGAAGTATCCAGCATCACCGCGTTACAGCCGGCACGCAGGCCGCGAAGCACTTGAGCGAAGGTACGAGCCTCGTTGAAAAAGACGGTCGTGGGCACGGTGGCGTGCTCGGCCAGGCTGCGTGCGAGGGCGGCGAGCTCCTCCACCCCCCAGCGATCCAGCCAGAATGGATTGGCCACCGCCCCGCCGAAGCCCAGGATGGCCGGGGAGCGGGTCTCCTCGGCGGCCTCCAGCACAGCCTCCAAGGAGTATGGGTCCCAGGCCTCAAAATAGCCCAGGGCGTAACCTTCGCGCATAGCCCTGGCCAGGAGGTCATTTAGGCTGACAATGCTCATGGGTGTTTTCTCGTGATGGGCCGGCTGCGATTGGAACGATATAGCTATTCTAGTCCGCAGCTCGGAATCTGGCAAGCCCATGGCCTATTTGTTTTGCATGTTCTGTTGTGGTAGGCTCTGATTTGAGCGGATCTATTGATGGGAGGCCGACCGTGACGAACGATCCTGCTGATCGGGCGAGGCCAGAACGCTTTGAAGGTCTTCTCACGCGGTTGCGCACGCCACACAAATATCCCCGGCTCGTCCTCTCTCCCTCCTATGTGCAAGGAGCTTACGATAGCCACGCAGTTGATGCGCCCTTTGTCTTTGCCCATGAGGGCCGCTTCTGGATGACCCATATCGGCTGGGATTCCATTGGCTATCGGACGGGCCTGGCCTCCTCCAGCGACTTGTTACACTGGCAAAAGGAGGGCGTGATCCTGGATCGAGGGCCGAGAGGCTCTACGACGGAGTTCAATGTCGCCTTAACCTGGATCCTGCGCGAAAACGACTTGTTCGGCAGTGGCCAACTCAAAAGGGTCCACGGGCGCTATTTGGGCACGTATCATGCCTACCCTGGGGCGGGGTACGAGGTGGGCCCGGCGGCTATCGGCTTATGCTGGAGTAGCGATCTGAGGCGTTGGGATCTGGAAGAGCCTTTCCTGCACTGCGACGATGGCGCGCCCTGGGAGCGCGGAGGATTATACAAATCCTGCCTGGTGGAACACGCGGGCACGTATTATCTTTTCTATAACGCCAAGAACCGGGACGAATGGCCCTGGATAGAACAGACGGGCCTGGTAATATCCGGCGACCTGAAGCATTGGGAGCGCTACGCGGGCAATCCGGTGATCCCCATCGGCCCGGCGGGCGCGTTTGACGATACCTTCGCCAGCGATCCTTGTGTCCTGCGCTGTGGGGATACCTGGGTTCTGTTCTACTACGGCCTATGCACCGACGGGCACGCCCGCGATGGCGTGGCCTTCTCCGACGATTTGTTTCGCTGGGAAAAGTCGGGTGAGGTGCTCATTGACATTGGCCCGGCAGGAGCTGTGGATTCGCTTCATGCCCACAAGCCTTCCTTGTTCTTCGCGCAGGACAGGCTCTATCACTTTTATTGCGCCGTCGCGCCGGCGACGGATAAACGCTTGGGCGAGATCCAGCATGGGGAAATCCGCGGGATTGCCGTGGCCACTTCCTGAGGCGGGCGGTTAACGCTCCCCCTCTTGGACGCGCTGCATGGTGATATAGGTGATGCTGCGCTGGTAGGGAGGCTTGCCCCGTGTGACCAATACCTCAAAGGTGGCCCACCAATCGGCACGGCTCATCTCCCCCTGCTTTCGGGTGATGAGGGTGATCCCCGCGCGCACGATATCCTTGTAGTCATCCGCCCGAATGGCCTCCATAACGTGCAACTCAAGGCCGGCGAGCGAGCTATATCCCTTGACATAATCATCGTAAGGCACCTGGGCCTGATAGGATTCGTGGAGCAGCTTGTAGGCCTCCTTTAGGTCTCCCTGGCCAAGGGCTTCCAAGTATTCCCTGACCAGGGCGATGCTGGCGTCGCTGCCGGGCGTTGGCGGGGTCGCTTCCTCCGGCGAGGGGGACTCCTCCGGGCTGCTGACGATGGGCAGGTGCACCTCGGCGAGGCGGGTGGGGGTTAACGTGGGGCGTGGCTCCTTGCGCGTGACGGCCTGCATTGGGCCGGGCTGTTCGTGTGCGGGGGAGGTGGTCGGCGGGGCCGAGAGGCGCGTGAGCGTCGGCTTGGCCGGTGGGGCTATCGGGCCGGGCCCCGGCGCGGATGCGGGCTTGGGGCGCGCGCACCCCGCGCCCAGCAGGCTGAAGAGCAGCCAGAGCGCCAGCACGTAGCGTCCACGCATCGCTCACCTCCGGAGGCGGGCTCCAAAGACCACCCTTGGGAATTATAGCATGGAGGGGGGAGGGTGGCTAGAGCGATAAACGAGCGGAAAGGAGCCAGCCGATCAGGGCGCCGGCAAGGACCAGCCAAGTGGAGTTGATCTTCCAGCGCAGGTTGACGGCTAGGGTAGCCAGGGCGATCAGCCAGCTTGGCCAGTCGACGAGGGTCGTCTGACCTAGGCGTATGGTGACCACGGCCATCAGCCCGATCGAGCTCACGTTGACCGCGTCCAGGAAGGAGGCCGCCCAGGGCGAGCGGCGCAGCCGCGGGAGGAGCGAGCTCAGCGCCAATACAAAGAGAAATGAAGGCAAGAACATCCCCGCCGTGGCCACGACGGCCCCGGGGATTCCCAGGAGCACATAGCCCACGAAGGTGGCCGTGGAGGAAAGGGGGCCGGGGGTGAGTTGCCCGGCGGCGATGGCGTCCAAGAGCTGTTGTTGGCTCATCCAGCGGTAATCGCGCACCAAGCCGCGCTCCAGGAAGGCCAACAGGACGTAGCCGCTCCCGTAGAGCACCGCGCCGATCTTGAGGAAGAAAAGGCCCAGCTTCCACAAGGTCACCTGCGCCGCCGCCATGGAGCCGTAGGCCGCAAAGGCTGCCCCCAGAGGGCGGGATCTCAGGAGCGCGCCGGCCAGGAGGCAGCTCGGCGCTAGGGGCTTTTTCCCCTGGGATTCGTGCGCGGCACATAGGCGCAGCCAGAACATGCCCACCAGGCCGCCCGCAAGGAGGGCGAGGATCTCGTGGACCCCGAGGAAGGAGGCGCCCATAACCGCGAGGCCGATGATCAGGAAGCGCCAGCCCTTGACGCTGGCCTTGCCCAGCCTCCACAGGGCGGTGAGAATGACGCCCAAGACGGCCGGCTTGAGCCCGTAGAAGAAGGGGGCTACGTGGGGGAGCGCGCCGTAGCGCACGTAAGCCCAGGCCAAACCCGTGGTCAGCAAGGCTGCGGGGAGGATGAAAGAGAGGCCGGCGAGCACCAACCCCGCCGGTCCGGCGCGGATGTAGCCGATGTGCATGGCCATCTCGGTCGCGTTGGGCCCGGGGATGAGGTTAGTGGTGCCGAC
>DAOTVR010000112.1:0-9339 GCA_034436315.1 Anaerolineae bacterium
CGGGTTTACCTCACTCGCGGCGCGCCCCTCGCCAGCGGATGATCAGCCAGAGGCCGATGAGGATCAGGACGATCGGCCAGATGCTGCCCAACACGGTCAAGATACCCGGAGCCACCCCGCTGGCCAAGAGCGCCGCACCCACCACGGCCATGACCCCGCCGGGGATCAGCGGCCACCAGTGCACCCTGGCGGTGAACAGGGCCGAGAGCAGGGTGATCAGCCCCCAGCCCAAGGCGAAGCAGAGTAAGAAGATCCCGCCCTTGGCCTCGTCGCCCAGATAGGCGAACGGCCCCTCGATGAGGATCGCCCCCACCCCGATCCCGCCGAGTATCCCGCCGGGGATGAGCAGGCCGACGTTGCGGCTGGCCGCTCCCCAGGCGAGGAAGGCCACCCCCAGTGCCGGCAGGAAATATTGTCCGGCCTCCTCTAGCTTGGTGTACTGCGCCAGGAGCAGGAACACGCCGACGCAGATCGGGATCACCCCCGCGACCCACGAGCCGCCGCGACGGGGAAGGTCCTTACGAGTCTCGTTGTCCATTTGAGTTGTCATCTTGCCTCCTTTGTGTGGAAACTGTTTTTCTACGAGCAGTATAGCAGTTCCCAGGGGAGATGGGATGAGCCAAAGGTCATGTTGTGAGGTCACGAAATGGGGTATGACCGGCCAATAAGTCATATGACTTCGTAGGGGCTACGCACCGTTCGTAGTGTGCCCGTGAGGGCATCAACGCCTGACGGCGTCACTACGAACAGGCTAGACGAGGCCGAGCTCCTGCGCCTTGAGCAGGGCCTGGGTGCGGTCGCGCGCACCGAGCTTGCCGAGGATGCTGGTGAGATGGTTCTTGACCGTGCCCTCGGCGATAAAGAGCGCGGCAGCGATCTCCTTATTGCTCGCCCCACGGGCCACGAGGCGCAGGACCTCCAGCTCGCGCTCCGAAAGGGGCTCAACCAGTGGAGGGTGAGGTTTCGCCTGCGCCTGCTCGGCCAGGCGGGAGAATTCGGCGATGACTTTGGCCGCCACCGAAGGTTGCAGGAAGGATTCCCCGCGGGCCGCCGCGCGGATCGCCTCCACCAGCTTTTCCGAGGGCACATCCTTCAGAAGGTAGCCCACCGCGCCGGCGCGCAGGCCCTCAAAGACGTATTCGTCGTCGTCAAAGGTGGTCATCACGATCACCCGGCAATCGGGCTGGGCTTCGCGCAGGCGGCGCGTGGCCGTCACGCCGTCCAGCACGGGCATGCGCAAGTCCATCAGCACCACCTGGGGGCACAGTTTCGCTGCCAGCCGTAACGCCTCCTCGCCGTTGGCCGCCTCGCCGACCACCTCCAGGCCGGGCTGCATCCCCAGCAAGGTGCGTAACCCCTCGCGGAAGAGGGCTTGGTCGTCCACCAGTAACACGCGGATGGGTTCCGTCATCCCGGCACCTCCACCTCTAGGGTAAAGCCCTGCCCGGGGCGGCTGTGAACGCGCACCTGACCGCCCAAGATCTGCGCCCGTTCGCGGATGCCCAAAAGCCCGAACCCGCTCGCAGCGCCCTCGGCCGCGCCGACGCCGTTATCCTCCACGTTCAGGCGCACCGTGTCTGCCGATGTATAGTCTAACGTGAGGCGCACTTGAGAGGCCTGGGCATGGCGGCGCACGTTGGTCAGGCCCTCCTGGGCGGCGCGATAGAGGGTCAGCTCTGCTTGGGGCTTGAGCGGACGAACGTCGCCTTGCACCACCACCTCCGTACGGATGCCGGCGGCGCGGCATTCCTCGGCCAGCGCCTGAACGGCCTCGCGGAGGGGGCGGCTCTCCGTGGGCGTTGCGCGCAGCGCGGCCACCGAGCGGCGCACATCGGCCAGGCCCTCTTTGGCCAGCATCTGGGCCTTGTGGAGCGCGTCCAGCGCGCGATCGCGGTCGGCCTCCAGGATCGCCCGCGCGGCCTCAAGCTGCACGTTGATCGCCGTGAGGTAGTGGCCCAAGGTATCGTGGATCTCGCGCGCCAGGCGGTTGCGCTCCTCGGCCGCGGCCAGTTCCTCCACCCGCAGGGCATAATCGCGCAGCTTGGCGTTGGCCTCGCTCAGCTCGGCGGCTAATTGCTCCACCTTGGCGCGGGCGCGCTGTTCGTTCACCGCCAACTGCGTGAAAAGGACGACGAAGACGATCGCCGCCAGGAAGGGGGCCGCCACCTGGCCTATCGCCGCCCAATTGCCGGCCAGCATAAAGGGCGATAGCTCGGCGACGAACAGGAGGGCGCAAACGAGGAGCATCGCCCCGCGCCGCAGGGTGACGCTCTGCCCGGCCAGGGGGAGGAGTATCAACCAGGCGTTGCCTCGGCTAAGGTAGACGATCACTGTGCCCAGGGGGATCTGCAGGCCAAAGTACAGCGCATAGGCGAGCGGTGATCCCAAGCGCTCGCACAGGGCGAAACCGTAGATGCCCAAGCTCAGATAGGCTATCCCGGTGACGATGAGCAGCGATGCCTCGCGCAGGGTGAAGGGGCGAGAGCTCGTCAGAGTGGCCACATAGCTTGCCAGGACGACCACCGCGAAGGCGATATCGCCTACGTGCCCGGCGAGAGCACGCGAGGAGGGTCCTTTTTTCGCCATGGCTGTAGCCTCGCTATTTCGCCCCTTCGGGCTGTGGCGCCGTCTCCTGCTCCGGCACGGTCTGGGATTGAGGCAGGAACACCAGGGCACAGAGCGCTGCCCCGATGAGCGCCCAAGGGAGTAGGCTCAGCGCCGTCCCCAAGCCCATGCGGTCGCCCAGCCAGCCCAGAACCCAGGCCCCGCTGGAGCCGCTGATGAAGGTAAAGCCCAAGAAAATGCCCGAGACGGTGGCCATGCGCCGGGGGAAGCGCCGCTGGCCGGCGACGATGAGCAGGGTGTGCGAGGGGCCGAGGAAGAAGCTGCCAAGGGCCAGGAGCGCATAGCTCCAAAGGCCTTGCAGCCGCACGAAGGCGGCCAGGAAGCCCGCACTGAGGATCATCGAGCCGACGAGGATATGCTTGACCCCCAGGCGGTCGGCCAGATAGGAACCGACTACGCCCCCGATGGCCGAAGCGAACAAGTAGAGCGACATCACCAGGCCGTAGGTCGCCGTCGGGACGCCCAAGTCCTGTTCGTACTTGGGGATATAAGTGTCTAGACTAAAGTGGACCAACGAGCGCAGGGCTATGCTGAGGGATAGAAAGGCCAAGAAAAGCCAGAGGGTGCGGCCGTTGGAGCCGTTAGCCTGTGGAGTGGCCTGAGGAGCCCTTTTGGCGGTGAGCAGCTGGTACGGCACCGTGCGGCGCACGACGGTGAGGGCCAGCGTAATGGTGATCACAGAGATCAAGAGGAGCGAGCGACGGCCAAAGGCGCTCAGCAGATACCCGCCCATAGCTGAGCCGAGAAGGGCCATCCCCAAGGTCCCGCCGAGGCCGAAAACCGCCGCGGCCGTGGCCCCCCGACGCTCTCCGCCGGCGATGGTCGCATTGGCGATCCCCTGAGGGTGCCAAGCCCCCGAGCCCAGACCGGCCAGGCTGATCAAAGCCGCCAGGAGGAATTTGGATTCGGCGAAAAGCGCCCCGGAGAACATCGTCGTCGTCCAAAGGATCGCCCCCACCGCGAGCGGCCGCCCCCCGATGCGCTCGCTGAGCCGCCCGAAGAAGGGTTGCGTGATGGAGGAAAGGGCTTGGTAGAGGAGCATTACCAAGCCTATCTCCGAGTTGTTCAGGCTCATCTGGGCACTGAGCGCGGCCAGCAACACCGGCGCAACCCCGAACCAGGTGTCGTGCACGGCGTGGCCTATCGTCACGCCCAGGAGGGACAAATTGTGGCCTCGCATCATAGCCCGCTCACAGGCGAAAGATATATAGATTATAGCCCGTGGTAAAGGGATGGTCAAAGCCCCGATTCCGGCGAATTGCCGGGGCGTGTGCGTTGGCCCTCAAGCAGCCGGCCGCCTTGGCGCACCTGCGGAGATTTGTCGGCCAAGGCCTCACGGTGGTTGACCGGGCCGAAGCAGGGTGCTATAATCGCCTTACATCCGCCCCGGGTTGGGCGCAACTCTCTTCTTGGGCGCACCCTGGCAGATGATTCTTCTCGGATAGAGGCATCGTGAACAGGAGAGCGAGCCCAATCTACCTGATCCTCCTGAGCGCTGCGCTGGTGAGCTCTACCTTGATCGCCTGTGCAGCCACGCCGTCCCAGGAGTTCTCTGCCCGTTATCGGATCACGCTGATCGGGCCTGGCCAGCAGGGCCTGAGGGTGCAGGCGCGCTTCGCCGGATTGACCCCTGGGCCCCTTGAGCTGGCCATGTTGCGTGCATGGGCCGGCTATGCGGGCCTTGATGCCCAATTGGTCTGGATCCGGCTCGGCACGACGCGCGGCCCGGCGCTGGAAGTGCCCCTTGACCAAAGCTCGTCGCCCGGCCTGGAGCAGGACGTCGCCCGGTGGAGTGTGCAAGTGCCCGGGAACGGCGTCATCCAACTAGAGTATTACCTTGAGCTCGCGGGGCAAGATGGCGAAGTGCCCTCGCGGGTGGAGGATCGGCGTGCCCTTCTTTTGACGCGGTCCCTCTTCGTGTTCCCTCTCCCTTGGCTCGATCAGCTCCAGGCCCCGTTTCAGGGCGCGGTTCAGGTCCAAGTGGTTCCTCCTGCGGGCTGGGCCGTCCATACGACGTGGCCTTCTAATGCGGAAGGCACGGCCTTTCTACCCGATAACGCTGAGGATTTAGTAGATACCGCTGTCGTCTTGGGCGATTATACCCTCTACGAGCTTCGCGACGAGGCGTTTCGGGCGCGGGTGCTTCTCCCCGCCGTTGGAGACGAAAAGCTCGCTCGCGAGCGAGCCGACGCTCTGGCTCAGGGGATGTTCTTTGCCCATCGCCTTTTCGGCGCCGCCCCCAATTTGGGCCCTGAGGCGAGCTTGATGGCCGTCTTCGTGCCCGCCCCCGACCAGGCCCCCGCGGATCAGCCCGTCGGGATGGCCTTGGGCGATGACCTGATCCTGGTCCAAGCGGCTATGTCCTCTGCGCTCTCGTTAGATGAGGCGCTCATGCGCGAGGCGGTGCGCCTCTGGATGGTGAATGCCGTGCGCACCGCTCCCCGCTGGTCTATGGATCCCTGCGGCCGCGAGCCGTGGCTGACCTATGGTTGGACGGAATACCTGGCCTGGCGCATCAGGCTGGATTCCGGGCGGATCTCGCCGCTTCAGTATTGGGAGCATTTGCGTCGTGTGGCGCGCGCGTTGGCTGAATCCCCCTTCTTGAACAAGTTCAGTTTGGCCGATGTCGCGGGGCAGATGCGCGGCGATGCCGAACTCGCTCGATTCGTCTACTCCAAGAGCCAGTTGGGCGCTTTGCTCGCGGATCGGCGCCTGCGAGCGGAGACGGAGGGGCGGGTCGATCTATCCGAGGTGGCGCGTCAGCTTCATCGGCGCTACGGCTACTATATCACAGGGAGTCTGGTCGGTGGAGAGCAGGTTGTGAACCTGCTCGGCGAGCTGAGCGGTGCAAATTACGCGGATTTTTATGCGAGCTTGGTGTACGGTGTTGGGCCCCTTGATCTGAGCGCCGTGCCCGAGTTATCGGGCCCCCCTGTAGGAGAGACGCGCACCTTCTCTACGCCCGATGGGTTACGTCTCTTCTACCAATGGCTTGATGGACCTAGCCGGCGGGCTGCTATCTATCTCAGCGGTGGCCCTGGGCGGCCGCCCTATGATCTCATGTACCTGATGGCCCAACCCCTGCAACAGTATCTGGATGTCGCCTATCTTGAACAACGCGGTAGTGGCCGCTCGGTGGCGCCGGGCCAGGGCGCTTATAGCCTGGATGCCTATATCAACGATATAGAGCTGTTGCGTCAGGAGATCGGCGCGGCGAGGGTCACGCTCATCGGCCACGCGTGGGGAGGCTTCTGCGCGCTACACTATGCGGCGCGCTACCCCGAGAGGGTGGCCGCGCTGATCTTGCTCTCCCCCATCCCCTCCTTTTCTCGTTTCGCCCAAGCCGCGCTTCAGGGCCTTATGGCCCAATTCGGCGGGGGAGAGGGGGAGGTGGCCCTTCAGGTGCGAGAGTTAGCGACCCAAGGGATCCATGCGTATGGGGATCTGGCCACGCTCTCGCATCTCTTGGAGCAGGCCAGGGCTTATGGGAGTGACCCGGCAGCCGGCCAGGAGGTCCTGCGCAAGGCCTATGCGTATTACGTGAAAATCTATCTCTTGCCCGAAGGCCTGTCTCTGAATAACGAGGGGATATTGCCCGTGCTCGTCGCTCGCGATGGGCTGTTGCGCGCTGATGCGCTGACGGACCTTAACTTGAGGGGATGCCCCATCCTCGTCTTGCACGGAGAAAAGGACAAGGCCATCTCAAGCGGTTTGCTTCAAGATCTGTGCTCCCGACTGGGGGCCGAGCTCAAGGAGATACCCGGCGCCGGGCACTATCTCTATGTGGACAGCCCCGACGTGGTCCTGGGGGAGATCCTCTCCTTCCTGGAGGCGAATCCGGATTGAACGTCGTTTTGCTGGCTCGGCCGGCTTGAGGAGGTGGGGCGCTCAGGCGTCTGTGGCTTCTCACGGAGGATAAGGAAAGCGTCGGAAAAGCATATCGCGCTTTTCCGACGCCCTCGATGGCTTGAGCGTTGCAAAGCGATCCTTAGTCGGCCTCTGTCGCCTTTGCGCTGTTTTCGCTCTTCAAATGGCGTTCAAGCCATTCGTCCAGATCGGCGCGGCGAAAACGCCAGGTGCGGCCGATTTTGATCGCCGGGATTTTGCCATCCTGAGCCCAAGAGTAGATCGTGGACTCCTTGAGTTGTAGATACTGCGCCACCTGCTTCACGTTGAGTAGTACTTCCTGATTCATTTTCCCCCCCTTAGCTAGTCCCCCGTCACCAGAACGCCACTGTTTGAAAACCATGCTCAGGGCCACCCTTGAAGCCCTCTTGCCTCGCGTATAACCAGGCAAACTAGATAAGCAAGAACCACGATAACTCCCGTATCCACACAATGCTAGCGAAATTTAACCATCATGATTACAGTATATGCCAAAATGCCTAATAAGTCAATATGGATACGCAGGTTTAACACAATGTGTGAAAAACAGCGGGTGATGCCTATAGAGCTATGAAAAGCACCGATAGACAGGACGAGGGCTTCTTGGGTCGGTAGCGTATGTGAGGCTCAAGAAGCGTTTACAAGGGGACACAAGCCGGGTCTTTCCGTTCGGTCAGGTCGTACATCCTGCCCTGTTTTTGTCTTTGACAAGGGCGAAGGTTTGTTGTACAATAATCGCCGAAAAGACGTGCCGCGGTAGCTCAGTTGGTAGAGCACTTGACTGAAAATCAAGGTGTCCCCAGTTCAAGTCTGGGCTGCGGCATCTGGGCGGGAGCTTGTGCTAACGCCCTCAAAGCGGAAGTGGCTCAGCTGGTAGAGCATCTCCTTGCCAAGGAGAGGGTCGCGAGTTCGAATCTCGTCTTCCGCTCCTGCGGTTCCTTCGCGCGACGAGGAACCGCATTTTTGACGGCGACGTAGCCAAGTGGTTAAGGCAGGGGTCTGCAAAACCCCGATCGTCGGTTCAAGTCCGACCGTCGCCTTACGTTTTTTGATCTATCCCCTCATAATCCGCCGTTCTGTGCGCGTCCCTTGAATTGGTACGTGCGCCCCTTCCAGACGGTCCCCGGGCCCACGAGGTGAGACCACACCGAGTGCAAGGAAAAGAGCATGGCCACCAGCACTGTGAGGCCGAGCAGCAGGGCATAGGGCCTGGGGATGAGGATGCGCCCGTTGATCAGCCACATGGCCAGCCAGGCAAGGCTCACCTGCGCCAGCGGCAACCAGAAGTGGGCCAAATCCCTCAGGCCGTCCCGCCAGGCCCCGTAAAGGAAGAGATAGGGGCCGAGGAAGACCAGGGCAAAGGCCGCCAGGGCCAGGAGCATCCCCAACAGGGAGTAATCAAATGCGGGGAAGGCGCTTTTGCTCAGGCCGTGCCAGGCCTCCCGGAATCCCTGATAGAATTCCACCCGCAGGGTGGCGATGCCGTCCACGAGAGCGACCTTTCCACCAACCCGCTTTACCCAGCGGGCGATCATCACGTCTTCCACGATATCCCGTCGCACGGCCTCGTGTCCCCCGAATTTCTGGTAGGTCTCTCGTCGGAAGAGCATGAAGGGGCCGATCGCGGCGACCAATCCCGGGTAGCGCGTCCAAGTGAACATGAAGTGAGGCACGCACGCGATGAAAACGAAGGGGATGACCGCCATGATCACCCGCTCGCCAAAGGTCTTCAGGGCCATGTTAGGCAGCAGGCTGACAAGGTCCAAGCCGTTCGCCCAAGCTACGGCCAGAGCCGCGGAGACGCAATCTGAGCGCAGCCGGGTATCGGCATCTACGAAGAGGAGCCATTCTCCTCGGGCTTGTTGGGAGAGTTGTTGGCAGGCCCAGGCTTTCCCATGCCAGTTGGGGGGCAAGGGCTGCCCGGTGATGAGGCGAATCTTCGGATGTTGCGCGGCCAATTCGCGCACGATCTCCGGCGTTTCATCGGAGGAGTCGTCGTCCAGGACGATGATCTCCAGGTTGGGGTAGTCTTGCTGGAGCAGCGACTCCAAACAGGCGCGGATGTTGCGCGCCTCATCCCGCGCCGGGACGAGCACCGAGACCAGCGGCGGCGGCCAGGGCAAAGAGTCCATAGAGGGCAGGCGCAACATGTGCCGCAGATTGTAGAGGGTTGTCAGCAGGATGTACACCATGATCCCCGTGATCGCGAGCTGATAATGAATTAACATTTGCCCTCCGCACCGTTGGCCTTTTCCTCCTGTCTCCGTCGTGCTCGGAACCCCTCGATCCAGCCGCTTTTAGCCCGGCAAGCCCGCTCGTGGGGTAAATCCAGAACCTTTTTCACCCCTGCGAGGCCCAAGAAAAAGAGGATGAACAGAAAGCCCTTGAGGTCGTTGCCCTCCAGGAGGGTGATGAAGGGAAAGGCTGTGCCCGCCACGGCGAAGGCCAGATTGAAATCGGGGATCACGAGACGAGCGACCAGGAAGATCGCCCCCATGGCCAATATGGAGTAGGGCCACATACACAGGAGGAACCCCGTCGCCGGCCCCAGCCCCTTGCCGCCGCGCCCTCGCAGCCAAATGGGGAACCCGTGCCCCAACATGAGGGCGAAGCCGGTGGAATAGAGCGCCAATGGGCTGGATCCCCAGCGCCAGCCCACCCAGTGGGCCACCGCACCCTTGCCCACATCTAGGAACCCGGTCAAAACCCCCGGAAGGACCCCGGCGACGTGCAAGACGTTTCGCGTCCCCACGTTTCCCTCCCCCTCATAACGGATATCCTTTCCCGTGAAGAGCTTGGTGATGATGAAGGCGAAGGGGATGGAGCCCA